>NZ_NFIA01000010.1:0-111055 GCF_002159375.1 Alistipes sp. An54
TACCAATGTGGGGGGTTAACCTCTCAGTCCCCCTATGTATCGTCGCCTTGGTGAGCCGTTACCTCACCAACCAGCTAATACAACGCATGCCCATCCAAAACCACCGGAGTTTTCAACATCGGAAGATGCCTTCCAATATATTATGGGGTATTAGTACCAATTTCTCAGTGTTATCCCCCTGTTCTGGGTAGGTTGCATACGCGTTACGCACCCGTGCGCCGGTCGCCGGCAATTGAAGCAAGCTTCAATCCCGATGCCCCTCGACTTGCATGTGTTAGGCCTGCCGCTAGCGTTCATCCTGAGCCAGGATCAAACTCTCCATTGTATAAAATGTTTTGTTAAATCTTTAGCTCAAATCTCAAAGGTATTGTTTGAAATCACTCTTTTTCAAGAGTGGAAAACTTTAGCTGCTCAATCACTTCAAAGAACGCTGTTCGTATATGGCTATATGAACAATTCCTTATTCTTGCGGGGTTCCGATCGCTTCTCTCTGCCCTCCTTCGCCCCTGGACTGACCGCCGTTTTTTCAGCGGAAAGTGGTGCAAAGATAAACACTTTTTTTGAAACCTCCAAATCTTTTTTCAAGATTTCTTTTCAATTCGAAAACTTCCAGAACCCTCTCACTCGCATCTCGGCCATCGCTGACCTCCTTGCGGGCTGCAAAAGTAACAACCTTTTCCGAATCTTCCAAATCTTTTCGAAAGATCTTGTCAAAACGTCTCAGAACCTCGTCACTTCGGTCGAAATCCCGCGGCTGCAACCGCCGTCTCTCTCTCAAAGCGGGTGCAAAGATAAGCACTTTTTTCCGTCCCCTCCAAATATTTTCCACACTTTTTTTGCCCCTCTTTTTACCCAAATCTCCAACATCCCTATCCGTCAGGCAGTTACTTATGAAAATTTTTTAATATCTTTGCCCGAAGTAAACCACGCAGAAAATAAAACGGACACTTATATATATAGCGACCCTGTGGGCGGCTTTTGCCTGCACGGCATCAGAGCCCGAAATCCGGACCGGCGATCTGTTGTTTGAGGTCGGCGCCACATCGGAGATGAGCGGAGCAATCACCGCCGCAACCGGAGACGACAGCCCGCTGAATTTCACCCATGTAGGAATTGCAATCACCTGCGAAGGGGCCGATTCGGTACTCGAAGCGACCAGCAATGGCGGGGTCCGGATGACTTCGCTGGATGAATTTCTGAAGAATGCGTCCCGAATCAATGACCGTCCGGCCGTCGTGGCCATGCGCCTAAGCGATACGACGGGCGTAGCAGCCTCGGTCGCACGGGCGCGAAGCTTCAGGGGACTCCCCTACGACTACTCTTACCGCCCGGACAATGGACGCTTCTACTGCAGCGAACTGATCTGGGAGAGTTATCGCACGCCGGACGGGGAGCGGATCTTTCCGGCCCGGCCGATGAATTTCCGAGCTACAGACGGGACGATGCCCGCCTTCTGGATGGAGTTGTTCGAACGGCTGGGAGAGCCGATTCCCGAAGGTGAGCCGGGTACCAATCCCAACGATATGGCCCACGATCCGCACCTGAAAGAGGTCAGCCGCTGGTTCTGAAAGGGACGACAGCCGTGCGCCGGAAGCACCGACGTTCGTGCTCCCTTCCCGAACGTACTTCCTTGCCTCCAACACCGTCCAAAACAGCCGTCTCGCGACCGTTTTTTCGAAACCACCCTCCCCGGACTGTCCTCGAGAACCACCCCTGAGACAGCCCTTCGGCACTCAGCATTCTAAACGGTCCCTCTCGGTACCCGGCCTCAAAACGCCCCCTCTCATCTCTCTGAACTGCCCCGGCACCCGGTCCCCGAAACTCACCTTCCCGACACTCGTCTCCGGTCAGACGATGCGCTCGATCGTAATGTCGGGATCGGCCCGCAGCAGGTCGATATAACCCTCCTCGCTGACCGCCCCCTTGGAGCGGATAACCAGCGTGGCGCGATAGACAATGCCGTCGGGCGTGCGGGCGGCCTCCACCTCATAGGAGATTACCGCGTAGTCGCGGCTTTCGAGCCGGTTGAACATGGCGTCAACCACAGCCCGCGTCGGAGCCGAAAAGACAACCATCGTGCGTCGGCAGCCCAGTCCGCCGAAGAAGAGCGACAGAACCTCCAGTCCGAAGAGCGTCAGCACGGTTGCCGCGGCGGCCACGAGATACATGTGGCCGCCGGCCGCCAGACCGATTCCGGCCGTGGCCCAGAGGCTGGCCGCCGTGGTCAGACCGCGGACCAGCTGCCGGTGGATGATGATCGTGCCGGCGCCGATGAAGCCGATACCACTGACCACCTGGGCCGCAATGCGGCTCGGGTCCAAACGCAGGCCGTCGTGCGAGGCCAGAAAATCCTCGAAGCCGTATTGCGAAACGATCATCATCAGCGCACTTCCGAGCGCCACCAGAAAATGGGTGCGGAAGCCGGCATCCTTGACACGGTACTCACGATCCAGGCCGATCACCGTACCGCACAGCCCGGCCACACACAAACGAATCAGAAAATCCCACTCCATATTCATCATTCACTCCGTTACGTTGACACGCCTCACATCACTCCACGCCGAGCAGTTCGAGGGCCTTCTCCAGAGCGGCGTCACGCCCGGCACGGATGTCATCCAGCGTATCCTCAACCGTCACATCGGGGGCAATACCCAGCCCGACAAACTCCTTGCCATCCGAGAAACGCACCTCCTGCGTACAGATTCCACACTGCAGACCGGGCAGCAGCTCGTAAAGGGCAACAGTTCCGGCACACCCCGACGTCGGCGTTCCGACGGTCGACATGTGGGGTTGCGAAGCGGCCAACGCCAGGAAACACTCCGCGGCCGAGCCCGTCGCATCGTTGACAAGAATCACGGTCGGCACCTCCAACACCTCGCGGCTGCGCGGAAAGCGATAGGCGCTGCGCTCGGGTTCGGAGAAGGCCGCATCGTTGTAGTATTCATAGGCCAGCTTCACGCGGGCATTGCCCACCGTGTCGGCCGGCGTGGCATCGGAACCCCACGAAGCCAGAGCGGCATCATAGATCCGCGTACGCCAGACGGCACCGCGGAGAAGCGTATCGCGGGTCAGATGCGAAAGGAATTCGGCGGCCATACGACTGCTGCCGCGTTCGTTCCAGCGCAGGTCGATGATCAGCGCCCGGGCCCGGTTCTTTACCCCGGGGAAGGCATCGTGAAAGGCCCGGAAGACACGTCCGGGGCGGAACGAACCGATCTTCAGACAGGCCACGTCACCGGGATACCACGTCACGCGGAAATCCTCGTGCAGTTCGTCCCATCCGTGTCCGGGCAGAGCCGTGCAGGCGATCCGCTCACCGGCTTCGGGCCGGGCGTTGACCAGCCGCACGCAGGCCTGCGAGCCATCCGGGCGGCGGAAGGTCACCTCATGCGGCGAGCCGACCATATCGAGCAGCATCTGCTCGACGGCCAGACGCCGCCGCACACGGTCGGTCGAGGCCGAAACGCGTGTCATCACCTCCCCGAGCCACGCCTCGACGGGCCGGCCGTCGACCGCCAGGATCTCGGATCCGGGCGGCATGAGTTGGGCCTTGTCGCGGCTCACCTCCGAGACCACGACATGCCCGCCGACATCCATCAGGCGCAGCAGCCATCCATCCTCGAAGCGGACGGCCGACTGCGGGAAGTCACGGCTGTGGCGGATGAAGGTCTGTTCGTTCTGCAGGCGGGCGCAGAGCCCCTCGAGCTGGCGGTAGAACTCCACGTCGTTGCGGGCCTGCTGCACGGGGACGATCATCGAACGGTAGAGCGAATCCCAGCGCTCGACGCCAAAACGGTCCATGTAGGCGAAATTGCGCCGCACCTCCATCCAGAGCTTCGAGAGGGCGAAGAGACGCTGCTCCGGGCTCCAGGGCGTATGCGAATAGCCGGCCCAGGCCCTGCCGCGCAGAACGCCGTGGCGACGGTGCGGGACATTCACGGTACGGTAAACCATCGTATCCCCCCTCAATTCGACACCCACGGTCTGCACGGGCGGCTGCTGGGCCTTGGCCCCGGGCACTGCTCCGACCGCCGCGAGCAACGCAAACAACCAGATAGACTTCCTCATGACGCAACGTTTTTGATGCAACAAATTACGAAAAAAGGGCGAGACCGCAAAGTTTTCGCGGCAAAAGATTGCACGAAGCAAAAAAATTCGTACTTTTGCAGGCTATGTTTAACTAATTAACTGTTTACGAAAATGCCGAAAATGAAAACCAATGCCGCTGCGAAGAAGCGTTTTACCTTCACCGGCACAGGAAAGATCAAGCGTAAACACGCTTATCACAGTCACATCCTGACCAAAAAGACGACGAAGCAGAAGCGGAACCTCTGCTATTCGGGTACCGTATCTGCGGCCGACGAGGCCAAAATCAAGAACCTGCTGGTGAAGTAATCCGCCGGCCGATTCGGATAGCCGCCCGCCAGGGCAAACCCAATTCACAAACCGGGACAAACCAGCCCCGAAGAACACGGGAGAACCGTGTCGCTGGCCGTCCTCCAAAAACTTTACATTATGCCACGTTCAGTAAACGCTGTTGCGTCTCGCGCACGTCGAAAGAAAGTTTTGAAACTTGCCAAGGGTAACTTTGGTTCAAGGGGAAACGTATGGACCGTTGCGAAAAACACGGTCGAGAAAGGGTTGTGCTTTGCCTATGCACACCGTCAGCTCAAGAAGCGGACATTCCGTTCGCTGTGGATCATGCGTATCAACGCTGCCGTCCGCGCCCAGGGAATGACCTATTCGCAATTCATCGGCAAGCTCAACGCCAAAGGCATCGTCCTGAACCGCAAGGTGCTGGCCGATCTGGCCATGAACGAGCCGAAGGCATTCGAGGCAATAGTTAACGCAGTTAAATAACCCTTCTGACGAGGGTTCAGCACGGCGGATACCCTCACGGGTGCCCGCCGTTTCTTTTCTTTCCCGATCCCCATGTCCGCAGAGAACTGGAAACATACCTTCGCCGTCATCTGGAGCGGTCAGGCCGTCTCGATCCTCAGCAGTTCGATCGTCGCCTACGCGATCATCTTCTGGATGAGCGTCGAGACGCGTTCGGCCGAGGTGCTGGCCCTTTCGGCCATGGCCGGCATGCTGCCGCAGGCCGTTCTGGGGCTCTTCGTGGGGGTCTACATCGACCGCTGGGACCGCAAACGCACGATGATTCTGGCCGACAGCTTCATCGCCCTCTGCACGCTGGGGCTGGCCGCGCTGTTCTGGAGCGGGCGGGCCGAGCTGTGGCATGTCTACGTGCTGCTGGCCTGCCGTTCGGTGGGGACGGCCTTCCACGTACCGGCCATGCAGGCCTCGGTGCCGTTGCTGGCCCCCGAGCGGCAGCTGACACGCATCGCCGGCGTGAATCAGGTGATTTCGTCGTTCTCGGACCTGGCAGGACCGGCGCTGGGAGCCCTGCTGCTGGGGCTCACCTCGATCGGCAACATCCTGCTGCTCGATGTCGTGGGGGCGCTGATCGCCTGCACGACGCTGCTCTTCGTCCGCATTCCGAACCCCGAGCGCCCGGAGCGCAAGGCCGATCTGTGGCGCGAACTGCGCGAAGGATTCGCCGCCATGCACTCGCAACCCGGTCTGGGATGGTTCTTCGTGCTGGCCATCGCCATCTGGTTTCTGATCATGCCCGTCGGGGTGATGTTCCCGCTCATGACGCTCAACCACTTCGGCGGCGGCACCTGGGAGATGAGCTTCGTGGAGATCATCTGGGGCGGCGGAGCCCTGCTCGGCGGGGCGATCATGGGGGCCCGCAACTACCCGATCAACCGCATCGTGCTGATCAATCTGATGTATATCGTGGTGGGGCTTTCATTCCTGCTCTCGGGACTGCTGCCACCGACGGCCTTCTGTTGGTTTGCGGTGCTGACGGCCGCCGCCGGCGTCTCGAGCAGCGTCTTCAACGCCTCGTTCGTCGCCGTGCTCCAGACCCGCATCGAGGCGGGTCTGCTGGGACGCGTGCTGTCGCTCTACCGCAGTTTCGGACTGCTGCCCTCAGCCCTCGGGCTGCTGAGCACGGGATTTCTGGCCGAGCAGGTGGGGCTGACCACAACGTTCGTCCTCTCGGGAGGAGCCATCTGCCTGCTGGGGAGCGTGGCCTTCTGCCTGCCGTCGGTGCTGCGGCTCGACCGACACCCCGAACAGCCGGATTCCTCTTCCAACAAGCGGTAATCCACCCCGGCCATCGGCCCGACACCCTGCCACCACCCTCCGGGAGCCCCCCTCAATCGGCCACAAATCACCCCGGCCACCAGCCCGACACCCTGCCACCACCCTCCGGGAGCCCCCCCCTCAATCGGCCACAAATCACCCCGGCCACGGCCCGAACCTCGCCGCCATCCCTCCGAAACACCTCCTAACCGGCCGCAAACCTACCCGGCCACCGGCCCGACATCTTGCCGCCTCCGGCACACGTCCCAACAACCCGTCCATCGCCCCGCGACAGCCGACTTTACCTCATACCGTCCCGTCCGTACCCGATCTCGCCCAACAGCCACCTGCGCCTCCCCACTCTCCGGCCCTTTCGGGGCCGACCGTCCATCGCCCCGCAACCAGCGGCACTATTCCCCTCACTTCCGACGCCCCCACCATTTCCGACCCACGCCCCGGCGGAATTCCCCTCCTTGCAAAGAGCAGTCAATGCAACACACTTAGAACCAACACAATAAGTTTCCACCCACACTTTGCAAGGCCGGAATAATATTAAAATAATTTCAAAAATAACCCTCCGATTTGCATCATTTTTCAAAAATCCTTATCTTTGTAAGTATTGACTGCTGCCGGAGAGGAGGGGGGGGGTAAAACAAAAATCACCCCGTCGCCCCGCCACAGTCTGTCGAAGGTTAGTTAGCGAGAATCCTATGAAGAAAACGTATGCCATGCCGGAGGGTGGACTCTACCGTCCGGAGAACGAGCATGACGCCTGCGGGGTCGGACTCGTCGTCAACATCAACGGAAACAAATACCACTCGGTCGTCGACCAGGGACTCTGCGTGCTGGAGCACATGGCCCACCGCGGCGCCGAAGGTTCGGACAACAAAACCGGTGACGGTGCAGGTATTCTGGTGCAGATTCCGCACGAATTCATCCTGCTGAACGGCATTCCCGTCCCGGAAAAGGGGCGCTATGGCGTGGGAATGGTCTTCCTGCCGCGCAACGAGGAGGACCAGCGGCTCTTCATGCGGCTGGCCACCGAATCGGTCGAGGAGCAGGGGCTGCAGCTGATGGCCACACGCCGCGTGCCGGTCGACAGCACGATCCTGGGTGAGGATGCCGCCGCCACGGAGCCCGACATCTGGCAGCTCTTCATCGTGGGGTGCGACGACCGCCAGCGGCTCGAGGAGCTGCTCTACGTCGTGCGCAAACGCCTCGAGGCACGGATCGCCTCGTCGACGATCCGTGACAAGCGAAGCTGCTACATCGCCAGCCTCTCGACGCGCACGATCGTCTACAAGGGAATGCTCTCGTCGCGCCAGCTGCGCCACTACTTCACCGATCTGCAGAGCCCCTACTTCTCGAGCGCCATTGCGCTGGTCCACTCGCGCTTCTCGACCAACACCTTCCCGACATGGAGCCTGGCGCAACCCTTCCGGCTGATCGGCCACAACGGCGAGATCAACACCATCCGCGGCAACCGCCTCTGGATGGGGACGCGCGAGGCGGTGCTCCATCCCGAATTTGCCGGGCGGACCGACGGCGGACTGGGACCGATCATCCAGCCGGGGATGAGCGACAGCGCCTCGTTCGACAATGCGCTGGAGTTCTTCCTGCGGGGCGGCATGTCGCTGCCCCACGCGCTGGCGATGCTCGTTCCGGAGAGTTTCAACGAGAAGAACCCGCTCTCGAAAAAGCTCAAGAGCTTCTACGAATACCACTCGATCTTCATGGCGCCGTGGGACGGTCCGGCGGCGATCATCTTCTCCGACGGACGCTACGCGGGCGGCATGCTCGACCGCAACGGACTGCGTCCGGCACGCTACCTGATCACGCGCGACGGACTGATGGTCATCGCCTCGGAGACGGGCGTACTGGATATCCCGGCCAACGAGATCGAATCGAAGGGGCGCCTCGAACCGGGCAAGATCCTGATGGTCGACACCGAACAGGGGCAGATCCTCTTCGACGACGAGATCAAGCGCCAGCTGGCCGCGGAGCACCCCTACGACGAGTGGCTGCACGACAACCGGATCATCCTGCGCCACATCACCAGCGGACGCCGCGTGACGCACGAGGTGCCCCATTACGCCCAATCGCTGCGGGCCTTCGGCTACGACCGCGAGGAGATCGACCGCATTCTCAAGCCGATGGCCACGGCCGCGGCCGGCCCGACCGTCTCGATGGGCGACGACACGCCGCTGGCCGTGCTGTCGGAACAGCCGCAGCGCTTCTTCAACTTCTTCCGACAACAGTTCGCCCAGGTGACCAACCCGCCGATGGACTCGATCCGCGAGGAGCTGGTCATGTCGCTGACCAGTTACATCGGCGCCGTGCGCAAGAACATCCTCAAGCCCTCGGCCGAGCTGTGCAAGGTGGTGATGATGGCCTCGCCGATCATTTCGGACCGCGATCTGGACATCCTGCGCAACCTCGAATACAAGGGCTTCCGCACCATCACGCTGCAGATGCTCTTCCCGGCGGGAGGCGACGGACGGGCGCTCGAAGAGGCGCTCGACGCGCTGTGCCGGGCGGCCGAACGGGCCGTCGACGAGGGTTACAACTACGTGATCCTGAGCGACCGCGGCATCGACCCGGAGCACGCCGCCATCCCGTCGCTGCTGGCCATGTCGGCCGTGCACCACTACCTCATTTCGCGCCGCAAACGGTCGCAGATCGCCGTGATCGTCGAGAGCGGCGAGGTGTGCGAGACGATGCACGTGGCGCTGCTGATGGGCTACGGCGCCAGCGGCGTGAACCCCTACATGGCCTTTGCCATCCTCCGGCAGCTGACCGCCGCGGGCGAACTGCAACTCGACTACGAAGGGGCCGAGCAGCACTACATCCGGGCCGTCGACAAGGGGATGCTGAAGATCATGTCGAAGATGGGCATCTCGACGATCCGCAGCTACCGCGGCGCGGCGCTGTTCGAACCGCTGGGCGTGGGCGATGCGCTGCTCGAACGCTACATGGGCGGCGGCCACTCGTCGATCGGCGGCATCGGGCTCGAGGAGGTGGCGCGCCAGGCCTCGGCCCTGCATGCGCGGGGCTTCGCCGCTCCGGCCCTCGAAGAGAGGCCGCTCGAGAACTTCGGGCGCTACGCCTACCGCCGCGACGGCGAGTTCCACGGCTGGAACCCCGCCACGGTGCTCTCGCTGCAGAGTGCCGCCCGCACGGGCGACGAGGCCACCTTCGCCGAGTTCACCCGCCAGGCCGAACACCGCGACAAGCCGCGTTTCCTGCGCGATCTGATGGAGATCGTCAGCGACCGCCGGCCCATCGCACTCGAGGAGGTCGAACCGGCCGGGGAGATCATGCACCGCTTCGTCGTGGAGGCGATGTCGTTCGGGGCCATCAGCAAGGAGGTGCACGAGACGATCGCCGCAGCGATGAACCGCATCGGCGGCCAGAGCAACACGGGCGAAGGGGGCGAAGACCCGGCCCGCAACACGCCGCTGGCGGACGGCACGTCGCTGCGCAGTGCCGTGAAGCAGGTGGCTTCGGGACGCTTCGGCGTCGATGCCGAGTACCTGGTCAACGCCGACGAGATCCAGATCAAGGTGGCGCAGGGGGCCAAGCCCGGCGAGGGCGGCCAGCTTCCGGGTTTCAAGGTCGACGAGATGATCGCCCGCACGCGCCACTCGATCCCGGGCATCACGCTCATCTCGCCCCCGCCCCACCACGACATCTATTCGATCGAGGATCTGGCCCAGCTGATCTTCGACCTGAAGAACATCAACCCCGAGGCGCTGATCAGCGTGAAACTCGTCGCCGAGAGCGGCGTGGGGACCATCGCTGCGGGCGTGGCGAAGGCCAAGGCCGACAAGATCCTCATCAGCGGTTCGGACGGCGGCACGGGAGCCAGCCCGGCCGACTCCATGAAATACGCCGGCGTACCGGTCGAAATCGGACTGGCCGAGATCCAGCAGACGCTCGTGGGCAACCGTCTGCGGGGCCGCGTGCGGCTGCAGGCCGACGGGCAGATGAAGTGCACCCACGACGTGCTGGTGAGCGCCCTGCTCGGAGCCGAGGAGTACGGATTCGGCACGGCGGCCCTCGTGGTGCTGGGGTGCCGGATGATCCGCAAGTGCCATACGAACTCCTGCCCGATGGGCGTGGCGACGCAGAACCCCGAACTGCGGAAGCGCTTCACCGGCAAGCCCGAACACCTGATCACCTACTTCCGGCTGCTGGCCGAAGATCTGCGGCGCCGAATGGCGGCCATGGGTTACGCGCGGCTCGACGATCTGATCGGCCGCAGCGACCTGCTGCGCCAGCGTCCGATTGCCGCCGGCGCACCGGGCGACGGACTCGATCTGCGACGGCTGCTCTTCCGCCCGGCGGGTGATGCCGATCGGCGCCATACCCAGCCGCAGGAGCACGCCCTGACGGAGGTCATCGACCGGCAGCTGCTGCCGCTCTCCGACCGGGTGATCGACGAACGGAAGAATCTCGTGCAGGCCCAGCCGATCGCCAACACGGACCGCAGTGTCGGAGCGATGCTCAGCGGCCACATCACGCGCCGCTGCGGCAGCCGGGGACTCACGACGGGTTCGCTGACGGTGACCTTCCGCGGAAGCGCCGGTCAAAGTTTCGGCGCCTTCCTCTGCCCGGGGGTTACGTTCCGCCTCGAGGGCGACGCCAACGACTACCTGGGCAAGGGGCTTTCGGGCGGACGGCTCGTTGTCGTACCGCCTGAAGGGAGCCGCTTCGCCGCCGAAGGAAACGTCATCGCCGGCAATACGCTGCTCTACGGCGCCACGGCGGGCGAGGCCTACATCAACGGCCGGGTCGGCGAACGCTTCTGCGTGCGCAACAGCGGAGCGACGGCCGTCGTCGAGGGAGTCGGCGACCACGGTTGCGAATACATGACCGGCGGCCGCGTGGCCATCCTCGGACAGACGGGCCGCAACTTCGCCGCAGGCATGAGCGGCGGTATCGCCTACGTCTGGAACCCGCGCGGCGATTTCGACTACTACTGCAACATGGAGATGGTCGAACTGACGCTGCTCGACCGGGCCGATGACCGCGAAGAGCTGCACCGGCTGATCATCACCCACGTCCGCCACACGAACAGCGCCATCGGCCGTCGGATGCTGGAGAACTGGGAGAGCTACGTGCGGCAGTTCATCAAGGTGACGCCCGTCGAATACAAGCGTTACCTCGAACAGACGCAGAAGCAGTGATCCGCTGGCAAGGCTCCGGACACGAAAAAAGGCTGCATCCCCTTATGTGGATGCAGCCTTTTTTCGCGGTCTTGCGGGAGGAGGTTACTCCTTCGGATAGACGTTTCCGTTGTAGAAGATGCGGGACTGACCGTTGGTCCACTCGACGCGGACATCGGGAGCGGGATAGCCCGTCGTATCGTAGTCGGAGGTCGAGGTAAACTCACACTCCTGGGTTCCGCCGATGATCCGCAGCCCGACGAAGAGTCCGTCGGTCACGGTGTAGGACATGCTCAACGGGCGGGATCCAGACATGTTGGCATAGATCGAGAGGCCCGAAGCGGATCCGTTGATCCGAAAGGTCTCGCCGTGGCAGGAGGAGTAGGCCAGCGTCACCTTCTCATCCTCGGGGCGGAGGACAAAGCCCTCGTCCGAAGTACTCCAGTTCGAGGATCCGATGTGACTGCCATCGACTTCGGCGGCTATGCCTGAGAGACGAATGGTATAAGATCCGTCCTGATTGTCCGTGAGCGTCGTGGTGCCGCCGTACATGTTGACCTGCGACTGCACGCTTCCGTAAGCGGAGTCACTGTAGAGTTTGAAATCGGGCTGCATCTCCACACGCCATTCGGCTCCGTTGGCCAGTTCGGCGGCACCGCCCGTGCGGACAAGCAGCGAGCCTTCGAGATGGAATCCGTCGGGCATCAGATAATCCTTCGAGAAGGTAAGCATATATCCGTCGTCTGTCTCCTCGATCTTGGTTCCGGAGTTGAAAAGCGCCGAAAGCAACAGCTGATTGTTGTACTTCACCGTCCCGATGGTCACCTCATCTTCCCCGGCGGCCCGTTGCTTGGCCACCTCGGCAGCCATCACGGCCACCCGCATGCCGGCATTGGCAGCCTGCATGGCGACCCGATCCTGGGTCATGACGTAGGTGTAGATATATTGACCGGGCTGTACGGGCAGCCAGTCCTTGTAGGAGTCATTCTCCTTGACACAGCTCGAGAGCGCCAGGGCCGCGAGCATCAGCGTAGCAAAAATTCTCTTCATGCGATGTTGTCGGTTATACGTTTTCCATAAAACGGGCTCCGGAGCGGATTACTGCATGCCCGAAGCAAAAAAAACAGGATCATGTCCCAAAGGTACGATTTTTTTACGAAGGAGCGGAATATTTGGACAATTCGCCGCAAAATCGTATCTTTAATCCACGATGAAGACCCATTTGATAATCGGAACAACCATTATGTCCTTACTTACCTTCTTCGGATGCGGCCGTTCAAAGGCCCCCGAATACCCGTCGGACACGCTCACGGCGCGCGACGGGCGCGAAATGACGTTTCACTTCTTCAAACACGCCTCGCTGGCCATCGAGACCGGCGGGAAGTGGATCTACGTGGATCCGGTCAGCGAATACGCCGACTACGCCTCGCTGCCGAAAGGCGATCTGGTGCTGATCACCCACTCGCACCACGACCACCTGGACATCACGGCCGTGGATCGGATTCTGACCCCCGAGACGGAGATTCTCTGCGACCGGACCTCGGCCGAAGCCTTCGAGATGAACTGTTACACGATGCGTCCGGGGAGCGTCGCCACGCCGCGCGACTACGTGAAGATCGAGGCCGTGGCGGCCTACAACACCACGCCGGGACACCTTCAGTTCCACCCGAAGGACCGCGAGGATTGCGGTTATGTGCTGACGATCGGCGGGACACGCATCTACGTGGCCGGCGATACGGAGCCGACTCCGGAGCTGAAGAAGCTGAAAAACATCGACATCGCCTTCCTGCCTGTGAACCAGCCCTATACGATGACCGTCGATCAGGCCGTGGAGGCGGTCAAGGCGATCCGCCCGGCGATCTTCTACCCCTACCACTACGGCGAAGTGGAGGAGAAGACCGATCTGGAGCGCCTCACACAGGAGCTGGACGGGGTGACCGAGGTCCGCATCCGGCCGCTGGAATAACCCTCGCGAGGCTTTTGCCCGCCCGAAACGAATCGGGGCGATCTCTCAGCCGAGAGACCGCCCCGATTCCTTTGAAAGAGGCAGGCAGTTACTTTTTCGCCGCGGATTCGGTATTCGAGGACTTCTTGACTTCGGCCTTCACCTTGAGCGAGGCCAGCCCCTGGATGATCTTCTCGTCGCTGTTCTTCGAGGCATCGTAGACCACGGTCACCTCCTTTTTCTCGAGGCTTACCTGTACGTCCTTGATCCCCTTGCCGAGCGAAGGGACGTTGTTCAGGATCTTGTTGACACAATGTTCGCAGTCGACTTCGGCCGCAAAGATCGTCGTCACCATCTTTTTGGGAGCGCCCTTGGGGGCAGCCACCGTCAGGCCCACGCCCATCACCAGGGCCAGGCACAGCATCAGAATTCGTTTCATTGTTTTTGCCATTTTATCGGTTGTTGTTTCGGTTTTGTTTTCCGGGTTTTCCGGCATATCGGTCTCCTGTCAGGTATATCGGCCTCCGCTCGGCAGCCGATCAATAGATATTCAGCTGCAGGCCGATCTTCGCATCTTTGTCAACCGCTGTCGAAGCCTCCCTTCTCAAAGGGAGGTTTGGAGGGATTGTCTGCATCGGTTCCATATCGGCCCCTGTCCAGCAGCCGATCAATAGATATTCAGCCGCAGGCCGATATAGAACTTGCGACCCATGAGCGGCCCCCAGACGTTCATCGAGTTGAAGCGATAATCGTATGGATTCTCCGCATTCAGGATCGGGTCCTTCTGGATGTAGTCGGCGATGTTCTCACACCCGACATAGAGGTCGAACTTGCCCAACTTGCGGCTCACCTGGGCGTAGAACATCGGATAGCGCGGTGAGTAGTAGCTGTCGGCCAGATCGGCATTCTGCGTCGGAATACGCGCCGGACCGTTCAGCTGCGTCGTGGCATCGAAGGTCCAGCGGCGGAATTTCGTGGCATACTGGATGTTGAGCAGCGTCTTGTACTGACTCACCAGCGGGCGTTCGACACGGGCCGAAGTGCCGTCCGCACGGCGGATCGTCATCTCACTGTCCGTGTAGCGGAACGTGGCGAAGATGTCGAGCCGCTCGATGGGCGTCCACGAGAAGTCAACCTGATAGGTATCGGTGGACGAACGGCCGTCGGTGCTGTAGAAGACAATCCGATCGGCGAACATCTCCTGGTCGGCCACCACCGAGTTGTAGAACTGCGTGCGGAAGTAGTCGAAACTCAGCGTGGCGTCATCGGGCTCGACAAGGCCGAAGGTCTGCGTGAGGCTTCCACCCGCGGTGAGGGCCTTCTCCATACGGTCGATATCGCGGAACGAACCGTCGAAGTGCAGCCCGGCTTCGTCGAAGGTCACCGGACGGATGGCGCGGCCCGTAGCCAGCACGCCGATGTTGTCCGTGATGAGGTTCGTCGAACGGTAACCCAGACCGGCCGAGGCGCGGAGCGTGGTCGAGCGGGTGATGTTCCACTTCAGATGGCCGCGCGGCGTGACGAAGAAGCGGTCGTAATAGTGGTTGTAGTCGCCGCGCACACCGGCCACGACCGAGAACTTGTCCTTGATGGCGTAGGTGTACTCGGCGTAGAGGCCCGCCTCACGCTCGTTGCGGTCCAGATCGAAATCGGCGCTGGCCAACTGTGTGATCCAAGGCGTGCGGTTGAGCAGCCCCTCACGGTAGTAGTCCAGATGGAGCTGTCCGCCGACGATGAGCGACGAACGGTAGGTGAAGTAGTGGTTGTACATCAGATTCAGGGCCAGCGAATTCTGGTTGCCGTCGTAGTTGTTCAGCCCGAAGTAGGCCGCCTCGTTGAAGTGGTCGAAATCGGCCACGAACGCCAGGTTCGAGCGCATCTCGTCCTCCTCCTCGGCATCGTAGACCGACGGCCCGACTGGCATGCCGAGCTTGAAATAGCCGTTGACGTTGCGGTTGCGGATGTGCGAACCGTAGAGCGGCATGGGCTTGTCCTCGGCCTTCCAGTTCCAGTCCTCGAGCATGGCGTCGCGCATGGCCGTCGTATTCTTGTAGTCCATCATGCCGCCCAGGCGGTTCTCCTGGACGAACTTCCAGCCCCAGCGGATCTGCATGCCGTTATCGGCGGCATAGAGCCACTTGTTGGCCACGTTGACCTGGTTCGAGATGGGCAGATCGTGGAATCCGTCGTCGTTGTGGTCCATCCTCCGCACGTCGGTGTCACCCGAACCGTGGAGCAGGATGACGCTCGAGAGCTTCTTGTCCCGCGTGACGGGGAAGGCCGACGAGAGGTTGACCTCGGGGCGGAGCTCATCGTCGAGATAGACGTTCAGGAAGAGGCGCTCCTCGTCCGTTGGTTTGCGGTGTTCGAGGTTGATCTGCCCGGTGATGGCCTCGTGGCCGGCCGTCACCGAGGCCACGCCCTTCGAGACCTGGATCGAGTTGAGCCACATGCCCGGCGTGTAGCTCATGCCGTAGGGGGCGCTCAGGCCGCGCATGATCGGGCGGTTTTCGTCGAGGATCTGGGTGTAGGTTCCGGCCAGACCGAGCATCTTGATCTGCCGGGCTCCGGAGATGGCGTCGCTGTAGCCGACGGTCACCGAGGCGGAGTTTTCGAACGACTCGGCCAGGTTGCAGCAGGCCATCTTGCAGAGGCCCGCAAAGGAGATCATCTCGCCCTTGACGATGCCGTCGCGCTTGACGAAGTTGCCGCTGACGGCCCCTTCGACGACGACATCCTCCAGAGCTACGCCCTCCGCACGCAGGGCGAACTCGACGCGCTCGGCGCCGTTCTCGACGCGGAGCGTATCATTGACATAACCGAGATACGAGGCCACCAGACGGTCGTATCCCCGGACGCGATGGAGCAGAAATACCCCCTGGGCATCGGTGCTGGCCCCGATGGTGGTTCCGGCCCAGTAGACCGAAGCGCCGACGAGGGGGTTGTTGTCGGCGTCGCGCACCACGCCGCGCAGGTCCTGGGCCACGGCGGCCCCGCACCCGCAGAGGACGGCCAAAGCCGTCATGAAAAGAGTGTTCAGATGCAAGCGAATCATGAGATCATCCAATTTGTTTACGCCGGCAAAGGTATCGCAACGTTTTTGCAACCCGATTGCAAAGACGGGCAGCGCGCGAAGATCAGTGCTTCGACCGGCAGGCGGGACAGCGTCCCTTGATCAGGTAATTGATCTCCCGGACCTCATACCCCTCGGGATAGCTGATCACGGGGATATGGATGTTGTCCAGGCAGAAGGTTTTTCCGCAGATTTCGCAATGGAAGTGGCAATGCATCTCCTCGACGCGGCAGGCGTGGTCGTTGTGGCAGAGGCAGTATTTCGTGGCACCGCTGCCGTCCTCGACGACGTGGAGCAGATGGTGACGGGCGAAGAGCGTGAGCGAGCGGAAGATCGAGGATTTGTCGAGCGTGTCGGCCTCGGTTTCGAGGTCGGCGAGGCTGAACGTATTCTCGAAGCGCTCCATGATCTCGAGCAACAGGATCCGCACCGCCGTAGGGCGGATACCGTGCTGTTGCAGAATCTCTTCCAAACGGTTGTCGTTCATGCTTTTCGACGGTCAACTGCTGTCAGGCCTGCCCGACAGCGGAGTTCAACGATTTGCGAAACAGGGGAAAAACCGGCGACGTACGGCCAGGGAGCTCATACGCGGCGGAGTGTGCGCAGCTCCGCCGCACACGCTCCCGACTACCCTCTCACGGGAGGAGCCCTCATCCCGCGGTTCCGCAGGATGACCTCCCGGGGGAGCGGAACCGGAGCAAGCGAAGCATCGCCGGCCGGAAGGATGAGACGGGCCGGTTCGGGGAGTTCGGCCGCCAGCGAAGGCGGCAGTTCCGAGACGATGCAACGGAGATATTTTTCGCTGTCGTCCGAATGCGACGACGTATAGAGTTCGATTTCGGTGGAGTGCCGGTCGCAGTCGCAGCCCGCAGCGAGCCACCCTCCGCCACAGGGCAGCGGATCGGTGCACAGGTCGGCCGCGCAGCACTCCGCACAACGGTGTTCGGTCTGCGCACGCATCATGCCCAGACACTTGCAGGTCATCGACGCCAGCGACACCGAGGCCGTTGCCGCGATGTACAGGGCGCAGAGCGCCAGAGCTATGCAGCGTTTGAGCTTCATGATTCGATGATCCCGCACGGGACGAGTTGTCCGATCCGCTTCCGGGCGTCGCTGCGGGCACTTTCGGGGCTCACGTCGTAGCGTTCCGTCAATGCTTCGGCCACCTGTTGGGCCGAGAATTCCCGCCCGCGGAAGAGATTCCACAGCGCACGGGCCGACGCGTTGAGCGCCAGAATGCGTGTCGGAGCGGCGGTTTCGGCCTCTCCGGGGGCCACGGCAACCTGTTCGCCGACCATTTCGCGGAGCCTGTATTCGGAGCGGATCTTCATCATGCAACGACTTGTCCGAGGGCAAAAATAGGAAAAATTCCGAAGAACGCCTAATTTTTCGTACCTTTGTGAACATGGAATCTGTCACGGACAACATCTACCGCACACTCGAACGCTACTGGGGCTTTACGTGTTTCCGCTCCGTTCAGGAGCAGATCATCCGTTCGGTAATGGAGGGGCGCGACACACTGGTGCTGATGCCCACCGGAGGCGGGAAATCCCTCACCTACCAGGTTCCGACGATGGCGCGCGAGGGGTTGTGCATCGTCGTCACGCCGCTCATCGCCCTGATGAAGGATCAGGTCGACCGGCTTCGGCGGCAGGGAATCCCGGCCGTGGCGATCCACTCGGGGCTCTCGCCGCGGCAGATCGACATCGCACTGGACAACTGCGTCTACGGCGACACGAAATTCCTCTACGTGGCGCCCGAACGGCTGACCACGGAAGCCTTCCGGCTGCGGGTCGTGCGGATGCCCGTGACGTTGCTGGCCGTCGACGAAGCGCACTGCATCTCGCAGTGGGGCTACGACTTCCGCCCCTCCTACCTGCGGATCGCCGAGCTGCGCGAGCGGCTGCCGGGCGTCCCGGTGCTGGCGCTGACAGCCTCGGCGACGCGCCCCGTGGCCGAGGACATCATGCTCCATCTGAAATTCGCCGAGCCGAACGTCATCCGCAGCAGCTTCGCGCGGCCGAACCTTTCGTACAGCGTCCGCCACACGGACGACAAACTGGGCCAGCTGCTGCGGCTGCTGCACAACGTTCCGGGATCGGGCATCGTTTACACCCGCACGCGCGACGGGGCCGAACAGCTGGCCGAACAGCTCCGCAACGAGGGCATTACGACGGCCGCCTACCACGGTGGTCTGGGCCACGCCGACCGTTCGCAGCGTCAGGAGGAGTGGCTGCAGGGACGGGTCCGGGTGATGGTTGCGACGAACGCCTTCGGCATGGGCATCGACAAGGGTGACGTGCGCTTCGTGGTCCACTACGCGATGTGCGACTCGCTGGAGAGCTACTACCAGGAGGCCGGGCGTGCCGGACGCGACGGCAAGCGGGCCTACGCGCTGCTGCTCGTCGCCTCGGACGACGGCGAACGGATCTCGCGCCGTTTCGAGCAGGAGTTTCCGCCACTGGAGAAGATCAAGGAGATCTACGAGCGGATCTGTTCCTACCTGCAGATCGGCATCGGCGAAGGGGGCGAGACGAGCCATCTGTTCAACCTCTACGACTTCTGCGCGCGGGAACACCTCTATGCCGGGACGGTGCAGAGCGCCGTGAAGCTGCTCCAGCAGAACGGCTACATGACCCTGACCGATCTGCAGGACAACCCCGCTCGGGTAATGTTCTGCGTGAGCCGCGACGATCTCTACCGGCTTCGGCTCCAGCGCGACCGGCTCGATCCGTTCATCCGCACGCTGCTGCGCCTCTACAACGGCATCTTCACCGAATTCCGCCCCATCGACGAGGGCGAACTGGCCACCTGGAGCGGCTATACGGTCGAACGGGTCAAGGAGCTGCTCCGGGAGTTGTGGCAGCTGCGTGTGATCCGCTACATTCCGTCGAACCGCTCGCCGCTGCTCTACCTGAACGAAGAGCGGCTTCCGCGCGAGGATCTCTACATTGCCCCGGAGACCTACCGCCGCCGGCAGGAACTCATCCGCGAACGCTTCGAGCAGATGCTCGCCTACGCGCGCAACGAAACGGAGTGCCGCAGCACGATTCTGGAGCGCTATTTCGGGGCCGAGTCTGCGGAGCCGTGCGGGATCTGCGACGTCTGCCTGGCCCGCAAGCGGGCGGCCAAAGCGGCTGCCGGAACTCCGAATACGCCGGGCGATGCGAACGAAAACCCTTCCCCGGCCGACTCCGACGCCCCATCGACCGTCTCCGCCGCTCCGTCGGCCGCGGCTTCGGACGAGGAGTTGCGGCGACAGCTGCTCGAACGGTTGACGGCCCGTCCGGCCGATCCGCGCCAACTGGCTGCCGGTTGTGCCGCCTCGCCCGAACGCATCGCCTCGGTGCTCCGCGAATTGCTCGCCGAGGGCAAAATCGTCGCCGACGGCAGCGGGATATTGAAAATTATTCCGTAATTTTGCAGGTACATTCACTCGGGATGACCACAGTCAACAACTTTACCGATAAGATCAGCAACGAAGAGACCGCCCAGCTTCCGGCCATCGAGTTCGGAGGCCGGATCTGTATCATCGACCACGAACGCGACATCGTCGAGGCCTGCAAGGTGCTTGCCGCCGAACCGGTGATCGGCTTCGACACCGAGACGCGGCCGTCGTTCCGTCCGGGGGTGACCTTCCGCGTATCGCTGCTCCAGCTTTCGACGCCGACGGTCTGCTATCTCTTCCGGCTGAACCGGATTCCGCTGGCCAAACCCATCCTGCAGCTGCTCGAGAACAAACAGGTGCTCAAGGTCGGGGCCGATGTGGCAGGCGATCTGCGTGCGCTGCACCAGATCCGCCACTTCCGCGAGGCGGGATTCATCGACCTGCAGTCGATCGCCCCGCAGTGGGGCATCGGCGAGAAGAGCCTGCGCAAGCTCTCGGCCATCGTGCTGGGACAGCGTGTCTCGAAGGCCCAGCGGCTGAGCAACTGGGAGGCCGCGACGCTGACCGACAAGCAGCAGCTCTACGCCGCCACCGATGCGTGGGTCTGCACACGGATCTACGAAAAGCTGCTCCGCACCCCGCAAAAAACGCTACGATCATGATACCACAAGTCATTCTGCGCAAAGGCAAGGAGGAGTCGCTCCTGCGCCGCCACCCGTGGATCTTCTCGGGGGCCATTGACCACATCCGGGCCGAAGAGGAGGAGGATTTCGCCGAAGGGGCCCTCGTCGAGGTCTACACCCACACGGGCGACTTCATCGCCCAGGGCCACTATCAGGTCGGATCGATCGCCGTGCGGGTGCTCTCGTTCGAACGCGAACCGATCGACCAGGCATGGTGGAACCGGCGCGTGGCCGTGGCCCACGACGTGCGGCGCACGCTCGGTCTGACGGACAACTCCACGACGACCTGCTACCGGCTCATCCACGGCGAGGGGGATTCGCTGCCGGGACTCGTGGTGGACATCTACGGCACGACGGCCGTCATCCAGTGCCACTCGGTGGGGATGTACCGTTCACGGATGGAGATTGCCGAGGCGCTGCGCGCGGCCTACGGCGACCGCCTGACGGCCATCTACGACAAATCGTCGCAGACACTCCCCTTCAAGGCGCACCTCGGGGCCGTTGACGGCTACCTGTGGGGCCACGCCGAAAACCCGTCGCAGGTGGTCCTCGAGAACGGCGAACAGTTTCTCGTCAACTGGGAGGAGGGGCAGAAGACGGGCTTCTTCCTCGACCAGCGTGAGAACCGCGAGCTCGTGAAACGCTACGCCCGAGGCCGCACGGTGCTCAATACGTTCTGCTATACGGGCGGATTTTCGGTCTATGCCCTCTCGGGCGGGGCTCGCGAGGTGGTTTCGGTCGACTCGTCGGAGCGGGCCGTGGAGCTGGCCACGGAGAACATGCGGCTCAACTTCGGAGAGACGGACAACCACCGGGAACTGGCGGCCGATGCCGTGGAGTACCTCAAGGAGATCGGTGACCGCTACGACCTGATCATCCTCGACCCTCCGGCCTTCGCCAAACACCACAAGGTGTTGAGCAACGCCATGCAGGGCTACAAACGGCTCAATGCACGGGCATTGTCACAGATCCGTCCGGGCGGCATACTCTTCACCTTCTCCTGCTCGCAGGCAGTTTCGAAGGAGCTGTTCCGCACAACGGTCTTCTCGGCGGCAGCCATCGCCGGGCGCAAGGTGCGGATTCTGCACCAGCTGACCCAGCCGGCCGACCACCCGATCAACATCTACCACCCCGAGGGCGAATACCTCAAGGGGTTGGTTCTCTACGTCGAGTAGCGAAAGAGGCGAAGGGGGGGGGTGAAGAACCCGGGCCGCCGAGAGGAAGCCAAGCCGCCGAGAGTGTGCCGGGACGCTGCAAGGAGCCGGGCCGCGGAAAAGAAGGCCGAATCGAATTCCAAATTCCAGCTAAATATGAAACGCTTGTCGATCCCTTGCGGCGATACTCTGTTTCGCCGCCCCACTGACGGCAAAGAGCCGTCTGGAGACCTTAACGCTGCATAGCCAACTGCTCAACGCCGACAAGAGCTGCACAGTCTACCTGCCCGACGGCTACGACTGCGACACGACGCGCCGCTACCGGATTCTTGCCGACAAACAGCACCGTGCCATAGCCGGGCTTTCGATGGGCGGAGGCGGCACAGCGGCCACACGTGGCGCTACTGGCAGCAGGTGCTGGCCGACATACTGACCTTCTTTTCGATCGGGTTCGACGAATAGAAGGAGCACCCAATCCGATCCCGAAGCGCACCGCACGAAAAAGGGCTCTCCCGTCGGGGGAGAGCCCTTTTTCATACGGCTTCGTCCGAAGCTCCGGGACGTCAGTCAGGCCGGATCACCGACCCCGACGAACCGCGGACAACGGCCATCCGACTATTTGCGGCGGGCGCGCTGCTGCTGCTCCTGCTGACGGAGCAACTCTTCATAACGCTGCTGGAATTTCGATTTCTTGCCCTTGGATTTTCGGGCGGCATTGGCCTCCATGATGGCATGGATCTTCTCGTCATCGACCATCCGCCGGATCACGAGCGTCTGCCCGATGGTAATGAGGTTCGAGAGGAGGTAATAGTAGCACAGACCGCTCGAGTAGCTGTTGAACCACAGGAGCATCATGATCGGCATCAGATAGAGCATCATGAACTTCATGCCGGCCATCTGGGGCTGTGAGGAGGCCGTCTGCTGGTAGTTGTACCACGAATAGCCGAAGAGCGAGATGGCCATCAGCAGGGCAAACAGCGAGACATGGTCGCCGTAGAAGGGGATCGAGAAGGGCAGATTCAGCACGCTGTCGTACGACGAGAGGTCGTCGGCCCAGAGGAACGACTGCCCGCGCAGCTCGATCGAAGCCGGGAAGAAGCGGAACATGGCGATCAGGATCGGCAGCTGAATCAGCATCGGGATACAACCGCCCATGGGGTTGATGCCGGCCTTCTTGTAGAGCTCCATGGTAGCCTGCTGGCGCTTCATGGCATCCTCCTGCTTGGGATACTTCTTGTTGAGTTCGTCGACCTTGGGCTTGATCAGCCGCATCTTGGCCATCGAGACATAGCTCTTGTAGGTCATCGGGAAGATGACGATCTTGACCAGAATGACGAGGATCAGGATGATGATGCCGAAGTTCGCGATGTAGTTGCGCAGGAAGTCGAAGACCGGAATCACGCACCAGCGGTTGACCCAACCGAAGATACCCCACCCCAGCGGAACCAGCCGTTCGAGGTGGATGTCGTCACCGGCCGGGAACTCGACCTTCTTGAGGATCGAATACTTGTTGGGGCCGAAGTAGAAGGCGAAGTCATAGTTCTGGGTCTGCGGCGTATAGGGCACGGTCATCTGAGCCGAGAAGCTCTTGAGCAGATCCGATTCGGGAGCGGCCGTCGTGAACGACAGGTTGGCATAGGAGACATTCTCCGGGGCGATGAAGACCGACGAGAAGAACTGCTGCTTGAAGGCCACCCAGTTGACCTGCGAAGAGACCTCCTTGGACTTGGACTTTTCGCTCATGCCCAGCTCTTCGATCGAGTTTTCATCGGGGAAGCGGTAGGCCAGCGTGGTGTACATGTTTTCGTTCTGGAATCCACGCTCGTTCTGATAGGTATCGTTCGACCAGTCGATCTGAATCTGGGTCTGGTTGGCCATGGCATGAGCCATGTTGACCAGGCACACGTCGAAATCGACCAGATAGTCGCGCTGCGGGGTCTTCGTATCATATATAAGGTACCGGTACTCCAACGCGGCCCCTTCGGCCACGGGCAGACGCATGACCACCTGTCGGGCCCCGTCCCCGAGCGTCTCGACGGGCTGCGCCTCGAAGACGTAGTCCAGCGTGTTGACGGGGATATTCCGCAGGCCGTTCTTGACATAGAACGACAACCCGAAACGCGACGTCGAGGGATCCATCAGCTCGACAAGCTGGCTGCGTTCTCCGCGGGGGGCATACTTGGTGAAATCCTTCAGGGTGACCCCCTTGACCTGACCGCCGCGGGTCGAGAAGCGGACGGCGATCACGTCGTTCTCGACGGTGAACTCCTCGGCCTCGGCCTCGCGGGCGGCCGTAAGAGCCTCGCCGAGCATCTCGACCTGACGCACCCGGGCCGCAGCGGCGAGCGAATCGGCATCGGCCGGATCGGCCAACACGGCATCCGCCGCAGCGAGCGAATCGGCGCCTGCAGCCAGCGGGGTCACGGGTTGCGAAGCCCGGGCCACCGAGTCGACATAGGCGTCGTAGAGGGCCTTCTGCTCCTGATATTCTTTCTGTTCCTTACTGCTGAAGAAGGCGAACCCCAGGAAGAGGAGCGCCACGACGGCAATACCGATAATCGATTTCTTGTCCATTCAAACGTTGTTGCTTGTTTTTGAGTGAGTAATCAAACGGGGAAGCGATCAAACCGGACCGGGCTACTTTTTTTTCGCGTCGGCGTAATCGAGTGCGGCCTTGACGAAGGCGACGAAGAGCGGCGAGGGGCTCAGCACCGTGCTCTTGTACTCGGGGTGGTACTGCGTACCGACGAACCAGGGATGGTCCTCGATCTCGATCACCTCGACCAGATTGGTGTCGGGGTTCACGCCGACGGCCTTCATGCCGGCGGCCTCGAAACGCTCCAGATAGTCGTTGTTGAATTCGTAACGGTGGCGGTGACGCTCCGAGATGTTGAGTTTTCCGTAGGCGGCAGCCACCTTCGAACCCTTCTTCAGCACGCAGGGATAGGCGCCCAGACGCATCGTGCCGCCCTTGGCCGTGACACCCTTCTGCTCCTCCATCAGGTCGATGACCGGATGGGGCGTCTGCTCCATTTCGCTCGAGTTGGCGTCGGCGATGCCGAGGACGTTGCGGGCGAACTCGATCACGGCGCACTGCATGCCCAGGCAGATTCCGAGGAACGGAATGCGGTTTTCACGGGCGAAGCGCACGGCCTCGATCTTGCCCTCGATGCCGCGGTTTCCGAAACCGGGGGCCACCAGAATACCGGCCATCTTGCCCAGCTGGGCGGCGACAGTCTCGGGCGTGATCTTCTCCGAGTTGACGTAGTGGAGCCTGACGTGGCAGTCGTTGACCGCCCCGGCGTGGATGAACGACTCGCTGATCGACTTGTAGGCGTCGTGGAGTTCGGTGTACTTGCCGACCAGGGCGATGTCGATCTTCCGGGAGGGGTGCTTGATCTTGTCGACAAAGGCGCTCCAGGCGGTCATGTCGGGCTCCTTCTCGGCCGGGAGGTTGAGCTTGTCGAGAACGACCTCGTCCAGGTGCTGTTCGTGCATCTTCAGGGGCACCTCGTAGATCGTCGGCACGTCGATCGACTCCATGACGGCGTTGGCGTCGACGTTGCAGAAGAGGGCCACCTTGCGCTTGAGGGAGGTGGTCAGGGGACGCTCGGCGCGCAGCACGAGGATGTCGGGCTGCAGACCGTTCTCGAGCAGCGCCTTGACCGAGTGCTGCGTCGGTTTGGTCTTCATCTCGCCCGAAGCGGCCATGTAGGGGATCAGCGTCAGATGGACCAGCGCCGTATTCCTGTAGCCGAGCGAGTAGCGGAGCTGACGCACCGACTCGATGAAGGGCTGCGACTCGATGTCGCCGACCGTACCGCCGATCTCGGTGATGATGATATCAAACTTTTTGGTCTGACCCAGCAGCTGGATGCGGCGTTTGATCTCGTCGGTGATGTGGGGGATGACCTGCACCGTGCGGCCGAGGTATTCGCCCTTGCGCTCCTTCTCGATGACGCTCTTGTAGATGCGGCCCGTAGTGACGTTGTTGGCCTTCGAGGTGGGCTGGTTCGTAAAGCGCTCGTAGTGGCCCAGGTCGAGGTCGGTCTCGGCGCCGTCTTCGGTGACATAGCACTCGCCGTGCTCGTAGGGGTTGAGCGTTCCGGGGTCGACGTTGATATAGGGGTCGAGTTTCTGAATGGTCACCGAATAGCCACGCGCCTGCAGCAGGCGGGCGATCGAAGCCGAGATGATACCCTTGCCGAGCGACGATGCCACACCGCCCGTCACGAATATGTACTTGGGTTTGGTCAGTTTCATGCTGTCTTGATTTTCTGTATTTTGTCTTGTCTGTCTCTTACGGTTGAATCCTTAAACACCGATCGACCGGACTGGCTCCGATCGATACGGTTTGAGAAGCGTCTGTCAGGCGTTCGGGTCCTTGTCTGCGTCGGCCTCCTGGCGGTCGATCATGCGGACCTTCTCGACGGTTGCGGCCATCTCCTGGCGGGCCCGTTCGATCTTGGCGCGCACGTCGGCGATGAGCGACTCGGCGTTTTTCGATTTGGCGAAGAATCCGATGTTGTTCTCCAGCAGGGCGATCTCCTGCTCCAACTGACGCACCTTGTTGTAGAGGCGGTCACGTTCCGTGCGCAGGCGGCGGTCGCCGGAGCCCTTCATCGAGGAGATCTTCTCGCGGAAGCGGCCCATCGAGCGGTCGCGTTCCGAACCGCGCAGGGCGTTGAAGAGTTCGTCGACAGCGGCCTTGTATCGCTTCTGAATGGCATCCTTCTGCTTGATGGGCACGAATCCGATCTCGCTCCAGCGACGCTGGAAGTCGCGGATCACCTCGTAGCCGCCCGTGCGGACGTCGGCCGCGGCCATTTCGTCGAGCAGGGCCTGCTTGCGGCGCAGGTTCTCCTCATACTCGCCGTCGACCGAGGCGAAGTGGGCGGCCTTGCGCTCGAAGAACTTGTCGCAGGCGGCGCGGAAGCGTTTCCAGACGGCCTCGGAGTGGCGGCGCGAGACGGCGCCGATCTGTTTCCAGCGGGCCTGCAGGGCGATCAGTTCGTCGGTGGTCTTCTTCCACTCCTCGCTGTTCACCAGTGATTCGGCGGCCTCGCAGATCTCGTTCTTGAGCTGCAGGTTGTGCTCCATCTCGGTCTTCAGGCCGGCGTAGAACTGGCGCTTGGCCTCGAAGAACTTGTCGCAGGCCGTGCGGAAACGTTCGTAGATGCGGTTGTTGTCCTTCTTGGGGGCGAAACCGATGGTCTTCCAGGTCTTCTGGATCTCGAGCAGCTTGTCACTGGCACGGTTCCACTCCTTGCGGGTAGTGAGCGGCTGCGAGGCGAGCTCCTCGGTTGCCTCGCAGAGGCCGGTCTTGAGTTCGAGATTCTTGACCTGTTCGGCCTTCAGGGCCTCGAAGTGCTCCTGATGCAGTTTATTGATGCGGCTCGAGGCGGCCTTGAAACGCTCCCAGAGCGCCTCCTTGTACTCGTTGGCCACGGGACCCGTCTCGCGCCACTGATCGTGGAGCTTCTGCAGCTTGTGGAAGGCCTCGACCACCGAAGGTTCGAGCAGCAGGGCCTCGGCCTGTTCGCAGAGGGCAACCTTCTGTTCGTAGTTTTTCTTCAGATCCAGGTCGCGCAGTTCCTTGTTGATCTTGATGAAGTTATAGAAGTTCTCGACATGGAGGTTGTAGGTCTCCCAGAGATCCTTGATGTACTGCTGGGGAACGGGTCCCGTTTCGCGCCAGCGCTGCTGCAGTTCGCGGAACTTGTTGAAGGTATGGTTGAGCGTTTCATCGGAGTTTACGAGCTCCTTGAGCTCCTCGATGATCTGCTGCTTGACCTTGAGATTGGCCTCCTTTTCGGCCTCGAGGTTGGCGATGAAGATGTCGCGGCGGCGGCGGTACTCCTTGAAGAGCTCCTTGAGCTGCACCTCGGCGCCGTCGACGGCGGGGGCGAAATCCTCCTCGGCACCGCCCTCCTCGAGGAAGCGGCGGCGTGCCGCCTCGACCTCGGCGCGGCGCAGGCGGTAGAAGGCGATCTTCAGCGCCTCGACATCGCGGCGGATCGACTGTACGGGCTGCTCTTCGAGCATGCGGGCGAAGAGTCCCACGAGCTCCTCCTTGCTCTTGCCGGCGAACTTCTCCTCGGGCGAACTTTTCTGCTCTTCGGCCAGCCGATCGGCTTCGGCCTCCTCGGCGGTTTCGCCCTCGAGTTCGAGTCCGGCGTCGTGGGCGGCCAGAGCGGCCTCCTCGTCGGCGAAATCGACCCGCACGTCAGCGGGAGCCGTCTCATCATCGAAATCGGCGACGGGTTCCGCAGCGGGTTTGATCCGGGCGCGTTTGGGGCGTGCCACCTCTTCCGGGGCTACCTCTTCCGGAGCGGCACCGACGGGCTCCTGCGGGGTCTCCGGCATCGGGGCCGTCACGGATTCAGCCGGGGTCGACGCCTCGGTCGGAGTTTCGGGTTCAGCGGATTCGGGAGTCGCCACGGGACTCGTTTTCGCATCTTCAGCCACGGGGCTGACTTGCTCCTCGGGAGCAGGAAGTGTCGATTTTTCAGTAGCCATCACAGTAGAGGTTTTTGCATCCCGGCGAAGGGAGCGTCCATAAATCCCGCAAATATAACCATTTTATGCGGAACCCGAAAGAGAAATCGACAAAACCTGCAACAAGCGCGCAATCGCGACCTACAGCGGAACGGTCCCGCATCGCGGGGAGGTGATCCGCCGAAAAAAACGGCGGGATTTCGGAAAATTTTTGTTACATTCGCAGGTTGTATACCCCGCGGCGCACTCCGGTCCGCCGCCCCAGAACCTGACGACAATGAGCCATCGCATCCTGCTGGTGGACGACGAGGTGGACATCCTCGAATTCGTCCGATACAACCTCGTCCGCGAGGGTTACGAGGTCTTCACGGCGCAGAACGGCGCCGAGGCGCTGAAGGTTGCCGCCGAGTGCCATCCGCATCTGATCCTGCTGGACATGATGATGCCCGTGATGGACGGTGCGCAGACCTGCCGGGCGATCCGCGCCAACCCCGAACTGAAGGATACGATGGTGGTTTTCCTCTCGGCGCTGGGCGAGGAGGAGCAGCAGCTGACGGGCTTCGGCGTGGGGGCCGACGACTATCTGACCAAACCGATCAAGATGAAGTTGCTGGTGAGCCGCGTGCAGGCGATCCTCAAGCGCATCGACGCCGGCACGCCTCCCGAGAAGCGGCCTTCGGCGGGGATTACGGTCGACCGCGAACGCTACATGGTGATCCGCGACGGCGAGGAGATCAGCCTTCCGCGCAAGGAGTTCGCGTTGCTCGATTTGCTCTACTCGTCGCCGGGCAAGCTGATTCCGCGCGAGGAGATCTACGCCAAGATCTGGGGTACGGAGGTGGTCGTGGGCGACCGCACGATCGACGTCCACATCCGCAAGCTGCGCCAGAAGATCGGCGACGAACGCATCGTCACGGTCAAGGGCGTCGGCTACAAGTACGAGCCCTGAGGGGGGGGGCGTTCGGTCGGACCGATGGGAGATCGGTCCGCATGAAAAGGGTTAGCAAGGTTAAGAGTCATGATACAGGAAGGTAAATACCGCCGGATCGTCGTCAAGGTGGGCAGCAACGTGCTCACGCGCGAGGAGGGCCGGCCCGACACGACGCGCATTTCGGCGCTGGTCGACCAGCTGGCACGCCTCCACCGGGCGGGCATCGAGACGATACTCGTCTCGTCGGGGGCCGTAGCCTCGGGGCGCAGCCTGCTCGAACCGTGCACGGGACGCATCGACACGGTCTCGGCACGCCAGCTCTATTCGGCCGTGGGACAGGTGCGGCTGATGACGCGCTACTACGACCTGTTCCACGAATACGGCATTGCGTGCGGGCAGGTGCTCACCACCAGGGAGAGCCTCTCGACGCGGCGCCAGTACCTCAACCAGCGCAACTGCATGGAGGCGATGCTGACGGCCGGGGTGATCCCGATCGTCAACGAGAACGACACGATCTCCGTGACGGAGCTGATGTTCACCGACAACGACGAACTTTCGGGGCTCGTGGCGGCGATGATGGGGGCCGATGCGCTGCTGATTCTGAGCAACGTCGACGGCATCTACGACGGTTCGCCGTCGGATCCCGCCTCGCGCGTCATCCGGCGCGTGGCTCCGGGCGAGGACCTCTCGCCCTATATCGACGCGACGCGTTCGTCGCGCGGGCGCGGGGGCATGACCTCGAAGAACCGCATCGCCAGCCGCGTGGCGGGCGAAGGGATCGAGGTGGTGATCGCCAACGGCCGCCGCGACAACATCCTGACGGAGCTCGTTCTGGGCGACGGCGAGGTGATCTGCACGCGTTTCGAACCCTCCGCCCGCCCGGCCTCGGGGCTCAAGAAGTGGATTGCCAGCAGCGAAGGCTTCGCCAAGGGGGCGCTGCGGCTCGATGCCGGAGCGGTCGAGACCATCCGGCGGAGCCAGGCGGCGAGCATCCTGGCCGTGGGGGTCACGCAGGTCGAGGGCGACTTCGAGCGCGACGACATCGTGCGGATCCTCTCGCCCGAAGGGATGCCGCTGGGCGTGGGACGCATCGCGTGCGACAGCGCCACGGCCCGCCGCAACCTGGGCCGCAAGGGGCTCCGCCCGCTGATTCATTGTGATTACCTCTATCTGGAATAGACGCATGCAGACCGATTACCAACCCCTTTTCGAGGCGGCCCGGCAAGCCGGCGCCGCCCTGCCTGACATCCCGGCCGAACGCCTCTCGGAGGCGGTCCGCACGGCGGCCGAAGCACTGCGCCGCCACCTGGAGGAGATCCTCGCGGCCAACGCCGAGGATCTGGCCGCCATGGATCCCGCGTCGCCGCTGTGCGACCGGCTGCGGCTCACGCCCGAGCGGCTCGAGACGATGGCCGCAGACATGGAGTCCGTTGCCGGGCTTCCCTCGCCGCAGGGCGAGACGCTGGCCGCCTGGAAGCGCCCCAACGGCATGACGATCCGCAAGGTGCGCGTGCCGTTCGGCGTCGTGGGGATGATCTGCGAGGCGCGGCCCAACGTCACGACGGACATCTTCTCGCTCTGCCTGAAGACGGGCAACGCCTGCGTGCTGAAGGGCGGCAGCGACGCCCGCCGCTCGAACGAGGCCATTGCCCGCGTGCTGCACGAAGCGCTCCGCCGGTCGGGGCTCGACGAAGCGTCGTTCACGCTGCTGCCTTCGGACCACGCCGCCGTGAGGGCGCTGCTCCACGCCGTGGGCTACGTCGACGTGGTGATTCCGCGCGGCGGTGCGGGACTGATCCGCTTCGTGCGCGAAGAGGCCCGCATACCGGTGATCGAGACCGGTGCGGGGATCGTCCACACCTACTTCGATGCGGCGGGCGATGTCGAAAAGGGGCGCCGCGTGATCTGCAACGCCAAGACACGCCGTGTGAGCGTCTGCAACGCCCTGGACTGCCTTCTCGTCCACCGCTCGCGGCTCGACGACCTGCCGGCGCTCTGCGCCCCGCTGGCCGAACGCCACGTCACGCTCTACGCCGACACCGCATCGCTCGCGGCCCTCGAAGGGCACTACCCTGCCGAGCTGCTCCAACAGGCCACCGAAGCGAGCTACGGCACGGAGTTTCTCGACTACAAGCTGGCCATCCGGAGCGTTGCGTCGCTTGACGAGGCGCTCGCACACATCGCCCGCTACACGTCGCACCACAGCGAGTCGATCGTAACCGAAGATGCGTCGGCGGCCGAACGCTTCACGCGCCGCGTCGATGCGGCGTGCCTCTACGTGAACCTGCCGACGTCGTTCACCGACGGCGGACAGTTCGGCTTCGGGGCCGAGGTCGGGATCTCGACCCAGAAGCTCCACGCCCGGGGTCCGATGGGACTTCCCGAACTGACCACCTACAAATACATCGTCACGGGCGACGGCCAGATCCGGCAACCGTAGCAGAACGGATGAAAAATCCCGCTTTTCGGGCAAAAAACAGAACAATCCGTAATCATTTTTTCGTTAAATTTGCAAGTCCGTAGAATAATACCTACTTTTACTTATGATTCGTGAACTCTTCTGCGTGGGACTGGGCGGCGCCATCGGCTGTATGGCCCGTCATGCGCTTTCGACATGGATGCTCGGCGGCCATCTGCTGTTCGGTTTTCCGCTGGGGACCTTCACGGTCAATGCCGTAGGATCGCTCGTGATCGGCTTCCTGCTCCAGACACTCAACTCCTCAACGTGGGGATGGCTGCTGGTGACGGGACTCTGCGGAGGCTTCACGACCTTCTCGACCTTTTCGGCCGATACGGTGCGGCTGCTCAGGGCCGGCGACTACACCCCGGCGGTCTGCTATGTGGTGCTGAGCATCGCGGTCTGCCTGCTCTTTACGGCACTGGGCATGCTCCTCGGCTCGCAGACCCGCACGGCGTGAGGCAAAAACGAATGAAACAACAAAGACTCAAAAAGAATAAACTATGGTAATTCTCGTATTGAACTGCGGTTCGTCGTCGATCAAATACCAGGTGATCGACATGACGGACGCATCGGGCAAACTGCTCGCCAAAGGACTCGTGGAACGCATCGGCCTTCCGGAGGGAGACCTCACGCACAAACCCGTGGGCAAGACGCCCTTCGAACTCCACCAGCCGATTCCCGACCATACGACCGGCATCAAACTGGTGCTCGAGGCACTGACCGACCCCTCGCACGGCGTCATCGCGTCGCTCGACGAGGTGAAGGCCGTCGGCCACCGCGTGGCCCATGGCGGCGAATACTTCCCGGCCAGCTGCCTGGTCACGGAGGATGTCAAGGCCAAGATCCAGTCGCTGTGCCAGATCGCGCCGCTGCACAACCCGGCCAGCCTCGAGGGAATCAACGCCGTGGAGAAGGTGCTTCCGGGCATCAGACAGGTGACGGTCTTCGACACGTCGTTCCACCAGACGATCCCGGCCGTGAACTACATGTTCGCCCTGCCCTACGAATACTATGAGAAATATCGCGTGCGCAAGTACGGCTTCCACGGAACGAGCCACAAGTACGTGGCACGGGTCGGCGCCGAACTGGCCGGTCTGGACTTCGCACATTCGAAGATCATCACCTGCCACATCGGCAACGGCGCCTCGATCACGGCCGTGCTCGACGGCAAGTCGTACGACACGTCGATGGGCTTCTCGCCGCTCGACGGTCTGGTCATGGGCACGCGCTGCGGCCAGGTTGACGCCAGCGCCATCACCTTCATCGGCGAAAAGGAGGGGATGAGCTACGCCGAACTCGACACGATGATGAACAAGAAGTCGGGCGTGCTGGGTCTGACGGGCATCTCGAGCGACATGCGCGACATCGACCGCGCCTACGACGAGGGCAACGAACGGGCCATCCTGGCGCGCGACATGTACTACCTGCGCATCAAGAAGTTCGTCGGGCAGTATGCGGCCGAGATGGGCGGCGTGGATCTGATCGTCTTCACGGGCGGTGTGGGCGAGAACTCGAGCGAGATGCGCGAGGCGGTCTGCACGGGTCTGGAGTTCATGGGCGTGGAGTTCGACCCGGAGGCCAACCGCGGCGCCCGGGGCGTGAACAAGCTGCTCTCGAAGGCCGACTCGAAGGTGAAGGTGGCCGTGATTGCCACCGACGAGGAGCTGATGATCGCCACGGACACCTACAACCTGGTCAAATAGAAGAGACAAACAAACAACGGATAAACCATCCCAAAAAACTCAAACATCATGATTCAGCATCTTACCGAGATCGTCGAAGAGGCGAGAAAGAGGGGTAAAAGACGTCTTGCCGTAGCCTACGGCCAGGATTCGCACACGCTGGCAGCGGTCTACGAAGCCTACAAGAAGGGACTTGTCGAGCCGACGCTCTACGGCGACAAGGCCGTGATCGAGCAGGTCTGCTCGGAAAACAACATCGACATCAAGGCCTTCAACATCGTCAACGAAACCAATGACGTGAAGTGCGTGCAGCAGGCCGTCGCCGCCGTAGTGGCCGGCAATGCCGACGTACTGATGAAGGGTCTGGTCTCGACGGACAAATACATGCGCGGAATCCTGAACAAGGATGCCGGCCTCTTCCCGCCGAAGGGCGTGCTGAGCCACGTCTCGATCATCGAGATGCCGTGCTACCACAAGCTGCTCATCATCTCGGACGTGGCCGTCATTCCGCTGCCGGACTTCAAGCAGAAGATGAAGCAGATCGGCTACCTGGCCCAGACGGCCAAGCTGCTGGGCATCGACTGCCCGAAGATCGCCTGCATCGCCCCCTCGGAGCAGGTTCTCACGAGCGTGGTATCGTCGACCGACGGCGCCATTCTGGCCAAGATGGGCGACCGCGGCCAGTTGGGCAACGTGATTGTCGACGGCCCGCTGTCGCTGGACGTAGCCCTCTACAAGGAGGTTGCCGAGCACAAGAAGGTGAAGGGTTCGTCGGTGGCCGGCGATCCGGACTGCCTGCTCTTCCCGAACCTGGAGTCGGCCAACGTCTTCTTCAAGAGCACGACGCACCTGTGCGGCGGCGAGCTGGCCGCCATGGTCATGGGTACGAACGTACCGTGCGTGCTGACCTCGCGCGGCGATACGAGCCTCACGAAACTCTACTCGATCGCACTGGCTTGCCTGGCCGTGAAGAAATGACCTTTGCGGCGGGATAGCCGCGCACTAACCCTGAACCGAAAACTTTATGAGCTACAAGATCTTAGCTATAAATCCCGGCTCAACATCCACAAAGGTCGCTCTTTACGAGGAAGAGCGGCCTTTGTTGGATTTGACGCTGCGCCATTCGACCGAGGAGCTGCAACGCTTCACCGACGTCATTGACCAGCTGGACTGGCGGCGGGGATTGATCCTTTCGGCCCTTCGCGAGGCAAACTTTCCGCTTCGCGAACTGTCGGCCGTCATCGGCCGCGGAGGGCTGATCCACCCGATACCGGCAGGAGTCTACGAGGTGAATTCGCGGATGCGCTACGACCTGCGCAACGCCGTGATGAAGCACGCCTGCAACCTGGGCGGACTGCTTGCGGCCCAGATCGCCCACATGGCCAAGGTGAAGGCCTACATTGCCGATCCGCCGGTGGTGGACGAGATGGACGACACGGCGCGGATCACCGGCATGCCGATGTGCCCGCGCAAGTCGGTCTTCCACGCCCTGAACCAGAAGGCCATCGCGCGGCTGCACTGCAAGAAGACGGGCCGCACATACGAGGAGACGAACCTGATCGTGGCCCACATGGGCGGCGGCATCTCGGTGGCAGCTCACCGCCGGGGGCGGATCGTCGACGTCAACAATGCGCTGGACGGCGACGGACCCTTCGCCCCGGACCGTGCGGGGAGCATTCCGTCGAGCGACCTGATCAAGGTCTGCTTCTCGGGACAGTACACCCGCGAGGAGCTGTTGAAATACGTTTCGAGCAAGGGCGGACTGGTGGCCTATCTGGGGACAAACTCCGTCATTCAGGTGATGGAACGCATCGCACAGGGGGACCAGCGGGCCCGGAAGGTGCTGGACGCCATGTGCTACAACATCTCGAAGCAGATCGGCGCAATGGCCGCCGCACTCGAGGGAGACGTGGAGGGCATTCTGCTCACGGGCGGCATCGCCTACAACGAGCCGGTCGTGGAGTATATCCGCCGCCACTGCTCGTTCATCGCCCCGGTGACGGTCTATCCCGGAGAGAATGAACTCGAGGCGCTGGTACAGAATGCGCTGGTGGTGCTGCGGGGGATCATCACCCCGAAAGTCTACGAATAGGAGCCGGGCATCGCACCCGAATGGAAAACAGATCGTCTACGCCTTGTGGACGATCTGTTTTTTCAGGAGGTCGCAGACCAGACGGAAGGCTTCGAGGCGGAAGAGGGCCGAGAGGCCGACGTAGAGCGCCACGCCGACCGTCACCCCGGCCAGCAGACGCAGTATGGCACTGTCGGGGATCCACATTCCGACGCCGCGTACGGCCAGCCACATCACGACGGAGAGCAGTGCCATGGGGAGCAGCGTGCGGAGGAAGCGGCCGAGGGTCAGCTGCGTGAAGCGGCGCGTGGCCCAGAAGTTGATGGCCATTTCGCAGAAGGCGATGGCGACCAGTCCCCAGACGACAGCCATGACACTGTGGGGGATCGTCACGGCAAAGATCACCGTCATAACGATCTTTTTCAGGATTTCGAGCCGCACGATGAGCGGGCCGGCGCTGCGGGCCTTGAGGATGTTCATCGAGATGACGGCCACGGGCGAGAACAACCCGGCCAGACAGACCACCTCGAAATAGGGGACCGTGGGCATCCACTCTTCGGACAGCAGCACGGCGAAGAGGTCGTGGGACACGGCCGAGAGCCCCAGCATGACGGGGAACATGACGTAGGCGACGATCATCACCACCTGGCGGTAGCTTTCGGTAAGTTTCGGAAGGTCGTCGCGGATCTTCGAAAAGGCCGGGAAGGTGACATTCTGCACGGCCTGGACGCCCGTCACCGCGGGCATGTCCTTGATCTTGACGGCCTGATCGAACGAGCCGAGCGTAGCGGCCGGATAGAGCGATCCGAGGAAGAACTGCGGGATCTTGTTGTAGAAGTTCGAGATCAGGTCGGTGGCCATCAGGCTGCATCCGAACTTCGACATCTCATACAGCGGCTGCGGGGAGAAGCTGCCGCGGGGGCGCCAGTCACTGAGCCACCAGAGGATGCCCGTGCGCAGCCCCACCGAGACGACCCGTTCGATGACCAGACTCCAGATTCCCCACCCGGCCAGCGCGCAGCCGATGGCGGCCAGTCCGCCGACGAGTGACGAGAGGAAGGTGACCTTCGACAGCAGGGCGAAGCGGAACTGCCGGATGAATATCGTGTTCTGCACGGCACACAGGGCCGTCAGCGGGAGCAGCAGGTAGAAGACCGGAGCAATCTCAGCGATGACGGGCATGTCGTACCAGCGGGCCAGCAGCGGCGCCGTAGCCACCATTCCCACGTAACAGCCCAGCGAGACGGTCATGTTGAAGAGAAAGACCGACTTGTAGTCCGTTCCCGAAGGATCCTTGCGGCGGATGAGGCCCTGCGAGAAACCGCCGTCGACGATGACCAGCAGCACGGTGACGATGGCCGTGGGGATGGCCATGAAGCCCATGATCTCGCGCGTCAGCAGACGCAGGATCACGAAGCGCACGGCCATGGTCAGAAGCATGGATCCGATCTTCTCGGCCATGCTCCAGGCGACCCCCTGAGTGACCTTCTCTTTGAGTTCTCCGGCCAAGACCTAGGCTTTCTGCTGGGCGACGATCTCGGCGTTGCGGCGCCGGAGATTTCTCACGTTGGAGATCTCGACGTACGAAGCGCCGCCGTCGGGGCCGAAGCTGCCGCCGACGATGGCCATCAGATCCTCGTCGTCGAGTTTGTGGTACTGGTCGATGAACTCCAGCGCATCGACCAGGAAGTGGTAGCGATCCGAGAGCTCCTGCTTGCGCAGAATGGGCACCACGCCGTACGACAGGGCCAGAATGCGCTGCGCGTGGAGCGAGTAGCAGACAGCCATGACGTTCTTGCGGCCGCGGAACGCCGCCAGATAACGCCCCGTGCGGCCGGTCTTGGTGTCGAGGATGACATACTTGATCGGCAGGTTGGTCGAGGCGCGCACGGCCGACCGGGCCAGCTGGGCGGTGATTTCGTGGTTTACGGAGACCATGTTCATGTCGATCATGGGCTGGAAGTGCTCGCCGTCGCGTTCGATGGCGCGGGCCACGCGGGCCATCGTCTCGACCGACTCGACGGGATAGTCGCCCATGGCGGTCTCGTCGCTCAGCATCACGGCATCGACGCGCTCGTAGATGGCGCTGGCCACGTCGCTGACTTCGGCACGGGTCGGGCGCGGCGACTTGACCATCGAATAGAGCATCTGCGTGGCGATGATCACCGGACGCTTGGCGCAGATGCACTTCTCGACGATGCGGCGCTGGGCATTGGGGATCTCCTCGGCGGGGAGTTCGACCCCCAGGTCGCCGCGGGCGACCATGATGCCGTACGAGGCCTCGATGATCTCGTCGATATTATCGAGCCCCTCCTGGTTTTCAATCTTGGAGATGATCTTGATATGGCTGCCGTGGGCGTCGAGGATCTCCTGAACGGCCTTCACGTCGCGTGCCGAGCGGACGAACGAATGGGCGATGAAGTCGACGTCGTTGCGCACGGCCCACTCGATGAAGCGGCGGTCCTTGACCGTCACCGACGGGAGGTCGATCGAGACACCCGGCACGTTGACGCTCTTGCGCGAGCGGAGGGCTCCGCCGACCACGAATTCACAGTCGAGCTCCTCGTCACTCTTGCCCAGAACGCGGATCTCCAACTCGCCGTCGGCGATCAGCATGCGGGCGCCGACAGGGATGTCGCGGACGATCGAGGGAACGTTCATGTAGATGACCTTGCGCGTCGAGAGGTCCGAGCCGTCGGAACCGCGCACGACGACACGGTCGCCGGCCTGGAAGCGAATGCTGTTTCCGTATTCATCGGCGATCGTCGTGACGCGGATCTCGGGGCCTTTCGTGTCGATCATGATCGGAATGGCGGGGTTAACCCGGTGTACGGTCTCGACGATCTTCGTGGCACCCTCCTCGGTAACGTGGGCCGAATTGACACGGACGACGTCCATTCCGGCATCGAAGAGCTTCTGGACGAACTCCTCGGTGCAGCGGAAATCCGACATGGTGGCGACGATCTTGGTGTTTTTCATGCGATACATAACGAAATTCTTTTTTGCGTTGATAACCTGTGAATCCCCCAATTATCGGGCCGCAGCGGCGTGAATCAGCGCCTCGACACCCAGACGATAGGAGTCGAGCCCGAAGCCCATGATCGACCCCATGGCCACGGAGGCGAGCAGCGAGGTGTGGCGGAACGACTCGCGGGCGAGGATCGAGGAGATGTGCACCTCGACAACCGGCACCTCGACGGCAGCCACGGCATCCCGCAGTGCCACCGACGTATGGGTGTATCCGCCGGCATTGAGCACGACGCCGTCGAAGCGGCCGTCGGCCTGCTGGATCGTGTCGATGAGCACCCCTTCGTGGTTCGACTGCACGTAGTCGAACTCGACCTGCGGATAACGGGAGCGCAATTCATCGAAGAGTTTCCCGAAGGTTTGCGTGCCGTAGACGGCCGGGTCGCGACGTCCCTGCAGGTTGAGATTCGGGCCGTTGAGAATCAGTATTTTCATGAGTTTACGGGTTATGGGTCCGCGCCGCGGGGATCGCGGCCGGGGAATTCGGAACAAAGGTAACTATTTTCGACGAAAAATCGGTATCTTTGCCCCACAGCCGCAACAAAAACATGACCGAATTCGGATTCATCGAACAGATACGCCGACTTTTCGCCCCGATTCCCGATCAGGGATTCGAGGGAATCGGCGACGATTGCGCCGTGCTGCCGCTCGCCGGGGGCGAGGCGCTTGTCTTCACGGCAGACCTGCTGACCGAGGGGGTCCACTTCCTGCGCCACGCCACCTCGGCGCGCGAACTGGGCGGCAAATCGCTGGCCGTCAATCTGAGCGACGTGGCCTCGATGGGGGCGCGTCCCGTAGCGACGCTGTTGTCGATTGCCCTTCCGCGGGATGCCGCCCAGTCGTGGGCGCTGGAGTTCATCGAGGGGTACCGCACGCTCTCCGAACGCTACTCCACGCCGCTTGTCGGGGGTGACACGACGCGCTCCGAAGCCGGCATCACGATCAACGTCACGGCCATCGGCCGCGCCCCTCTTACGCACCTCAAGCGGCGCCGCGACGCCCGCCCGGGCGACGTGATCCTTGCAGCGGGCAAACTGGGCGCCTCGGGAGCCGGACTGCGCGATCTGCTTGCCGGACGGCTCGACACCCCGCTGGCTGCCCTCCACCGCAACCCCGTGCCGCAGGTCGACGAGGGGGTGTGGTTCGGCTCGCGGCCGGAGGTCCACGCCATGATGGACCTCTCGGACGGGCTGGCTTCGGATCTGCGCCACATCCTCGACCTCTCGCACGTCGGGGCGGAGATCGACCTCGAACAGATTCCCGTGGCCGCGGGCTCCGACCTGCAGACGGCGCTCTGCGGGGGCGAGGACTACAAGCTGCTGCTGACGGCCGACACCGCCTCGGCCGAACGGCTCACGGCGGAGTTCCGCACACGCTTCGGCACGCCGCTCTACCCCATCGGCCGCATCACCTCCGAGGCGGGGCTCACCTGGCTGCGCAACGGCCGCCCCGAGCCCCACGACTGGCAGGGATTTTCGCACTATTAGCGGAGCACCCGCGCGGACCGAAACGACAGCCCGTACTTTCGCTCCACCGTCGTTCCGGGAGCAACTCACCGGCCACTCCCGCCAGCCCCCAAAAAATCGGGCCCTCTCCCGATGGAGAAGGGCCCGATTCGTTGGTGCCGCCTATCGGCCGTCTACTCTTCCAGGATGTAGACGTGTTCGTTGCGCCGCTGCATGTGGTAATGCTCGCGGGCATACTCTTCGAGATAGTCGTCGTAACGCAGTCTTTCGAGCAGCGTACTGTCCTGAGCGATCTTTTCGACGTAGAAGTCATACTGCCGCTCGAGGCCATTGATCTGCCGTTTGATCTTCACGGCATGCAGGGCGTTCCGCCCGATCACGAAGACCGAGAAGACCACGATGCCTGCCGTGAGGAGGATCCAGAAACGACGTCCAATCCGAATCTTCATCACCGGCTACGGAATATGCATATACTTGTGGGTCTGGATCGAGATGTTCCAGTGCGGATAGGCCTTGGCATACTCCACCAGCAGGGGCATGACCTCCTCCGAACGGCTCCACTCGGGCTGCAGGTAGAGCAGGCAACGCCGGCGTACGCGGGCGGCATTCTGCTCGGCCCACTCCAGATCGGCCTCCGATTCGATGATTACCTTCAGTTCGTCGGCCCGGCCGTATGCCTCGTCCAACGGGGGCTGCTGCCGCTTGGGCGAGAGGCAGACCCAGTCGAACACCCCGCTGAAGGGGTGCGACCCGGAGGTTTCGAGGAAGATCTCGAGACCCTTTTTGCGCAGTTCGTCGGTCAGCACGCCCAGAGGATAGAGCAGCGGTTCGCCGCCCGTAATGACGATGGCCTGCGCCGGACACGACGTGGCACGCTCGATGACCGTCCGCACGTCGGTCGGCGGATAGAGCTTCGGGTTCCACGTATACTTGGCGTCGCACCACCGGCAGCCGACGTCGCAGCCGCCCAGCCGGATGAAATAGGCGGGCTTTCCGGCATGGAAACCCTCGCCCTGAATCGTATAGAAGTCCTCGACGAGGGGCAGCAGCCGTCCGCCGTCGAACAACGCGGGATCAGTCGTCACAGCCATTACTCCGTCACGACGTAAATATCCTTCAGACTGCGGCCCAGCTGGTTGTAGTCCAGACCGTAGCCGACGATGAATTCATTGCCGATCTCCATGGCGCGGTACTTGATCGGGCGTGTCTTGCGGTAGGAGCCGGGCTTGAAGAAGAGCGTGCAGACCTCGATCGAGGCAGGTTTGCGCTTCTCCAGATCGCGGATCATGTGGTCGATCGACTCGCCCGTGTCGACGATGTCCTCGACGATGATGACGTGACGGCCCTCGATCGGCGTGGTCAGACCGATCAGACTGCGCACCTGTCCCGAGGATTCGGTGCCTTCGTAGGAGGCGAGTTTGACGAACGAGAGTTCGTTCTGGAAATCGATCTTCTTGATCAGATCGCTCATGAACATGAACGAACCGTTGAGAATGCCCAGAAACAAGGGGGTCTCCTTGTCGGCGTAATCGTGATTGATCCGTTGGGCGACCGCCTCGACCGCCTGGTCGATCTTGGCCGCGGGAATCATGATCTTGAACTTCCTGTCGTGAAGTTTTATGATATCCTCCATGCAGTTCGGGAATTTTTGGGGATTATGAGATTACAATAGTGCAAAAATAGCGAATTGCCGTCAAGAAACGAAGAAACGCCTCATTTTTTTACAAAGAAACGGTCCGCACGTCGCTGCACGAAGGCAGAACGACGTACGGACCAAATCGTTGGCGGGCGGCGGACCGGCGCAGGTCCGTCCCCGGGAGCATTCACTAAACCAGACCCGAGAAGCCGAGGAAGGCCATGGCCAGGATGCCGGCCGTGATCAGGGCGATGGGGACACCGCGGAAGGCCTTGGGCACCTCCTCGAACTCCAGACGCTCGCGGATGCCGGCAAAAATCACCAGTGCCAGGGCGAATCCCAGGGCCGTGGAGACCGAATAGGCGACGCTCTGCAGCAGGTTGAACTCCTTCTGGATCATGAGGATGGCGACGCCCAGCACGGCGCAGTTCGTGGTGATCAGCGGCAGGAAGATACCCAGCGCCTGATAGAGCGACGGGGAAACCTTCTTGAGGATGATCTCGACCATCTGCACCAGCGCTGCGATGACAAGGATGAAGACGATCGTCTGCATGTACTCGATGTGCAGCGGGACAAGGATATAGGTCTGAATGGGCCAGGCCACCAGCGCGGTCAGGGCCATGACGAACGTAACAGCGGCACCCATACCCATCGAGGTTTCGACCTTCGACGACACGCCCAGGAAGGGGCAGATGCCGAGGAACTGGGCCAGAACGACGTTGTTGACGAAGATGGCGCCGATGATGATTGCGAAATAGGAGATCTCCATGACTACTTCTTGGCTAATTTGTTAAACAGAACCATCAGATACCCCAACACGAGGAAGGCACCGGGTGCAAGGACGAAGATCAGGGGCGTGTAGTCGGAGATGCCGAGGCTGACGCCGAAGATGGCGCCGCTGCCGAGGATCTCGCGCACGGCGCCGATGACCGTCAGCGAGAGGGTGAAACCCAGACCGACGCCCAGACCGTCCATCATCGAGTCGACGGGCGAGTTTTTCGAGGCGAAGGCCTCGGCGCGTCCGAGGATGATGCAGTTGACGACGATCAGCGGGATGAAGACGCCCAGCGAGGCGTAGAGTGCCGGCACGAAGGCCTGCATCAGCATCTGGATCACGGTAACGAACGAGGCGATCACGACGATGAAGGCCGGGATGCGGACCTTGTCCGGGATGAGGTTCTTGATGAGCGAGATCACGAGGTTCGACAGGGTCAGCACGGCGGCCGTAGCCAGACCCATACCCATGCCGTTTTCGGCCGAGGTGGTGGTACCCAGCGTGGGGCACATGCCGAGCACCAGTACGAACGTCGGGTTGTTCTTGATGATGCCGCTCAAGGCGATTTTCAGTTTATTCATATTGCCCTCCTTCCTGAGCCACAGGCTCATTGGTTTGTTCAGCGACGGAATGCGTGGCACCGGAGGCGGTATCCGTAGCCTCGACGCCCGCAGCCACACTCTTGTAGGCCATCCAGGCGCGGTTGACGGCATCGACATAGGCACGCGAGGAGATCGTAGCGGCCGTCAGCGCATCGACATCGCCGCCATCCTTCGTCACGGCGAGTTTTCCGTCGACGAGTTTCTTGTTTTCGAGTTTCTGGCCCTGAATGCTGCCCAGCAGCGGGTTGCCTTCATCGGCCATTTTGGTTCCCAGACCGGGGGTCTCGGACTGTTCGAGGACGTTGACGTTGACGACCTCGCCGTCGGGCGTGAAGCCCACCATCAGCCGAACAACGCCGTTGAAGCCCTGTTTGGTCATCGTCTGCACGGCATAACCGGTCACCTGACCCTCTTTGGTGGCGGTGTAGACCGTAATGGGGAGTTCATCGACGGTCAGGGTCTGCTCCTCGGTCGAATCGAAGGCCGGGAGCACTTCGGCAAGAGCGGCCTTCGTGGCGGCCTCCTTGGCCAGGGCGATCGGCTCTTCGGTGATCATGTTCACGACGCCGACGCCGGCCGACGCCACGAGCGTAATGACGAAGAGGACCGCAGTCATGTTGACAAGTGTACTTTTCATGGATCCTTCCTCCTTATTTTACGCCGAAGCGTTTGGGTTTGACATACTTGTTGATCAGGGGCACGCAGGCGTTCATCAAGAGGATGGCGAACGACATGCCCTCGGGATAGGCGCCCCACAGACGGATGAGCATCGTGATGACGCCGATACCGATACCGAAGATCACGCCGCCCTTGACGGTCATCGGCGAGGTCGAGTAGTCGGTGGCCATGAAGACCGAACCGAGGATGGCGCCGCCGGCCAGTACGTGGAACAGGGGCAGCTGCCAGAGCATGGCGCCCGACTCGCCCTTGCACAGGGCCACCACGAAGGCGAACAGGGCCATCGTCACGAGGATCGTCACCGGGATGTGCCACGTGATGACGCGGCGCCACAGCAGGTAGACAAACCCGACGAGCAGGGCCAGTGCGGCAACCTCACCCAGCGAACCGGGCATGTTGCCCAGCAGCAGATCCTGCACGCCGAGGGCATCGGGGGCGGCCAGACCCTGTTTGACGGCCGCCAGCGGCGTAGCGCCCGACAGGGCGTCGAAGGCGCCGTTGACGGGCAGGGGCCAGGTGGTCATCTGCACGGGATAGGCCACGAGCAGGAAGACACGTCCGACCAGAGCCGGATTGAAGGGGTTCTTGCCCAGGCCGCCGAAGGTCATCTTGGCGATGGCGATGGCGACGAAGGCGCCGATGAGGACGATCCACCAGGGGATCGAGGCCGGGAGGTTGAAGGCCAGCAGCACGCCCGTAACGACGGCCGACCAGTTGGAGATGGTCAGCGGGCCGCGGACCACGTATTTCTGAATCAGGAATTCGAACACCACGCAGGCAGCGACCGAGAGGGCCGTCACCCGAAGCACGTCGACCCCGAAGACGATGGTCGAGACGACCAGCGCGGGCAACAGGGCGATCACCACGTCGCGCATGATGTGGGCCGTCGACTGCAAGGTCTGGACGTGCGGCGAGGGAGCGACAATAAGTTTGTTTGCCATAAGTGTTATCGTAAGTTTTAATTTTCGGATTGACGGACCGCGTTATTTTTTGGGGGCAGCGGCGGCCGCACGGGCGCGGATACGCCCCATGGTGGTCTGTTTGCCCAGACGGATCCAGTCCAGCAGCGGCAGATAGGCCGGGCAGGTCGACTGGCAGCAGCCGCACTCGATGCACGAGGTGATCATGCGGGCCTCGATCTCGTCCCAGTTCTTCTTCTGGGTCATCTTCGAGAGATAGTAGGGCTCCAGACCCATCGGGCAGGCGGCGACGCACTTGGCGCACTTGATGCACTGCGTGGCCACCCGGCGGCGGGCGTCGTGCTCCGACATCACGGTGATGCCCGAGCAGCCCTTCGTGACGGGCGAATCGAGGTTGACCATCGCGCGACCCATCATCGGACCGCCGTTGATCACCTTGCCCGTATTTTCGGGCAGACCGCCGGCGGCGGCGATCAGCGTCGAAACGGGGGTACCCATGCGCGTCAGCAGGTTCTTGGGCTCCCTGAGGCTCTTGCCGGTGATCGTCACCACGCGCTGAATGAGCGGCATGCCCTTCTGCACGGCCTGGTAGACGGCATAGGTGGTCGAGGCGTTGCAGACCACGGCGCCGACGTCGATCGGCAGTGCGGGCGGGGGCGGCACCTGACGGCCCGTCACGGCAGCGATCAACTGCTTCTCACCGCCCTGCGGATAACGCACCTGCAGCGGCACGACCTCGATTCCCTTGTACGCAGCGACGATCTTGCGCAGATGGGCGATGGCATCGGGCTTGTTGCTCTCGATACCGATGTAGGCCTTCTCGACGCCCACGGCCTTCATCAGGATCGTGACGCCAACGACCAGCTCTTCGCCGTGTTCGAGCATCACGCGGTGGTCGGAGGTCAGATAGGGTTCGCACTCGACGCCGTTGATGATGACGCATTCGGCCTTCTTGCCGGCCGGGATCGAGAGTTTGACATGCGTGGGGAAGGTGGCGCCGCCCATGCCGACGATGCCGGCCTGCTTGATGCGGTCGATGATCTCCTGCGCGGAGAGGCGGCACTCCTTGACGAGCGTTTCGGAGCGGTCAATACCCTCGGCCCAATCGTCGCCCTCGCGTTTGATGGTGATCATCATCTGGCGCAGGCCCTGACCGTTGGCCACCAGGTCGACGGCCGTCACCGTACCCGAGATCGGGGAGTGGATGTTTGCCGACATGAAGCTGCCGGCTTCGGCGATGAGCTGCCCCGTGAGGACCTTGTCGCCCTTGGCGACCTTGGCCACGGCCGGAGCTCCGATGTGCTGCGCGAGGGGAATCGTCACCACCTCGGGCAGCGGAAGCACCTCGATGGCCTTGGCGCTGCTCAGTTTGTTTGCCGACGGATGGACTCCGCCTATTGGAAATGTCTTCATATCTCTGCTAACGTTATTTACGATTCATGATTGGGCTCTGTCGGGGTCGAAGGAGCCTCCGCCGGAGCCGCTTTCGGGGCAACCGGAGCGGCCTTTTCAGCCGGAGCGGCCTTCGGGACAGCCGGTGCGGCCTTTTCGGCGGGCGCCGCGGCCTTCGGGGCGGCGGGAGCCTTGGGCTCCTTGGGCAGCGGATCCATGCCGACGAGCTTGATGGCACCCGTCGGGCACTCGTTGACACACTTGCGGCAGAGCTTGCACTTCTGCGGATCGATGTAGGCCAGGTTGTTCGTGACGGTGATGGCCCCGAAGGCGCAGACCTTCTCGCACTTGCCGCAGCCGATGCAACCGGCCTTGCAGGCCTTCATCACGACGGCGCCCTTGTCCTTCGAGACACACGACACATAGACGGCGCGGTTCTTGGGCCACTTCTTGCGCAGTTCGATGACCATCTTGGGGCAGGCCTTGACGCAGGCGCCGCAGGCCGTACACTTGTCGGGATCGACCTCGGGCAGCCCCGTTTGGGGGTTCATGTGGATGGCGTCGAAGACGCAGGCGGCCACACAGTCGCCGAATCCCAGACAGCCGAACGCACATCCGGTCTCGCCGACATAGAGCGATGCGGCCACGGCACACGACCGGGCACCGTTGTACTCGTTCGTGCGGGGGCGCTTTTCGCACGTACCGCCGCAACGGACCGTAGCGACTTCGGGCTGTTTTTCGGCCGCAGCCTTGCCCAGATAGCCGGCAATGGCCTTCATGCAGTCGCCGCCGCCGACCGGGCAGAAGAGTTCGGAGATGTCATCGCGCTTGACCAGGGCATCGGCCATACCGCGACATCCGGCGAAACCACAACCGCCGCAGTTCGCTCCGGGCAGCATTTTCTCCACCTCGTCGATCCGGGGATCCTCCTCGACGCGGAACTTCTGGGCCACGAAGTAGAGGATCACGGCGGCGAGCACACCCAACACGCACAGTGTCAGGATCGTGTAAAGTAATACTTCCATCAGATTTTAGTTATTGTAAATTGAATTGTGTGTTCGATTCTGCGGCGGAAGACCCACAGCAGCAGGTAGTAGATTGCCACGCTGCCCAGTGCGGCCAGCAGCCCTGCGCCCTCGGAGGCTCCGCAGACGACGATCGTCACGACGAGCGCCGCCAGCAAAACGACAAGCGCACCGCCATATGCCAGCATAACGGCGATGCGCCCGGCCTTTTTCCGGACACCGACCCGGACCTCCTCCCCGGGGCGATACTGCTCCGCGTCGGACGTCGGGACGACAATGATCTTCTCCTGCGCCTCGGCCATACCGCACGCCTGCCGGGCCTTGCAGGCTCCACAAGCGCTTTGCGAGGTGATCTTCACGCGAACGCACCTCTTTTCGACACGTTCGACGATCCCGTCGTGTTCGATGATTCCAGCCTCCACGGTTCAGTCTCCGTATTTGTTCGTCAGTGGCATGAGGCGCTCGTGCCCGAACGAGCAGGAGGACAAACGCAGCACGGGCGGGAACTGGAAACGTTTCTTTTCGTTGTGCATGATCATCGAGTGGATCTTCTCGACCACGGCGGAGTCGAAACCGGCGTTGACGATCTCCTCACGGTGCTGCCCCTCCTCGATCATGCGGAACAGAATGGCGTCGACCACCTCGTAGGGCGGAAGGATATCGCTGTCCTTCTGACCGGGGTGGAGTTCCGACGAAGGCTCCTTGTTGAGAATCGAGTCGGGAATCACATCGCCGAAGCGGCGGTTGATATAGCGGGCCACGTCGTACATTTCGCTCTTGTAGAGGTCGCCCGTGGGGCTGAACGCACCGGCCGTATCGCCGTAGAGGGTGCAGAGGCCCAGGGCATTTTCGCTCTTGTTCGAGGAGTTGAGCAGTACGTATCCCGTCTTGTTCTGCAGGGCCATGAGCAGCACCGTGCGGATACGGGTCTGGATGTTCTCCTCCGTGGAGTCGAACTCCGTGACGCCGATGGCGGGTTTCAGCGTATTGACCACGCTGGTGTAGATCTCCGAGATGGGGATGACGTTGTATTCGATGCCGAGGTTCCGGGCCAGGGTCTTGGCATCCTCGACCGAGGCGTTCGACGAGAACTGCGAGGGCATGAGCAGCGCCCGGACATTCTTCGCGCCCAGCGCGTCGACGGCCAGACAGGCCACTACGGCCGAGTCGATACCACCCGAGAGGCCGATGGCGGCCTTTTCGTAGTTGTTCTTGCGGAAGAAATCGCGCAGACCGCAACGGGCTGCCTCATAGACAAGCCGGTTGCGGTCGTTGTAGGTCGAGGGGATGACGACGGGGGGCATGGTTTCGGCGGCCTCCGTGTCGAAGATCTGGAAATCCTCCTCGAAGTTCTTCATCATCAGCACCGGGACGCCGTGTTTGTTCAGGGCGCCGGACGTGCCGTCGTAGACGATCTCGGTCGAACCGCCGACCTGGTTGACCATCACGAGGTTCTTGCCCTCGACGAAGGCCAGGTTGTGCATCATTTCGTAGCGGTAGATCATCGTACCCTTGCCGTAACGGCGGGCGTTGATGGAGATGATGGTCTCGACGGACTTGTCGAAGTCGTGTTCGCGGCTGAGGTCATCGCCGACGATGATGGCGCACTTGTGCCCCTTGATGGTGGCGTATTCGTATCCTTTGGAGGGGACCAGGAAACCCATTTCGCGGCGTGCGGAGATGTATTTTTTGCCGACATAGCGAAGGACCTTGCGATCCTGGATGAGGGCTGCGGCACTGACGGTACCCTTGTCGGTAAGAATCGGGAGGCCGACGATGGCGGCGATACCGTCGCAGCAGGAGGCGATCTCCACCAGGGCATCTTCACACAGTTCGAGGAACGTCGTTTTGCGGAGGAGGTCGAACGCCGGAGTCCCGCTCACGGCCTGCTCGGCGAAAATGACCAGATCGGCATGCCGGGCCTTTGCTTTGTTAATGGAATCGATGATTTTCGAAGTATTGCCGTCGATGTCACCGATCGTGTAGTTCAACTGGGCTATGGCTATTTTCATGGCAGTAATTTAAGTCGGAAAGATCCAATCGCGGCAAATTTAAGGATTATTTGGAAAAGTAGGAAAACTTTTCCGTGTTAATAAATTAACATCCGCAGTTCCGAAAAAACTTTAAAAAAGAGAGGCATACGAAAACGGGACTCCGCCGGTGCGGAATCCCGTTCCATGATTCGATACTTTCAAGGGAGAAGGCTTTTCAAAGGTGGGACCTTCGGATGACGGCCCCTGCTCCGGTCCCCTGCCTCGGCCACCTGCTTCGGCCCCCTGCCTGCCCCCCCGGGCCCCCGGGCACCCACTTATTCCTGGGCGGCCTCGGGATCGGCTACGAGAATGCGGCCGCAATACTCGCAGACGATAATCTTCTTGCCCTGACGAATCTCCACCTGACGCTGGGGCGGAATGCGGTTGAAGCAGCCGCCACAGGCATCACGCTTGACCGTCACGACGGCCAAACCGTTGCGGACATTGCGACGAATGCGGTCGTAGGCGGCCAGCAGACGTTCGTCGATCTTGGCCTTGACCTGCTCGCGCTGAGCCTCGTACTCGGCTACCTGCGGGCCGGTTTCGGCCTCGATGCCGTCGAGTTCGGCCTTTTTGGCCGCCAGGTCGGCCGAGCGGTCCTTGGAGAGGTTTTCGGCCTCTTCGAGCTGGAGTTTCTTGGCCTTGATGCCGGCCGCATACTCCTTGAGGCGCTTCTCGGCCAGTTCGATCTCGAGTTCCTGATATTCGATCTCCTTGGAGATGGCATCGAACTCACGGTTGTTACGCACGTTGTTCTGCTGCTCCTTGTAGTTGCCGATCATGATTTTGGCCTGATCCACCTCGCGTTTGCGCTGCTTGGTCAGGGCATTGAGCTCCTCGATCTCCCCGTTGATGTGGTCGATGCGGGTCTTCATTCCGGCCATTTCATCCTCGAGATCCTGGACCTCGAGAGGCAGTTCACCTTTCACCTTGTTGATCTGGTCGATTTTGCTGTCGATCTTCTGCAGCTCGTAGAGTGCGAGGATCTTCTCCTGCATCGAATAATCAACGTCGGCGGTTTTCTTTTGCGTTGCCATATAATGTACTGTATAGTTTAGACTTACACGAGATAATTCACCGGATTGCGCGAGCGTTCACTCTTGCGAACCGCAAAGGTACATAAATTTTTCGACAAAACCTCAAATAATAACTGAATTGCACAATATTCGCTCTCAAAATGACCGACATCCGCCACCATGAGACGCTTGTCGGGGGTCATAAAGTCGTTATACTTGAGATCCGCCGTGATGTAGAGATCGGCCCCGGCCTGCAGGGCATCGCCGATGAGCGAGGCTCCGGCACCCGTGCAGAGGGCCACACGACGCACCGCCGGGATGGCGATATCGCTGTATCGGATGGCACCGCAGCCGAGCCGTTCGCGCACCGTGCCCAGATAAGCGAGGGGCTCCACGGCTTCGGGCAGTTCGCCGACAACGCCGAAACCGACCCCTTCGACCGACGAGGGCTGCAACAGTCGCAGATTCCCGATACCGAGGATCCCGGCCAGACGCCAGCTCATGCCGCCGGGCGCACTGTCGAGATTCGTGTGACAGGCGTAGAGGGCAATGCGGCTGCGGATGGCTCGCTCGACACAGCGCTGCACGGGATCCGCCGAATTGAAGCGTTTCAGAGCGTGGAAGATGATCGGATGGTGCGTGATGATCAGATCGCACCCCGTCTCTTCGGCCTCGTCCAGCACCTCCTCGGTGACATCGACAGCCAGCAACGCCCGACGTACCTCGTCGTCGCTGCGGCCGACCACAAGTCCCGCATTGTCATAGGATTCCTGCCAGCCAAGCGGAGCAAAGCGTTCGATGACATCGGTTATCTCTTTTATTTTCATGGCATTCATAGGTATTTTCAGGTTTTCGATTCCGGGTGATCGCAAAGCAGGACACGGCGCTGACCGACGGCCTCTGACCGGTGGCCTCGAACCGGTGGCCTCGAACCGGTGGTCTCGAACCGTTCAGAAAAGTGACTGCTCGTAGAAGGCAAAGAGCTCCTTGTTTTCGGTTTCCTCCTTTTTGCGGCGAGGTTTCCGGGCCGTACGTCGGGTCGGTTGTCCGGGGACGGGTTCGGAAGCGGGTTCAGCAACCACGGGTTCGGAGGCGGACTCAGCAACGGGCTCGGCGACCACGGGTTCGGCAGCGGACTCGGCAGGTTCAGCGGCAGGCTCGACAATCACGGGGTCGGCTGCAGGCCCGGAAGTGGGCTCGACACCAACTCCGGCGGCAGAATCGGCCTCGGGTTCGGCGACCACGGGTTCGGCAGCGGACTCGGCAGGTTCAACGGCAGGCTCGGCGACCACAGGTTCGGCGGCTGGCTCTACATCCACCATCTTCGGTTTGCGGAGCCGATCCGCAGACACCCCCCGGCGTCGCGGCTCCTTGCGGGGCATCTCCTCCTCCGGTGCCGCAACGCAAGATTCCTCCTCTTCATCGACAACCTGTCCGTTGTCGGCCTTCAGATCCTCGCGGACCTCAACCAGCAGCGAACGGATCCGTTGCAGATGCTCCATGAGCTGCGTATCCCGTTCGACCGCCGTGGCTGCCCCCTCCTTGCGAAGCACCTTCCGGGCCCCGTCGAGCGTCATGCCGCACTCCTTGACCAGGTGGTAGATCATCTTCAGATGCTCGACATCCTGCGGCGTGAAGAGGCGGTTGCCCTTCTTGTTGCGCTTCGGGCGGAGAATCGGAAACTGCGACTCCCAGTGGCGGAGGAGCGACGTGTTGACGTCGAACATCTCGGCCACTTCGCCCATCGTATAAAAAATCTTTTCGGCCATATCTATTGTTTCATGATTCGCAATGAGTTCGGATAGAGGTTGTTGACCCGCGATCCGATCCGTTTGGCAAAGCCCAGTCCGCGGTTCCGCACACAGATGAGGTTCATCCCCTCGGCCAGTCCGGCTGCCGCAATCTCCTGACGCCGCAGGTAACGCAGCGCCTCCTCCTCCGCCAGTTCTGCCACGGGTACCGCCGTGCGGTTCAGCCCCGGGAAGAAGGCCAGCGCCGGATCGGGTTTCAGCACCCCCTTGAAGATCTGCCCGAGGGCCACCCCCGAGCCGATCACCGGCAGCACTTCGGATAGTGTCCGCACCGCCTCGGCCTGTCCGGCATACCAGGCGTAGCAGGTGTCGCCCGCCATCCCGAAACGCATCGCTTCGGGCTCCGTCAACCAGCGCAACAGCTCCGCCGCGCATTTGCGGTCGACGGGCGTCAGCACCGAACGGCGCGATTTCGGAGTGCGCGCCCGTGCATCGGCTTCGGCCGACTTGCGGGCCACGGCGGCAAAGAACCCCTCGCCGCAAGTCCGATGGGGATAGAAGCGGAAGGTACGGAAGGCCCCTACCCTGCCGCAGCAGATCCCCCACGCCGGGTCGACCTCGACCGGTCCGGTCTCCTCCACCTCCGTTTCGGCCCATGCGAGCATCCGTTCAAGCGACCCCTCGTCCTCCTCGCGGTTGAAGGTGCAGGTGCTGTAGAGCAGCACGCCGCCGGGCTTCAGGGCCCGCCACGCCTCGCGCAGAATCTCGTCCTGACGCGCGGCACAGAGACGCACGTTCGCCTCGCTCCACTCCCCGCGGGCAGCCGGGTCCTTGCGGAACATCCCTTCGCCCGAGCAGGGGGCGTCGACCGTCACGGCATCGAACCACGCCTCGAAGCGTCCCAGCGAGGCGGCGTCGCAGCACGTCACGGCCACGTTGCCCGTCCCCCACTTGCGCACGTTGTCGGCCAGCACCGAAGCCCGCCGTCGGTCGATCTCGTTGGCCACGACCAGCCCCTCACGTCCGATCAGCGAGGCATAGAGGGTTGTCTTGCCTCCCGGCGCCGCACAGAGATCCAGCACACGGGCCCCCGCGGGGAGCCGACCACGCAACAGGTGGCCGACGAATTGCGACGAGGCCTCCTGCACGTAATAGGCCCCGGCGTGGAAATCGGGGTCGAACGTGAACGAGGGGCGTTCACGCAGATACCAGCCGTCAGCGCACCACGGAACCCGTCTCAACAGCGGCAGACGGGGCAAATCCGGCAACGTCGCGCCACCCGGCAACGTCGCAGTCTCTTGTCGGTTATCGGCCGGTGAAGCTCCCGCCGGCCGGCACTTCGACGCATTGAGACGCACCGAGGTCGGGGACTCCGACTCCAGCGCCTCGCACAAGGCCCGACCCTCCTCCACGCCGAGTTCGCGCAGCGTGCGTTCGACGAATCGTTCGGGCAGACTCATCGCTCTTCGCGGGCTTTGAGGGCATCCAACCGCGCGCAGATCCGCTCGAAGACCGCCGGATCCGAAACAAAATCCTCGTGGTCCTTGTCCACGACAAAGACCTCCCCCTCGTAGATCGTGTCGATCCAATGGTTGTATTTGTCGTTCAGACGTTTCAGATAGAGTTCGTCGATATTCATCTCGTACTCGCGGCCCCGTTTGCGGATCTGCGAGATGAGCGTCGGAACGCTCGCCTTGAGGTAGATCAGCAGGTCGGGCTGCGGAATGAGCGACGTCACCAGGCGGAAGATCTTCATGTAGGTCTCGATGTCGCGCGTCGACATCAGTCCCATTTCATGGAGGTTGTCGGCGAAGATGTGAGCATCCTCGTAGATCGTGCGGTCCTGGAAGATCACCCCCGACTTGTTGTCCGAAAGCATGTCCATCGTCTGCTGGATCCGGCTCCCGAGAAACGAGATCTGAAGTTGGAACGCCCAACGGTTCATGTCCTCGTAGAAATCGCCGATATAGGGGTTGTCACACTCCTCCAGATAGCATTTGGCATCGTATCGCTGCGTCAACATCTCAGTCAGCGTCGTCTTCCCGCTCCCGATATTTCCTGCAATGGCTATGTACATGACCGTATCCGTTAATGATTTGAAAAGAGATAACGTAAAGCGTTATCCTCCCGTTAATATCGTTAATAATTTTTATTACAGCTTCTTGAATGTTATATCATCCGGTACTCCCAGCTCTTTCCGCCTCACTTCAAAGGCCTCTTCATCGAATGCCCCGAATTTGTTTTCCTGCGCCTCCCAGGCCTCCTGCGCGTTATTGACGGGAATGATGTAATATTCGGTTGTATGCCTGTCATAACGCGGTAAGGAAACTCCCATACTGTCCTTCAACGCACGGTACGCCTTGACCAGAATAAAATCATCGTCATATCCCACGGCATAAACACTCGCCCCGGTTATGCCCGTATAAGGTGCATCATCTTCCGGTTGATGATAACACACATCCATATCCTCTTTGGTATCCACTGCGATCAAGTAATAATTCCCAGTAAGATGCCGTTCATAGACAAATCCGCAGCTTTGCATGATCAGGAGCAACAACAAAATGAGGAATGATGAAACCGTTTTCATACGCTCGTTTTATCGGATCTGATGGCGCCCAGTTTACGAACAACGACAGGCTCAGTGCCCCTCTTCGCCGCCGAGCCCCGCAAACGACTTCACGTCGTCGGCCACCCGGCGGTCGTTCATCAGCCGCGGAACCTTGTTCTTCCCCCGCGCCCGCATCCACGCCAGGAAGCCCCCGCGCGGCATGCACAGCAGATGCAGCCTCTCGAGCGTCGTGCGGCGCTTGGCGTCGTAGTCCGAATTGACGGCCCGCAGCTCCTCGTCGAGCGCCGCCGCAAACGACTCCATCGAATCGGGTTCGCGGTCGAACTCCACGATCCACTCGTGGGCGCCCCGCTCGCGCAGCGACATGTAGCACGGCGAGACCGTATATTCGCTCACCACGGCTCCCGTCCGGCGGCAGGCGGCCGCGAGCGCCCGCTCGGCATTATCGACAATCAGCTCCTCGCCGAATACGTTGATATACTGACGCGTGCGCCCCGCAAAACGGATCCGGTAGGGGTTCGTCGAGGTGAACTCCACCGTATCGCCGATCTCATAGCGCCACAGGCCGTTGTTCGACGTGATCAGCACGGCATAAACCTTGCCGCACTCCACCCCCTCGAGCGGAACGATCCGTTCGCCGTCGCGGAACTCGAAGAAGGTCCCGTAATCCAGCATCAGCAGCATGTCGCTGCGCGAAGGATCGTCGGCCAGGGCAAAAAAGCCCTCCGAGGCGTTGTAGGTCTCCATGTAGTGCATCCCGTCGGAGGGGATCAGCTCCTCGAACGAACGCCGGTAGGGGGTGAACTCCACCCCGCCGTGGGCGAACATCTCCAGATCGGGCCAAACCTCCAGCAGATTCCGACGCCCGGTGTACTCCAGCACGCGGCGCATCAGCGCCAGGTTCCACGACGGAACCCCCGCAAAGGCCGTGATGTGCTCGCCCGTACATTCGCGGCAGATCGCCTCGCACTTGGCATCGAAATCGGCAATGATGGCCGTCTCGATGCGCGGCGCCCGGAACCACCCGCTCCAGAACTTCGTCTCGTGGATCAGCAGCGCCGAAAGATCACCCACCAGATTGCGGCCCTCGGCAATGCACGAACCGCCCAGCGTCAGCGTCTTGCCCTCAAGCACCCGGCTGCGCGGGTAGTTGGCCGCATAGACCGTCGCCACGTCGCGCATGCCGAGCGTATGGTTGCGCCACAACGACTCCCGCGTCACGGGGATGTATTTGCTCCGGTCCGACGTGGTGCCCGACGAGCGGGCAAACAACGAAACCCGGCCCGGCCACGTGACGTTCCACGCCCCGGCACGCATCTGCTCGATGTAGGGCTTGAAGGTCTCGTAGTCGAACGTCGCAACCAACGACTCGAACTGCTCCACCGTACGGATATGCCGCAGGTCGTAACGTTCGCCGAACTCCGTCATGCGGCCGCGGCGCAACAGCCGGCGGAACATGCGCATCTGGGTCTCGACCGGATGGCGGCGGAACCGGTCTATCGACCGTTCGCGCTGCGAGAACCACGCTCTGAGTATGCTGTTTCGAAAAGACATTTTCTCCAGTTTTCGGCGGATGACGCCGCGTCGTCCGCATCGGAATGCCCGGCGCCCGTCCGCCTCCCGACCGGTATCTCTCCGTCCCGGGGCACCGCCCCGTCAGTTAAATCAGTTAAAGTAATATCCTATGCGCCCTACCGACGCCGGCATGGCAAAGACCACCACGCGGTCGTAGGGGTTGATCTCCATGTTGTCCACGGCGATGAAAACCTTGTCCCCGCGCACGATGCCGCCGATGATCGTATCCTCGGGAAGCCCCAGATCCTTGATCCGGCATTTGGTCGCCGGCGAATTGGGCTTGACGATGAACTCCAGCACCTCGGCGTCGCTCCCCGTCAGGCACTTGATCGCCTGCACGTCGGTCGACATCGTGAAACGGAAGATGTTCGACGCCGTCACCAGCTTCTTGTTGATGATCGTATCGATGCCGATCGACTCCGCCAGGTTGATGTAGTTCAGGTTCTCGACCTCGGCGATCACCTTCTTCACGCCCATCCGCTTGGCCAGCATCGCCGCCAGGATGTTCGTCTCGCTGCGGCCCGTCACCGCCACAAAGGCGTCCATGTTCGACAGGCCCTCCTCCATCATGGCTTCCGTATTGCGGCCGTCCTCGTTGATGATCAGCGTCTTGTCCAGCATCTCGGCCAGCCGGTAGGCCTTCTCGGCGTTGTAGTCGATGAGCTTGATGTTGACCTCGTCCTGCAGCTCCGTGGCTACCCGGATGCCGATGCGCGAACCGCCCAGGATCATCATGTTGCGGATCTCGATGTTCGTCTGCCCCGAAAACTCCATCACCTCGTGCACGGCGTCCTGGCGGGCTATCACGTAGATCATGTCGCCCTCCATGAACTCCTCCCCCGCACGCGGGATGATCGTCTGACCGCCCCGCGTGATGGCCACCGTACGGTAGCTCAACGGAGTCTGGTCGTCGGCAAAGCCCGTCAGCACCTGTCCCACCAGCGGCGAGGCCGGCTCCAGGCGGAAGACCTCCAGCGAAAGCTTGCCGCTCGAAAAATCCACGTATTCGGTCGTCGAGGTGTGGCCCAGCAGGTTGATCACCTCCCGCGCCGCCACCTTCTCCGGATAGAACAGGTAGTCGATGCCCATGTCGATGAACATCTCCTTGTTGTTGGGCTCGAGATACTCGTTGTTGTCGATGCGCGCGATGGATTTCCGCGCTCCGAGCTTCTTGGCCAGCATCGCCGCCACGATGTTGTCGTTCTCCTCGTGGTTGACGGCGATAAAGAGGTCACACTTGCGGACCGACGCCTTGCGCAGCACCGCAAAGGTCGTCGAGTCCCCCTCGACGGTGATCACGTCGGCCAGCGCCCCTACCTCGGCCAACAGCTTCTGATCGCTGTCCACCACCGTGATGTCGTGTCCGCTGCCGCTGAGCATCCGCGCCAGATGGCTGCCCATCTCTCCGGCTCCCGCTATGACGATTTTCATACGTTTTCCGAAATTGTATCCTGCGATCCGTCGCCCGAATCCTTCGGGCAACATTTTTGCAATTTATCTGACAAATATATACATTTGTCCCCGAAAGCCAAAATTTCAAACCACAAAAACTTGACCGCCATGCCCGCCTGGTTAATCGTACTGATCTGCGCCATCGTTGCCGTTGCCTTCTTCGTCGTGGGGATGTCCCTGACGCTGATGATCAAGGGTCACCACATCGACTCGGAGATCTCGACCAACAAGGACATGCAGCGACTGGGAATCAAGTGCGCCGTGCAGGAGACCCGCGAAGCCGACGGTACGGCCGACTGCTCCGACAGCCACTCCCTGGCCGGATGTTCGGGAAACTGCGGCGCTTGCGACATCGAACACAAGGCCGCCAGGTAACCATCTTTCCATCAACGCATACCACAACCTCCGGGGCTCCGCATCCCCGACAGCAGCAGACGCCCGACAATTCCCGGGGCATGGCCGAAGTCCGCACCTCCCGGCAATATCCCGGCCATTCCATCCCCGACAGCACCGCCAGACGTCAGTCAGCCCAACGCCATCGACCCCGACACATTCCGAGAACATTCCGGCTGCCCGACAAATCCCGGCGCCCCTCACGAAAAAAATCCCGGTCTCCGCACATCGGAAACCGGGACCTTTATATTATATATAATGTCGCCCACCGGATTATAATGTCGCCCGCCGGTCCTCAGAAGGGGCAGTACTTCGACCGACAGCAGAACCACGGATTGTGCAGGTCCTCCTCGTTGTAGCGCAGCTCCCGTTCGTCGGGCAGCGACCGCGTGGAGCCCCCCGCCTCCAAGAGAATCAACTCGCCGGCCGCCGTATCCCACTCGTAGGTATGGGTCGTGCGCACGTAGTAGTCGACCCGACCCTCGGCCAGCATGCAGAACTTGTAGGAGCTCCCCTGCTCGACAATCTCCAGATCGGGATAACGTTCGCGGAGCCGCTCGACGGCCTCGTGCGTCTCGCGCGTCTGGTGCGACCGCGAAAGAGCCACCCGCAGGTGGTCGTGGTGCGCCTCACTCTCCAGCGGCAAACGCCTCCATCCGCCTACAATCTCCTCGTACGTATAGTTTGCCCCGGCATCCGGCACCACATGCTCCTTCAGGTAAGACCCCGAGTCGCGCCCGGCAATGTACATCTTCTCGAAATAGGGCACGTAGATCACCGCTCCGATGCAGACGTTGTTCTCCATCAGGGCGATGTTGACCGTGAACTCGTTGTTGCCCTTGATGAACTCCACGGTCCCGTCCAACGGATCCACCAGCCAGTAGAGCTCCCAGTTGCGGCGCTCGTCGTAGCGCATCTCACGACCCTCCTCCGACAGAATCGGAATACGCGTCGGCCCCAGATACTCGCGGATCGTGCGGTGGGCCAGCCGGTCAGCCAGCGTAATGGGTGTACAGTCGGCCTTGAGGCTGATGTCGTAATCGTCGAAATTCTTGTATACTTGCATGATCGAGGCCCCGGCCCTGACTGCCGCATTGAAAAGCGGAGGCAGCAGATATTGGCGCACCTTGTCGTTTATCATCGTCACTCGCGGTTTTGGATTCCTGACTTCTGTTTCCGTCATTGTCATGGTAAAGGTAGCAAGAATTTATGAGACCCGGAAATTTTTCGGACCCGTCAGCCCCTCTTCCCGTCAAAGAGTACAGATTCGATCCGAAAATCGCCACTCACCCCTCCCGCCAAAACCGTGCCCCGATCCCTCCCGACAATTTTTTTGTCGCCGGCGTTTTGTTTCTCGGAAATTATCCGTATATTTGCCTCCCGAATTCATTCAATTACACGTAGAATGTACGTAATCGTAGAGATCGCAGGTCAGCAATTCAAAGCTGAAAAAGGTCGGAAACTTTATGTTCACCGTCTCCAGGGCGAAGAGAATTCGTCCGTAAGTTTCGACAAGGTCCTGCTCACAGACAATGACGGTCAGGTCAAAGTCGGCGCACCTGTAGTTGAAGGCGCCGCAGTAAAGTGCAAGATCCTCAAGCATCTGAAGGATGACAAGGTTCTGGTCTTCAAAAAGAAACGTCGCACCGGATACCAGAAGTGCAACGGACACCGCCAGTACCTCACCCAGATCCTCGTGGAAGAAATCGTTGCATAAACCTTTAAAAACTGAAGCATCATGGCACACAAAAAAGGTGTAGGTAGTTCGAAGAACGGCCGTGAGTCCGAAAGCAAGCGACTCGGCATCAAATTGTTCGGCGGTCAGTTCGCAAAGGCGGGCAACATCATCGTCCGCCAGCGCGGTACGGTGCACAACGCCGGTGAAAATGTCGGCATGGGCAAAGACCACACGCTCTTCGCTCTCGTGGACGGAACCGTCGAGTTCTGCAAGAAGCGCGAAGGAAGATCCTATGTCAGCGTTACCCCGCTGAGCGAGTAGTCTCCCTCTGTCTGAAGATAACGGTCCTCTTCCTTGCGGAAGAGGACCGTTTTTGGTTATCGCACCCCGCTGCAACTTCGCCTGCGCCCCTTCTCCCCACAAAAAGGGTCCCGCGTCCTTGACTGACGCGGGACCCTTTTTTCGAAACCCGAAACCCAGACCGCTGCAGGTTCGGGTATCGGGAAGAGAGATGGATCGGGACCACAGCGGGCAGAACGCACCCCGCCCCGGACATCCGGCTATTCGGCGGCTACCTGCGTTCCCTGGAACTCGGCCAGAACCCGATCGCCGTCGAGAAGCTTCAGATCCGAACCCTTAATCTCGAATCCGTTCACCTTCGAGAGCATCTCGACAAACGAAGTCTCGTACTGCAGATCGGGGCAGGCCATCCGCGTCATGCCCAGATCCCCGAACTTCAGGCTCTTGCCATTGAGGATGTAAGGGCCGAAGAAGCGGTTGCAGTTCGTACGTCCGGCCACCAGCGTATCGGCGGCATTGAACATCAGCGTGAAGGCATCCTCCTCGGCCGAAATGGCCGTTGCGGGGATCGACTCCATCTTGGAGAGTTTCCACGAAGTGCCTTCGAGAGGCAGGTTCTCCTGCTGGCAGCAGCAGGCGGTCATCGCCAGAAGTAGCCCGGCGGCTGCAAGAATCTTTTTCATAATCGCTACAATATATTTAGTTCAGGCATTGTTGCTTCCGCTGTCGGAGTTCAAAAGCCGGGCCAAAACAGGATCGGGTCATGGACTCCGCAACCAAGACAAGCATCGCGGCCAGGCCGGAAGAACCGTTCCTCTCCGCATCGCTCATCGGTCTCCGAGGTTCGTGCCACGGTGCAGTTCGCCCCGGATACCGTGTGCAAAGATAGTGATATTCTCAACGCCGGCAACGTTGCACGATTGTATTTTTTTCGTATCTTGTCATCAGAAGACATGACACCCTCTGTCGCGGGCGTCAGCCGCATCGACTTCCGATCAAGGCCGGAACCGTCACCGAAACATGGACAAAAAGAGATAAAAAACATGAGACACGTTGCACATCTTTTTTTACTGACGCTGGCCGCCCTGCTGTCGGGCTGTGCCTCGCAACGGCGGGCAACCGCCACGGCGGACTCCGGCAACCAAACCTTTCAAACGGCGCTTGCGGCGCTCGAATCGCAGCGGTTTGTCGTCGACATCGACGAGGTCTACACCCGAAAGGGGAAAAGACTGGACACCTACCAGAGCTACGTCCGCATGCAGGGGCCGCAACTCGAGGTCAGCTTCGCACCCGACCTCTTCGGGCCGCGGAACTCCCACAGAATGGACCAGATGCGCGCGACCGACGAACAGGGCCGCATCGAAAGAATCGGCACGAAGGCAAACGGAGATGTGCAGTTCCGAATTCACGGTCGCTGGGGATGGCAGCAGCGAAGCCGCTCCTGTCTGGTGACCCTCTTCCACAACTCCGACCGGGTCTTTCTGGAGTTCCGCACCGAACGGGACCGTCCGGAAGGAACCGCCAAAGGGACGCTTCGACCGCTCGACCGCTAAGCACCTATGGGGGTAAAAACGAAATGTGACAAAGCGGAAGAGAGCAACAAACCCGTAAATACGATGTAATACAGAAAGATAAGTGCGAAGCCACCTCGGGCGGCCGATCGATCGAAATGCGACTTTGGTGATACTTTCGTGTTACTTCGGAGGACTTTTGAACGGCACGTTCGAGCAGGAAATGTTACACGCCCCCAAATACGCCCGAAAAACAGCCCAAAATAAGCCTTCCTGTATGCGTGTGTAATCCATGCAATGCCCCGCCAGAGTCCGATAAAACGGCAATTCTGGCGGGGCTTCATTATAGACAATAGGTGGTTGTCTCGGCAAGCCGTTCAACCGTTCAAAACGCTGTTCAATCGCATCGTAATTCCCTTTCAAACGACCATATTGGCAGGTGCACCGATATGGTCGTTTTTTTATTTAGATGTTCATTTAGATGTTCGTTAAGATGTTCATCCGATGCGTATATAAAAAACAAAAAATCATTATAAGATGTTCATTTAGGTGTTCATATTAGGCTCTATGACAATACTATTAGTATGGATATATAACTATTTTAGATGTCTTATTTAAGGGGGTTTCAGAGTATTCAACAGAGTATATTCCAACAGTACAATAAATGCACATGATTATAATATTCTGATGTGCAAATAATTCGGGGTGGCTGATCAAAATAGCCACCCCGAAAAGCGTGTGTGCGATGGTTTGTTGAGTTTATCCCATCGTATTGAACCGGATACTTGCTTTGATTAACGCCAGAGCCTGAATTGAGTCTGCCGGGATATCTTTCGGAGAGTGGTGCGGGTTGTGGCTGACGAGTCGGACAAAACGATCGTCATCTGCCTTCTGAATGTATTTAATCGAGATGTAGCTCTCGCCGTCGATGGTGAATGACAAAAGGTACATCTCGCCCCACAATATTCCTTGAGATCCGTTGGGGATCTCCTTATACAATACAATATCGCCACTCTTCAGTAACGGATACATCGAATCACCTCGGACGTAGACCGCCCCATCGCATGGAGGCAAATCGGGAATTTGGATGTGAGATATGGGTGTGCGACGGTTCTGGTCAGCAAATAGAGCAACCAACCCCGCCGAGGCATCGAGTTCGTAAAGGGGGACATTCTGCATTTCGACAGGATGATCCGTGCGGAGCGAGAATTGTGCCTGAACGCTTGGTGTAGCCCGTTGCGTGATTTCTTCTCGGATCATCTCACCTTTGCCAGATAGTAGCCATTCAGTCGAGTAGCGGGGATAATTTTCAACTATCGCCTGTATCCATTTCGATTGGATATCGGTCCCATTGGCAATAGCTCTCGATAACACCCCTTTACTTGCCCCGATTTTTCGTTCCAGAGCACCTATCGTAATGCCTTCATTATTAGCGATACTTTCAATTCGGGGCAAGATTTTATTCATATTCGTTGAAAATTATCCCTGTAAAATTTGGAATCGGGGATAATTATCCCCATATTTGCATCGAGGTTTCAAATGGAACCCGTGTGGCAAATATACGAAATAATTGATTTTATGGCAAGAGTACTTGTAGAACATGGGGAGATCGTCAAGCTGGCACAATTGCTTGGGGTAGCCCGCAAGACCGTCCGGGAAGCCTTAAGCGGCCAGACGAATACCCCATTAGCCTGCAAAATCCGCAAACTGGCCCTCGCCCGGGGTGGCGTCTTCAAACCAACACAAAATCCGACACAACTATGAACGAGCAGTGGATGATCCGCGAGAACTACGTCGGATCGGTGATATTCGGGATCCTGGCGCTCGGTGGAATCTTCGGCGTGTACGCCGGGAACCTGATCCACCTGTTCACGATCATTGCCAGCGGTTCGGTAAGCTGGGCATTATGGTACGAAGCAAAGCAAATCGAAAAACAACAATAATACTATAATACTATGACACGCAAGGAGTTCGAAAATTTGACAAAACGAATCATCGCACCGGAGGATTACCGGCTGATCGAAAACCTGTATATGGCCGCAGGAGAAATGGACAAAGCGGAGTTCTGCAAGGAGATCCGGATCATGTGTGCCTACGACAGCGCCAACGATCGTATTGAGATTCGCCGATGCCTGAAGGAACTGGGCAAACGCGTCGGAACAATGGATGCGGAACTCAACTTCCTGAAGCGAGAGACGAAGAGGAAGCATGCGGAACTGGCCGAGATACTCATCGGCAAGGCTTGCGCATACCAGGACTCCGACCTGTACAGGGAAGCCGTGCAGCTGATCGGTCAGCGGGAGGTAACACTTACGAAGCTGCGCATGGATCTGCCGCTGTGGGATGAGGACAAGCAGTATATCGAGGATACGCTGAAAGTGATGGCGTAAACCTCGACAAATCCCGTGAACCCGCAGGGGTTGTCCGGAGCGATACCGGCACGGGAGCCCACTTTAAAACAACGCTATTATGAAATCGAACTTTGTTCATCCTCACTCTCATTTAGTACCTCTGAAAGAGATTCCTCGTGCACAAAGAGTATTGCTTTATTCCCGTTATGGAACTCCACATATGGATAATGAAGTGGCCGAAAGAACTCATCAGGGAACGGGAAGTCCGGCAAAGCCTTGTATAGCTGCCGCCCGACATCGACACCTTCCCACAAGAACGAAGGCCTGTGGCGAAACACATCGTGAATAACCTTGTCTAACTCCTTTTTGGAAATCTCGGTCTTGTCTGTCGAGCGAAGATACACCAGATCAGCCTCTCCGCTTTCGAGCCCGAAATCGTGATTGACTGAAATCGCATAATCGAGGTGATAAAGCCAGGCAAAACTCTTGAAAATATCCAAGATAGATTTCCGATACCGGTTGATGTTCGTACCCTCAAAATAAGAGACGGTTACATTCAAACGAAAGATCTTACCCATAAATCGCTAAAAGTTTGCAGTTGACAGCACAAATATAGCGATTCTCCCGTGAACTCGCAGGGGTTGTCCGGAGCGATGCCGGCACGGGAGCCAATAAATGAGACAACATCATGCAACGATACGGTCAAACAATTGCAGTCACGGTGGAGGATCTGACGCGCAGCGATGACGGAGAGGCGGTTATGACTTATACGACTTATGAAAAATTGGCCAGTCGCAAACGCCTCAAGAAGATCGATTCCGGAGGAGGACTTGGCCGTCGCGTTCAGATCGAGTATTCATCGCTGCCGGAGCGGTTCCGCAAGCGTTTTGAGGCCAAGTACGGTGATCCGGAGGAGCTGCTGCGCCAGGACAAGCCTGCACTGGTGATCAACGCCGAGGCACGCCGTTTCTTTGCCGGCCTCGAGCCGGGAACATTCCGACTCCCGAACGGGGAGACGCTCCCCGACGACAAGGTCGAGGAGTACACGCTGAACGCCTCGGTACTCGATGTGCTGCACGAGGAGGTCGAGAAACAACGCCTTGGCCGCAACCGTCTCAAGCAATCTACCCGCATCATCTGGGAGAATATTCTGGCCTCGGCCGAGCGCTTGCGTGCGGATTTTCACCATACGCTGCCCAACAACGAAGCCCGATTGAAAGACAAGGTGCGCACCTATGAGCGCGAGGGATTCATCTGCCTCGTCTCTAAGAAGTTCTGCAATACGAACAGGACAAAGATCACACCCGAGGGAGGTCGGCTGCTCGTTGCCTTGCGCCGGAGCCGCGTACCGGTCTATACCCTGCGCCAGATCTTCGACGAGTACAACCGGCGTGCCGAGCGCAAGGGATGGAAGACGCTCGAATCGATGAACTCGGTCACCTCCTACCTGGAGCGGCCGGATGTTGCGCCGAAATGGTGGGCTGCGGTGTACGGAGAGCTCTCCGCACGTCAGAAGTTCGACCGCAAGCAGCAGACGATTCTCCCCGGAGTGCGCGATGCGCTGTGGTATGGCGACGGTACGAAACTGAATCTCTACTACAAGGGGCGTGACAAGGACGGAGGCCTGGTCAAGAAGACGGCCATGGTCTACGAGGTGATCGATGCCTACAGCGAGATGCTGCTGGGCTACTGCATCGGAGATACCGAGAATGCCGAGCTGCAGCGCCGCGCCTTCCGTATGGCCATCGAAACAGCCGGACACAAGCCCTTCGAGATCGTTACCGACAACCAGGGCGGGCAGAAAACGACCGATTCGCTGAGTTTCATGTCGCGGATCTGCCACATCACGCGCAAAACGGCACCCCATACGCCGCAGGCCAAGAGCATCGAGTCGGTGTTTGGTCGGTTCCAGCGCGAGGTGCTCCATGCCGACTGGCGCTTCACGGGGCAGAATATTACGGCGACAAGCCGTGATTCCCGTCCTAACTCCGAGTTCATCGGGGCCAACGTGGACAACCTCTACACATTCGAGGAGATGTGTGCGGCCTATGCCGACTACCGCCAGCGATGGAATGACCTGCGCCATCCCGAATCGAAGATGAGCCGCCGGGAGATGTATCTGCGTTCGCAGAACCCCGAAGCTCCGGCCCTCTCGCAATACGACTATATGGAGATGTTCTGGAGCGTTACGGAGCGCCCGAGCGAATTCACCTCTTCGGGCATCACCATTCAGGTAGCGGGACAACGGTACAGCTACGAAGTACTCGACGCCGAAGGGCATCCCGACATGGAGTTCCGCCGCTCGAACACCACACGCAAGTTCTTCGTCCGATACGATCCGGACGATATGACGCGCGTTTGGCTCTGCACAAAGCCGGCTGTCGGCGGCTTGCGGATGGTAATGCCGGCTGTTCCCTATGCGGTCGTTCACCGCGCCATCCAGGAGCAAACTCCCGAGGAGCAGGCATTCCTGCGCGAAACACTCGAAGCCAACAAGCGGGAACGCATCCTCCGGCAGATGGAGGGCTACGAGCTGGAGGTGGCCCACGGTGTCGCTCCCGAGCAGCACGGGCTGCATACGCCGCGCCTGCAGGGGCTCACACCACGGGCACAGGAGCGGCTGCTTGACCGCTATGCGGATGCAGCTTTTTCAGACTGTACACTGCAGGAGGAGCGCTGCGAGCCGATTGCCGTCGGCCAGGTTGAGAAGCAGCTCAGCAATATGACTTTTGACGAAGTGTCACTTTTAAACAGATTTTAGGATATGAAACTTACCAACGAACAGAAAAACGGGATCCGCGAGATGTTGCAGGCCTATGTGAGCCGCTATCCGAGCCAGAACAAGGCCGCAAATTCCCTGACCGGGATCTCGGCCGGCACGGTGTCGACGATCCTCAATGGCCGATACGAGTCAATCAGCGACGAGATGTTCGTGAAGCTGCGGGCACAGATCTCCGGACAGCGGGCCGAAGGTTGGCAGCTTTGCAAGACCCGGATGTACCAGGAACTCTCCGAGCTGTTCTCCGACGCACAGCAATTCCAGAACGTCGCATGGGCCATCGCTCCGGCCGGTTCGGGGAAAACGACAACGGCACGCGACTACGCATCGCAACACGAAAACGTCTTCGTAATCCCCTGTTCGGAGGATATGCACCGTATCGACTTCATCCGGGAAATGTCCCGGGCCCTGGGCATTGCCATCTCGGACCGGAGCATGCATGAGTTGCTTGAACGGATCACGCGCCACCTGTTGACGCTCGACCGGCCGCTGCTCATCTTCGACGAGGGCGACAAACTCTCCGATACGGTTTTCTACTACTTCATCACCATCTACAACCGGCTGGAGAACTATTGCGGCATCATCTTTATTTCTACCAGCTATATCAAACGGCGCATGGAGATCGGTCTTGCCTACAACAAGAAGGGATATGACGAAATCCATTCGCGCATCTGCCGCAAATTCATTGAACTGACGCCCGCTTCGTCCTACGAGGTGGCAGCCATCGCTCGCGCCAACGGCATCACAGACGACCGGACGGTCAATGTCGTGGTAAAGGATGCTGCCGGGTGCGAGTTCGATCTGAGGCGGGTGCGGCGCGAAGTTCACAAACAGAAGCGACTGGCGGCAATAACCGAGAAATAACACTGTTCAATCACTATTCAATCATACGGTAATGGCAAAATCTCTCTCCGTAACCCAGGCGTTGTCGATCCGTCGGTCCACACTCCGTCTCGAAGGTGGATGGGGCGACTGTGTCGGCGAAATCGACCGTACGGGTGTCGTATTCTTCTGGGGAAAATCAGGCAACGGCAAGACTTCGGCGGTATTATCGTTCGGCAAGGAACTGGCCCGGTTTGGTCGCGTTCTTTACAATTCACTCGAAGAGGGTCTCTCCGTTTCATTCCTGAACGCGCTGCGGCGTCATGCCATGCAGGACTGCGGCCGCCGGTTCCAGGTGGTGGCCGGAGAGTCCATGGAAGATCTCGACGAACGGCTGTCAAAGCGCAAATCTCCGGATTTCGTTATCATCGATTCATTCCAGTACACGCAACTTGACTACCGTCAGTACATCGCATTCAAGGAACGGCATCCGGACAAGATGCTCGTCTTCGTGAGTCATGCCGACGGAAAACAACCGGCAGGTCGGGCAGCCCGGTCGGTCATGTACGATGCCGGATTGAAGATATGGGTCGAGGGATACAAGGCCTTCACGAACGGTCGCTTCTTCGGGCCAACGGGAGAATATACGATATGGCGCGAAAAAGCCGAGGAATACTGGGGAGACCCCAACAAACCGAAACCATTCTCAAAAAGCGCGAAATGATGAAGCGGAAACCTACAAGCTATGCTCGCTTTTACGCACTCCTCAATCGGGTGTCCGGCGACAGGGAGCAAATAAAGGAGGCTCTTGTAATGCGGTTTACCCAGGGCCGTACGACCTCTCTGCGCGATATGCGGACGTCGGAATACGAGGCCATGTGTACGGCCCTCGAAGCAGAGATCGAGCATCCAGGATTAAGCGTCGAGGAGTTCCATCGTGAGCGGAAACGTCTGCGGTCCGCAGTACTGCACCGAATGCAACGTCTGGGTATTGACACCTCGGATTGGGATGTGGTCGATACCTTCTGTTTGAGCAACAGAATCGCAGGGAAGGAGTTTGCCCGGCTCTCGCTTGCAGAACTCGAGATCATGATCTCGAAGCTCGAAGCGATGGGCCGAAAAGGATACTCCCGACCTCGAAAGGTAATGATCCCGCTCATCCTACGCGAAGGTCAGTTGCCGAGTTGACAAGTGAACAATCGTATATGCTATTGGATATGAAATACAAACAAATGCAGTTGATCCGGCGCACGGCCTGGATGAACCTTCAGATTCTCGATCGGGGACCGAGTGAGGCCGACGCGAAATATGTGCCGATTGCGGTTCGCATGCTTACGATGGTCGCCTGTATGGGATACGCGGTTCTCGACCTTGAGGCGGCACTTGCCGATGTCGGAAAACTTCGCCATCAGGTCAAACTGCGGATGGGCCAGATTCGCCACATGACGGAATACGCGCACGGAACAGCCTTTAACATGCTGCACTCGGTCAATCCTGCGGCCTCGCGGCAGTACAACGACCAACTTGACTGGATGTACGGCAGGATCTCGGCCTGCATTCTGTTGTCCGAGCCGGAGAAGTCCTACAACATCGTAGTGTCGTTGTGTCGGTTGATCGAGAAGTACAACGGCCGGATCTCGGGCCGTTACGACTTCGCCCCGGCAAAACCTCTGTACAGGATCCCGGCCTTGATCGCGTGTGCGAACATCACAGACTACAGGCTGGACAATATAATCGAACTGAATACGAAATGAACCGTAAAGATCAGAATTTATGAAGTGGATCAAAGAACCCATCCCGCTTACCGGGTATTACGAGCAGATGCTCGCCCTCGACAAGAGGGAGGCAGCGTTGCTGGCAAGGATCCTTCAAAAGCCATTGAAGGAGCTCCGAAAACGTCTTGAACGACTGGACGACATTCATGAGTCCGGGGAAGCCACCGAGCGGCAGGAGAATCGCCGCTGTGAAACAGAGGAGAAGGTGTCGCTGCTTGAGCATTTTATTGCAATCTCACCTAACAAGTAACCTATGAAACGGATCATTCTGGGTGTTTGCGCCCTGCTTATGACGGGGTGCTGCTCATGTCGAAAGACGGTCGTATTTGTGGAAGTCCCCCTTGCACTATTTGTCGGTTGGCCGGGAAGTGCGCCCATCAGCTCCGCGGTTCATTCCCCGCAGTCGCACGGATTCACTGCTGATGGAGGCAAGTATGAAAGCCAAAAAAGAGACCGATGAGGCGACAAGACGTTTGAACCCGATAATGAAAGGAAATAAAAACTCCCCCGAGTTAGGGGGAGTAGCAAAAGCCCTGTACAGGCAGGCGCTATCGCTTACTACGATAAATGAGTCAGTCGACAGCCTTACCAAACAGGTACCCTGCCAACATTCAAAATAAGGTTTCCATAATTTTGAACTTTTTTTAATTAAAACCGGCCGAAGCCGATTATCTATTGGGGGCTGTATTAGTCTGGCTCTTGCCCTTGGACTAACCCTCTTCCCGATACAAAGATATAACTTTTTTCAATATGGATATCACGAAAATGACAGCAGCGGAACGCGCCGAATTGAAGGCGCAGCTTGAGGCCGAAGAGCGTGCCGAGAAACAGAAACGCGAAGACGATGTTACTGCCTACAAGTCCGCCGTGGACGAGTTCTGCAGGCTGAAGTTCTCACGGCTCAAGGCCATGAGTGAAGAGATGCGGCGTCTCAAGGACGTGGTGTTCGCCGATGCCGAGACGCTGATCCAACTCAAGGAGGAGCTGTTCAAGACGAAATCCGACCGTCACAGCGACCAGTTCACCACCTCCGATGGCCGCATCACGCTGGCGCTGGGCAATCGCACGAACGACGGGTGGGACGATACGGTCGAGGTCGGTGTCGCCAAGGTCAAGGAGTTCGTCAAATCGCTGGCCAGGGATGCCGACTCGGCAGCTTTGGCAGAGATGGTAATGAACCTGCTGTCCAAGGACCGCAAGGGCAATCTGAAGGCGAGCCGTGTGCTGCAGCTCCGGGAGATTGCCCGAAAGTCCGGGTACTCCGAACTTATCGAAGCAACCGACATCATCCAGGGCGCCTACCGGCCCGAGGAGACCTGCCAGTTCATCTCGGCTTCCTACAAGGATGACAAAGGCGTCAAGCACACGCTGCCACTCTCGATGGCAGCCATGGACTGAGCCATGTACCGGGTGCGGTTTATCATCCAGCGGCCCGGATACCGGAAACGCTACTTGAGCGGGTTCTATATCCCGCGACAGGAAGGCATGCCGGTGTCGGAGATGAAGCGGGAATGCACGGAGTTCATCCGAAGCCGGCTTCAGAAGGAGGACGCCCGATTCCTGGACTTCACCATGGAACTGACCGTTTTCCGCCGTGTGAATGTCGATTTTATCTACCAGGCGGAGTCATCTCCCGGTCTCCGATAAGCAAGGATCCCGATGCCGAGGAAAATGCATCGGGATCCTGCATTTTGCCGGGAGTACAAATTTTCGTATCTTCGGACAAATAAACCCTTCGTAATACCTCGACTATGAAAAAACTCCTCATTTTTTGTCTGCTCATGCTGTTCGGCTCGGGCAGTCTGTCGGCGCAGGATCGGGTGGATCAACCGGCCACCACGTTGTCGTACAAATCCCAGGAGATAAAGAGAGCCCTCTACTGGGAACAAATCGACGGCAAGTGGAAGAGCCGCTACAATACGGAGATCCGTTTCCAGTCAGGTGTCCAATGTGAAAATTTCCGCTCTCTGTTTGTCGGGTGCATAGATACGATGCGTTTCCTCTTCATCGAATACGACAAGGGAGCATACCTCTATCCGAATCTGGAGATGGATTGGTGCTACTTTAGAACGATCTGTGCGGGACTTCTTGAGGAGACTGACTACAATGCGTTGAGAACGATCACTCCGGGGCAGCAGGTCAGTGTCGTGTCGCACTACGCCAACGAATCTCACAAGAATGCGCAATACTCGTTCTCCGGATTCCTGGATATGACACGTCTGCTTTACTCTTCGGCTTGCACGCTCTACAACAGCTACGAGAAGGCGTACGGTACCGATGCCGCAATGACCTATTGGCAAAAGGAGTATCCCGACAAGTTCATGCTGGCGGTGTTGCGTACCACCAGTGAAGGCAGGGACGTCGTACGGTTCCAGGTTTTTCCGGCATATGTCACTATGGGGGAGCCTGTCGGCATGGACAAGTTCTATTTCGAGATTTCCTACGACGAATACGGAAAGCTGTTCAAGGCCGACCGGAAACTGACGCATAAATAGCCGGACAATCCGGAGCAGACGAAAAATCCGTCGGAGTCATTCGATTCCGGCGGATTTTTATCTGCAAGGCATCCCGAATTTCGGCAGTAATCCCTATCTTTGTGACATGACGCACATAAACTCACAGGAGCTGTTTCACTGCCCGACCATCGAGAAGGCCGGGAACCGTCGGCGTACGCGTTCGCTGGCCCGTTCGGGAGATGGTAGCATCACCTCGCGTCGGGAGCGGATCGCCAAGCGCAACCGCATCCTGACGGCCCGTTACTACTACTGGACGGAGCTCGAACGGCGACGTTTCGACGATGTGCTGAAGATCCTTGCCGATAATGAATTCTTCGTCGAGGACCGCACGATCAGCAATGCCCTGGTCGCCGAGGATGAGTTCTACAACACGCTGATCCGCCAGCGGACGACCAAGCGCCAGTTGCGGCGGATGTTCCCCGGCTGGGACTGGAGCTAATCCATGAAGGCCGATTCATAGATCATCCTGTACACCTTCAAACCGTCCGAACGGCTCTCGGGAGCCACCGAAACCCGCGCCGTGGGGTTGATTCTGCGGCCGTAGTTCCACCACTGCAATGCCTTGTGGATTCGTTGCAGGGTATCGTATTGTGCAAGGGCCTTCTCGCGCACCTCGATCGGTGCGGAGGCATTCGTCGGGGCCGAGACATTGAATGCCACCCGCAACTGGAACCGCACCTGGACGCGCTGCGTCCCGGCTGTATGGTTCACACACTGCGGGTAGCTCATCTCCACCAGACAGCAGGGAAACGCTACGGGAGGTCGTTCGGAGACGTTGAGCTGCCCCTGGTCGGCATCGACCCATTGCAGCTCGGGGACCTTGCTTTTCAGCAGGTCGCACAGAGCAATGAAGAGTTCTTTTTCCATGGTCAGTCGGTTAATACGGATTCTACATAAGCCTCGATCCTTTTCTGCAACTCGGTCTCGAGTTCCCGAGCGCCGCCGATAAACTGCCGTTGGGGGATGTTCACGCTCCGGGTGTGCTGTCGGACGGTCTGGTCGCCGCGCCGTGTGTGCCGGATGTGAGCCGGGACAGTTACCGATCCTTTGAAACCCTCGTTGTGGACTTGGGCGTAGTCGACCTTCTCATTGCCGGCCGCAATGACGATCCGCTCGGGCGAGACCAGGACGGGACGTATGCTGTTGAGCAACGCTCCGGACTGCACGAGCAGCGATCCCGACCGCTTGGGCACCCGAGGCGGCGCCCAGGGGTTTCCGTCGAAGGCTTTATGCCGGAAGGAGTCCTGGAAATATTCGATGGATGTCTCGGCGACGATCTGGGCTGTCCCCTGCAGAATCTCCGCCATTTGGTTTTCAAGGAGTTTGTCGATTTCTATTTTCATGAAAATTGCGTATATTTGTCCCGAAGCATATGACTACTGGTGAATGGTATGATACCACCCTCGCGGGTGATGGGGGTATCAAAGAGGACCGGTCTCCGGACCACGACGGCGGGAGTTGTATGAAACCCGAAGCAGCGGTATGACACTGGCTATCCAAGGCGTTGCGGATACCTGCGGGACGTGTTCCCCGAGTAAACAACAGTACGTCCGGACGCAAAGACATGCCGCTACGACTTTTTTATAAGCAAGCCCCGCCGGTATCTCCATCGCGGGTCAATGTGGCGGCTGTTACGCGTTTTCTGTTTCAAGTTCGGAGTCTGAATGATCTCGAACCAGGTGGTTATCCGATATTCGAGATTTTCATCCACTTCACAGATCACATTGATTACCTTTCCATCATAGAACTTGATAAAGTTTAGATTTTTAAATAATTTCTGATAGTCATTCAGCCAGACTTCGTCAGGGCTATTCAAGACATCAGCAATACAACCCAATAGAGGTATGCGTGTTTTTTCATAGCTTCCGGTTGTATGCCGCTGAAATACTTCTTTATCCAGCACTACCATCCGCCCCTTGTAGTCGCGCAGCGTCTTGTGCACCTCGTACCACTCGGAGGCCGTACCGCTGTATTCGGGCATCCGCTCCGTGGCTGCCGCCAGGCGTTTGGCAAAGGAGTCGAGCCCCCAGTCGTTGTAGTAGAGTTGGCCGAGCAGCTTCGAGGCCTTGTCCTGGAAGCGGCGGATGTAGAACTGGTTCTGCGTGAACACCTCTCCGGTGAGAGCTCGGTTCACGCCCCAGCCCTGGGCTTCGGCCTTCTTCCAGGTCGCCGTTCCGAAGAACTCGTCCACACGTTGCTGCGAGGCCTCGACCTCCTCTTTCGTGACCTCGTGGGCCATTCGCGGCACAACCCGGCAGCGGCACCGCCAGTCGTTCGGCGGGAAGATCTTCTTCCAGCGGGCGTCATTCCAGGAAAGGACAACCCCTTCGAGCCGACGGTGGGATGGACGTACCCGGTCGTCGCCGACGGTCCGGTACTCCCAGTAGGGAAACAGCTTCGTTTTGCCCATCAACCGGCGGTAGGTGCTGGCCGCCTCGGACGTGAGCAGCGCCGTGTCGTACTCGGTGCGCTGCCAGTCGCGGTTGAACGCCGTGCAAACCTTGTGGGCCTCGCGTTCGAAATCCGCGAAGCTGCCGCTCTCGCGGAAGAGACGGTTGAGTTCCTGCAACTCGGCCAGGGTCTTGGCGGCCGAGAACTGGAACAGGTTGATCTCCATGGCCGTCTGCAAGGCATCGTCGCGCACGCTGTACGCAATCCCGACGTCGGCATTCCCGATGTTGTCAGCATCCGGTTGAACGGCCTTCAAAAGGTCTTCGGAGAGGAATCGAAAGAGCTCCGTGTCGAACGTAGGCTGCGAGGCGGCCACGCGTCCCATCAGCCGCTCGTCGAGCGTATCACTGTCCTGCATCCGCATGGGGATTGTGCCATCGGTCGCCCCGCCCTGCGGGGCTGCGGCGAAAAAATCCCGGAGACGGTGCCAGAAGCTGCGGCTGTCGGCGTTCCGGATCCCGTCGTCGGGATCTTCTTCGGAGTGAGGGACGGTAGCCGATTGAATCTTCTTGCCCGCAATCTCCTCTCCCTTGTCCGGCATCGGGATCGAATACTTGTCGTGGATGAACGCCGCGGGGATGTCGATAATCGTCGCGAGCTTCACGATATCGTCCACCGAGAGCGGCTCGGCCGCCTTCGGATAGACGAACCGGCCTCCGTTCACAGGCAGACCGTAAGCCTCCAAAATGGGGAGCAGCCGTTCGTTGAGTGTGCGCTGCACGAAGCGCAGATCGCTCTTGTGCTTCGCATCCTCGACCTGCAGGTGCACCTCCCCGAGCGAACGGGCCCCGCGTTCGCCCTGGATCGTGGTCAGCGTTTGCCCGAGGATCGTGATGAGCATCTCCTCGTTCGTCGCCTGGCGGAACTCGTTGAACGACGATCCGGAGCCGGTGTTTCCCTCCCTGGTCTCGATGTCCGCCTCCTTCGGAATGACCAGGTAGGGCGCGGACCCGGCCTCCTCCAGCGCCTTCTTGAGCAGCTCTCGACTCTGCGGATCGAAGGTGTTGTACTTGCCGACACGCTGCGGCATGCCGAACAGCTCGATCCACTGGGCATAGTCGCCGAATCCGCCGCGCTTCCAGATGGCATAGGGCGCGGTCTTGAGCAGCAGTCCGTAGTCTCCGGGACGGCCGATGACCATCAGGTTCGGATCATCGTCGTACGGTACCGAGCGGTCTCCCACGTCATTGAGCAGGATCCGGCGATTGTCCAGGTCGATATACTTGGGCTTGATGGGTTCGACGCAGAAACTGCCGTTGAAGAAGAGTTCCACTCCTGCCCGGCCGTAGAACAGCCGGTGCATGATCTCGCGGATGAGTGTCTCCCAGGCCGTCGAGTCGATGATCGAGCTGATGGCGGCCTCCTCCTTCCCCTGGCCATTCATGAAGACCACCTCGGCATTCAGCACGGCCTCGATGCGCTTGTTGATCGCATCGGCCAACACGCCGTCGATCAGAATGTCCTCAAAGAGGTTGTAGAGGTATTTCGGCCGCCCGTTGTCGGCCGCCCGAAGGGCTGTACGCCAGTCTCCGATGTCGTACACGCGGCGCTGCGGCGCCTGTACGACGATCTGCTGCACCACAATCGGCTTCGAGGCTTTCGAGCCGGAGCCCTTTCGGGCAGATGTTTTGTTGCCAGTCTGTGCCATGGTCAGAAATGTTGCGATCGTTTGGGATTCGACCCGAAAATGTACTCTCCGACGGCGGGGTCGGGTTTGCCGTCGCCGTCGGCATCCTTCACGACGGGAAGGTTGGGTTTGGTCTCCGAGCGTTGTACGGACTTCAGCCAGGAAACGGCCCGTTCGTAGCGGTCCTGCCGAAGTTGGAGGTCCGTGCCGGCATTGCACAGGTTGACGAAGTGCCACACGGCGATGTCCTTGACGAAGATCAGCAGCAGCGCGTTGCGTTCGTCACCCACGGCGCCGAAGATCTTCTTGCGGTCATAGGCCCCGAGATAGCCCGAGGCCTCCTCGATGGCGGCATCGATGGCCGCCGCCACGATCGCATCATCCTCCCGGGAGATGGTCGCGATGTTCTCTTTGTAGAGGTGCGTCTGCAACTCTTCAGGTGTCAGAAAAGCCATATCAGAATCGTTTTGAAGCGTGATGTCGCCGTCCGATGGTGTAGGAGCCCTCGCCAAGCGTGGAGATCTTCTGGTTGATGATCCACACGCCGCCTTCGATGCAGTCGGGGCCATCGGCCGGGGATTTCATTTGCCGGTTGAGCAGCAGAAACTGCTCTTCGAGGCGTTTCATGTGCGGGTTCTCGCGTTCGTCGGAGTTCAGCACCAGGCGGCCCTGGCGGATCAGCGGTTCAAGGTTACCCTCGATGCGCTCGAACTTCGGCGGTTTGCACCGTACATCGGGCGTGATGCCGATGAATCCCCGCTCGCGGGCGCGCGCTGCGAACATCGGAAGGAACACCTGTTCGTAGAAGGGATCCTGCAAAGTGTTGTTCTCGATGAAGTAATAGACCTGCACCCGCTCGCCCGCATAGTCGCGCAGGTTGTAGAACCATTCCACGAACTCGTCGTTGGTGACGTGGTCGAGGAATCCCGTGTAGACGTAGAATTTCCCGTCGCAGTACCCGAGCAGGAAATTCGCCTTGAAGCTCGATGCCTTGTTGCGGGCGTTCGACGGCGCCGGATCGGCATAGGCCACTGCGAACTGGAGCCGTTCGAGCGGCGGGCACTTTCCCCAGACCACCTCCTTGATCACCTCGCCCTCGGAGAGCGGATTGTTCATGTACTCCTGCTGGAAGGCCTTGGTGGAGATCGTCTGCTCGATGCGGCGGATGCGCTCTTCGGAGTTCTTCTCGGGCCAGGTCGAACGGCCCTCGGCATTGCGGATGTTCACGATGTCCCAGTGGTCGGCCTTGGCCCCGGCTCGCGTCACGCAGCAGTCCCGGGCGATGACGTTTCCGCAGAAGACGACCAGCAGGTCGCCGCTCACCGATCGGGTCGGGATCAGCGCCTCCTCGAACCATTGCCACTTCTTCTTCACGATGTCGGGATTGCGGCAATCGGCATCCGTATCGAAGTCGTCCGGGAGGATCGTGTCCGGCCGGAAGGCATCCTTGCGGGTGCCTCGCGGCGATTCGAGCGCACCGAGCGCCCGGAATGCCGCTCCCGAGGTCAGCGAGAACTCATCGGCGGTCCAGTTGCCGGCCTCCCGCAGGTCGCCGTAGTAGGCCTTCAGCAGTGCGTTTTGCTCGAAGGCCTTCTTGTAGGGTTCGAGCAGGCGCGTGGCATTCTCGTGGCTGTTCGACACAAGCAGCACATTGCGCTTGCGGCGCGTCACCACAAGGTACATGATGCACATGAAGACAATGGTCGATTTGGCCAGCTCGCGCGACCAGGATAACACCTCGTACCACTCGGAATTGGAGGTGATCCGCCGGATGGCTCTCTTCTGAAAGGGCGTGAAGGGATACCGGGCATACTCCGCAAAGAAGAAGAGCATCCACGCTATGGGATCCTTTTCGATCGTTTCGAGCCGCCGCTTCCGCTCCACGGGAGAGAGGCTGTCCACCGCCTTGTCGCGCTTCAGGGCCCGGTAATATTCGCGCCATTCGTTCCAGGCGCGCATGTCGTCTACTTTACCCATTTCAACCGCTCCTGTATGTATGAATCGAAATAGTCCGAGAGTATCTTGGCCTTCTCCAGATCAAGGCCCCGGATGTAGTCGAGAATGCCCCGCGACACATTGACGATGTCCCGCACGGAGGCCTCCTGTTCGAGCGCTTCGAGGTCGGCCGTGAGCTTGCGCCGGATGTCCGCCTCCTTGGCTGTCGGATAACGCGCCCCCTGCTCACGGGCCGCAATGCTCTCGTCGAGTTCGTTGAGCTGCATGAGCGTCGATTTGATCCGCGCCTCCCGGGTCTGGAGGAAGTTCAGCTTGAGACCTTCCCACTCCTTGGCCCACCGGACGACGGTGATCCGTGAGACGCCGACCTTTGTGGCGATCTCCGCCTGCGTGAGGTCCGTCGTAAGGAAGAGCAGTTTTGCCCACTCCTTTTTCTGCTTGTTGTCCAATTCCTGCGCCATGAAAATCTCGGTTTTACACCCCAAAGGTAAGGCCTCGGCCCGAACGGAGCGAATCGCGGATAAATGGTCTGCCGGCAAAGTGCAGTTAAACTGCAATAGAATGTAAACCAATACAATGCGATTTGCAAGGGGCCTGTTTTCGATCCAACTTTGCCGAAAAATGATGGCTTTTATGAAACAACCCACATTCGTGCTGCACGACGAGACGGTCAACACCTACGGCTTCCGTATGCTTACCGGCGGTGCCAACCTCGAGGAGTTCCGCAAGAACCCCGTGATTCTGCTCAACCATAAGGATTGGGAGCTTCCGATCGGTCGCTGGGAGAACATCCGCATCGAGGGTACGCAGATCCTTGCCGATGCCCTCTTCGATGAAAAGGACGACATCGCGGTGAAGATTGCCGGCAAGGTCGAAGGCGGATTCCTGCGCATGGCCTCCATGGGCGCCTGGCCGCCCGAGGAGGTAAGCGATGCCGAGGAGCTGAAACTTCCCGGGCAGACGCTTCCGACCGTAACGCGCTGGACGGCCCGCGAGGTCTCCATCATGACGATCGGCGCCAACCACAACGCTCTGGTGCTCTTTGACCGCTCGACGGGGAAACCTCTCGACCTGACGGATGCCTCGACCGTCATCCGGCTTATGGACAGACTCAATCACTCAAAAAACGATTCGAATATGGACAAAACCTTGAAGGAGATCCTCAAACTGCAGGACTCCGCACAGGACGCCGAGGTGATCGGCGCCGTGAAGCAGCTGATCGAGAACCACGACCGGCTGGCCCGTGAAAACCAGGAACTCAAAGAGGCCGCAGCACGTGCGGAGACCGAACGCAAGGAGGCCCGCCATGCCGAAGCGGTCCGTCTTGTGGATGCAGCCATTGCCGACGGGCGGATCCATGCCGCAGGCAAGGAGGCATACCTGAAACTCTTCGATGCGGATTTCGAGAACACGCGGGCCACGCTCGACGCCATTCCGCGCCGCCAGTCCGTTACCGGTCGCATCCGCGAAGGCGAACGGCAGCAGGCGGCAGAACTCTCCGACCTGGCCGGCAAGTCGTGGAATGAACTCGACAAGGCCGGACGCCTGGTCGAGCTCAAGGACAAGGCCCCGGAACTCTACCGCGAGAAGTTCAAGGCCGAGTTCGGCACCGAACCCAACATGTAGAACTCATCAAAAACAGATAATACTATGGCAATTCAGAAAGAAATCTGGGAGAGAGCGATCGTCGAAGGTCTCTTTGCTTCCAACAGTTTCCTCTCCAAGGCATTCAACGCCGACGGATACGTCGAGGCGGGCAAGATCGTGCATATCCCGCAGGCCGGGGCAGCCTCGAAGGTCGTAAAGAATCGCACGACGCTGCCGGCAACCGTCAAGCAGCGCAACGATACGGATGTGACGTTCGAGCTGAACAAGTTTACAACGGATCCCGTCCTGATCGACGACGCCGAAAAGGTCGAGCTGTCGTATGACAAGCGCGAGTCGGTGCTGCGCCAGGACAAGCTCGGCCTGTATGATTCCGTGGCCGAGGACTTCCTGTTCAACTGGAGCCCGGAATCGAGCCGCGTGATCGAAACCACGGGTGAGGCGGCAGACGCCTATACGCCGTCGGCTACGGGCAAGCGCAAGGCGATCACCAAGGCCGATGTCATGACGCTCATGACGAAGTTCAACAAAGAGAACATTCCTCAGGAGGGCCGCTATCTGCTGCTCGATGCGGTGATGTACTCGCAGCTGCTCAACAGCCTTACGGAAAACGAGAACTCCGCGTTCCTCGCCTCGGCGGATGCGCAGAACGGCATCATCGGAAAGCTCTTCTCGTTCAACGTCATGATGCGTTCGCGCGCCGCGCTCTACACCACCGCAAAAGCCCCGAAGGCGTGGAGCGCAAGCGGGGCCGCCACAGATCTGGCCGCCGCCCTCGCCTGGCACGATCAGTCGGTATGCCGCGCCCTGGGACAGGTCAAGGCCTTCGAGCAGGAGAAGGCTCCGGATTACTATGGGGATATCTACTCCTTCCTCGTCCGGGCCGGCGGCCGCATCATGCGCAGCGACAATGCGGGTGTAATGGCGCTGGTGGGTGCCGCAACCGAGTAACGCCATGAAGCCTGCGGAGTTCAAGCGCCAATACTATCCGGCCATCGAGCGGGTCTGCGCCGAAACGGGGCTGAATCCCCTGTTCGTGGCGGCACAGGCCGCGCTCGAGAGCGGATGGGGCGACTCGGCCATCGGCAACAACCTTTTCGGTATCACGGCCGGCGACAAGTGGGCGGGAAAACGGCAGACCGTACGGACGTTCGAATATTTCCCGGATGACCGGCAGGGCTTCCGCTTCGAGCGGGTCTATTCGATCACCCGTGCCTCGAACGGGCGTTTCCGGTACGAGGTCGACCGGGAGTTCCGGGACTACGATACGCTGGAGGATGGCATCCGCGATCACGCAAAGGTCCTTTCGGCCAAACGTTATGCCTCGGCGATGGCGTATCGAAACGATGTGACCCGGTTCGCCTATGAGATCGCTAAAGCCGGCTATTGCACGGCTGATCCGACAACCTACGCCGACTTGATCTCTGATATCGCCCGGATGATCGAGCGCGTATAAAGCGACAGAACAATGGAAAGATGGCCTGTAATCAAAGACATCCTGCTCGTCTTCCTCCCGGTGATCAGCTCCGTCGTCACGTGGTTCGTTTCGCGCCGCAAGCAGAACAACGACTTCCTCCGGGAACTGCAGAGTTCGATCAACCTGCTCTCGGGTGAGAACAAGAAGATCCTCGAGGAGAATATCCAGCTGCGTCGGGAGAATATCGACCTCAAGGTCAACCAGGAGGAGATGCTCATGCGTATCGACCGGTTGACCAAGGAGGTCGAGCGGCTCCGCAAGGCCATCGGGAAACGAACCTCTTATGAAGACAATACACTTTTCAGTGCTACTCGTCGCGCTGCTGACGAGCTGCGCACCGATGAAGAGCTCGGTCTCGACCGAAACGGTCATCCGGGCCGACACCGCCCGGCACGAGCATCGCCTCGTACAGGACACCACGAAGCGGACGATGCAGGCGGCGACGACCTCGCAGTCGGAGGCGATCTCGGTACAACGGGAAGTGCGCTCGGAGGTGATACCCCCACGGACAACCTCGGTGACGGTAACGGAGGAGAACCTCCGTAATCTTCCCGACGGTGCGGCCTACACCGCACGCGACGGGTCGCTGACACTCGAAGCCCGGCGCGAAGGGGAGCTCTTCCGCATTACGGCACGGTGCGATTCATTGTCACGGCGCATCGAGTATTACGAAGCGACGACGGTAAGGCAATCCCGGCGGGTGGACTCCCTTGAACGGAGCCTGGCAGCGGCCCGCGAGGCTTACGATCTGCTTGCCGATATCTCTTCGGCCGAACAGGAGCAGACGCTTGTCGAGCGGACACGCTCACCGGCCCATCGGGGAGGTTGGATACTCATCGGCATGATCCTCGGAGCCTTCGGAGGCTGGTGGGCTCACAAGACTGATTTTTTACGCAAACTCATTAAATTTTTCTGACTATGTCAAAAGTAAATACGAACTACCAGGGATACCTGATGCTTCTCGATGCAATCTATTTCAAGGGGAAGCGCATCGGCAACATCTCCGAAGACGGTATCGACTGGGGAGGCGAGGATGCACAAACCGTGGAGTTGTGGGCGGCACAGATCCGCAACAATCCCGTCCTCGACATCGAGACCCGGGCCGCGACGAACGAGATCACCGGAAAGATGATCGAACTTGTTCCGGAGAACTGTGTCGACATCATGGGCGGCAAGGCCGTGGGAGACGAGTGGCAGATGCCCGCCAACTCGATCCGCGTCGAGGGCGAGTTGAAGATCCTGACCGGTACGGGCCAGACGATCCTGCTCAAACGGGCCTCCCTGCGGGCATCCAAGATCCGCGGAGGTCTCGGTGGCGAGAATACCCTGGGCATCGAGTTCGGGCTGAAGATGCTTGCCCCGCTGGATGGATCCTCGCCCGGATCGATCAAGCCGACGGATCCGTTCATCACGGTCGATCCCACGTCGCTCACCTTCGAAAAGGCCGGCGGGAGCAAGGCTGTGAACATCGAGGCGTCCGGGCCGTTCTCCGTCGGAGCCGTTCCCGAAGGATTCTCCGTGGAGATCGTCAACGGCCGTGTGACGGTGATTGCCGAAGCGAACGATTCGGGCGGCGAGCGAAGCGGTGAACTGAAGTTCATCCTTGAGTCGAATCCCGAGCAGGAGGCGACGGTAACGCTCACGCAGCCCAACGCATAAGCCATGAAGAGATCCGTCGAACTGGAGGCGGCGGAAGCCCTGCTCGATGTGGGGATTTCGCTGCCTCTTTTCCGTATCCGGATGCCCTGGGGCAAGGGGTGGACATGGCGGGTGGTCATGCGTCGGCCCTGCCTGGGATCGCAGATGCGCATCGCGCGTCAGTTCCTGAAGCTCGGCATCACCTCCCGGCAGGTTGAGCGATTTACCGATGACCAGGAACGGGACTTCTTTGTCGAACACCTCCGCGAGCTCTCGATGATGGTGGCCTACGCTGTCTGCCGGGGCTATCTCTCGGGGCTGATCCTTGCTCCGGTCGTAGCCTGGCTGATCCGTTGGAAGGTGCCGCCCGAATACCTGATCGAGGCGCAGCGCTGGTTCAGAAAGCTGCGCAACACCCGGGATTTTACCGATATTATCGCCTCGGTCGAAGCAATCAATCCGTTTCGGCCCGCCGCGAGCCAAAAAAGTCCGACAAGCGGGAGTTAAGAGCCGTTCAGGAAGGCTCCCATAGCCCGTTCGGAATCATCTGGCAGATCGCCTCGGCAACGGGATGGTCCGTGCATTACATCCTGTGGCGGGTGAACTTCCAGACGCTTACCCTGATGCTGGCCGATGCGCCGCACTACGAACTCTCCGACGACAAGCAGGCCGGAGGGATGACAACCGAACAGATCTTTCAATCGAAATTGAAGTTATGAAACCCGTCGAGATCGAATTTCTCGTGAAGAACAATACCCGCCAGGGACTCTCCGGAGTCTCCGGCGGGATTGAGGGTGTGGAGAAGGATGCTGCGGCCGCACAGAAACGGATCCAGGCGCTTGAGGCGGAGATCGCGCGGTTGCACAAGGTCATGGCCGCAACCCCGAAGATGGATCAGACGGAGAACATCCGACAGATCGAGATGTTGCAGCGGGAGCTTCAGGCGTTGCAGGCCACAGCGAAGAAGACCGACCTGACGCCCGTGAATGCACAGACCGTCCAGCGCACCTACAACGGGCTGAACATGTCGATCCAGCAGATGGCGCGGGAACTGCCGTCGCTGGCAATGGGCCCGCAAATGTTCTTCATGGCCATCTCGAACAACTTGCCGATCTTTACCGACGAATTGGCCCGGGCCCGTAAGGAGTACGACCTGCTTACGGCAAGCGGTCAAAAGGCCACACCTGTATGGAAACAGGTGATCTCGTCGATCGGATCCTTCCAGACCCTGCTGGCAGTGGGCATTACCCTGGCTGTCGTCTATGGCAAGGAGATCGGAAACTTCGTATCGAACCTGTTCCAGGGTAAAAAGGCCTTCGATGCGGCAGCCCTTTCGGCCGAGGCTTTTCACGCGACAATGGCGAAAGGAAATGTCTCGGCGCAGGAGGAGATCACGAAATTGAACCTGCTCTACAAGGCAGCCACCGATGCGGCCCGTCCCTATGAGGAACGAAAGCGGGCGGTCGAGAAGTTGCAGGAGGTTTACCCGGCCTACTTCGGCAATATGGATGCTGAGTTGATTATGGCCGGCAACCTGAAGGCGACCTACGACAAACTCCGCACGTCGATCGTTGAACTGGCTCGTGCAAGGGCCGCTTCGCAGGCGCTGACGAAGATGGAGGGAGAGGAGATCCTTGTTACGGGAGCCCCGTCATACAAGCCGTTTGTCTCGGCATATAAGGCGTATGCGGAGGCAATGTCCAAGATGAACGAACTTCGGGAGGCCTATTCCCGGGGCCCGGCTAACGACACGGCGGCACTCGAGGCGGCCCGAGCTTCGGAGGAGCGTTTCATGGAGGCCGCGGATGCAATGACCGAGGCTCGTAAACGGCTTTTTGACGAAATCGGTTCGTTTGAAGGGGGTGAAGATATTATCAAACGGATCAACGAGCAATTCGACGGAAATCTCGCAAACTATTTCCGCAGTAACGACGAATTGCGCCTCCGGCTTACCGAAGAGGCTTCCAAGTCATTCACCATAGACAGCCCTGACGATCAGAATGAGGCGGAGAAGGCTCGCAGAAGGGCAGTAGAACAGGCCCTAAAGGATGCACAAAGTCGTGAAGAGGAGTTGCAGACATCACTCCGCAAGTTGCGCGATGAGGCTTCGCAGACCGAGGTGGATGCGTTGCAGGAGGGGGCCGAGAAGGAGTGCGAGCAGATACGGCTCGACTACGAGAAAAAACGGCAGCAATATGAGGATGAGGAGCGGAAGATGCTCGCGCTTATCAAGAAGCTGCGGGCATCGGGAGCCGATGTCGATCCGGGAGCGGAGGCACAAGTGATGGCAACCTCTGCCTCGGCACTTGCCGCTGCTGCGAAACTCCGTGACAGGCAGCTCGAAGAGGTTGACAAGAAGGAGGAGGCAACTTACGAGAAACTGCTGCAGAAATACGAAACCTATCAGCAGGGGCGTCTGCACCTGGCCGAGAAATACGACGCCGAAATTGCGAAGCTCGCCGCAGATCCCCGGAATCAGGAGGTGGCACAACAAGCCAAGCAGAAGGCTCTTGATGAGTTCGACGTAAAATTCGCCTCGCAGTTCCCGCAGTTCGAGGCCTGGGCCGATTTCATTGTATCCAAGTCGATTAAGGATCTGGAGAAACTACTTGTGCGTGTACATAATGAGTTGGATGAACTGCAGGATTCTGCCTATCTGGATGATGAAACGTTGGGAATAGCCCGAGGTAAAGTTGCAACAGTCGAAGCTCAGTTAGAGAAGATGCGAGCCAAGGAATCTCTTTCTCCCGACGACAAATCAATCAAGAAGTGGCAGGATCTCCAGGAGGTGCTCCGCGATGCGAGTAATGAGTTTGAGCAAATCGGCAACCAGGTGGGAGGCACGGGCGGAGAGATCCTCCAACTGGCCGGACAAATCTCTTCCTCCATAATCACCATGATCGGAGGAATCCAAACCATGGCCAATGCCGCTGCAATCTCCATATCGAATGTCGAAAAGGCTTCAGTGATACTGACAATCATTGCGGCTGCCGTACAGGTTATCACGGCCGTTGTCGGGTTGTTCAGCGACCAGGAAAGCTCCATGGAGCGGAACCTTCGCCTGGCCCGAGAGTTTAACGAGGAACTGCGCATCATGAAGGAGCGTTCGAAGATCGACTCGGATGCCTACGATTCGATCTTCGGAGATCGGGTTTACGATCGTTACAAGCAGAATATAGAGGTCGTACGAACGGCGCTTGACGGGCTGCGGGAAACCCAGGAGCAAATCATACTCCGAGGCGAAGAGGTTTACCATGAATTATCCAAAGGAACAACAGGATTGTCGGGGCTTGACAAGGTGGCCAAAACCTGGGAATCCGCGGCGCAGTCTGTGGCCAACATGCAGGTGCAGGTTCGACATTCCACGTGGTTCCGATCTGCAAAATATCAGTCGCTGGCCAGCATTTCCCCGGAGCTATTTGACAACGGGAATCTGAACATGGAGGCGTTGAAGCAGTTTGTCCAGGATTCAAGTTCGATGTATGGCAGACTGTCAGAAGAGAACCGGACACTGCTTCAGTCTCTGATTAACGATTGGGAAACTTATGAGGAGGCCATAGCCGCGGTCAATGACTATTTGCAGGGCATATTTGACGATCTGGGAAATACGCTGACCGACGCCTTGGTTGATGCGTTCGAAAACGGTACGGATGCGGCCGATTCGTTCGTGGAGAGCGTGGGCCAGGCCATGCGGAAGCTGGCCAAGGAGATGATCTATTCGAATACCGTCGGGCAGGCGTTCGAGGATGCTCAACGGCGTTTCGACGCGATCAATCGGGAGAATCTGTCGGATGAAGATCGTTTTGCCAGGTGGTCGGAAGCGATGCAGCAGATGGTGTCCGACGCGTTGGGACAGCAGGATGATTTCAACAAGATGTGGGAGGAGTTCCGTCGCATAGCTGCTGCCAACGGCCTTTCCATTGATGAAGCACAGCAGGGAACGACCCAAAGTGGCAAGGCCGGGACAATGAACACCGTAACGCAAGAGTCTTTTTCCCGTGTCGAGGGACTTGTCACGTCGATACAGATTCATGCGGCAAATATGGACGATGCTGTGGAGGAGGGGATCATTCCGACGCTCGGCAGATCGCTCGACGAACTTCGGAAAATAGCGACAAATACCGAGTCGCTGCCCTTGATGTATGATATGCTTGTAAAGTTTGACCGCGAAGGAATAAAAGTAAAATGACATGGAAGAGGTGCTTGCCGGTTTGTTACTGATCAACGGAACAGACATATATACACAGTATGGGGCCTTTCTTGCGGAGGAAACGGAAGACGGCAATGTCAACTACGACTCGCTGCTCCAGTTTCCCGATCTCAAGGAACAGCCGAAGGTGTCGCTCCAGGATGAGGACGGGGAGCGGACTCCCGATGTGGTTGCTCAGGCATACGAAGCGCGAGACATCACGCTACAGTTCGCCATTGCAGCACCCGATGCCCGGACATTCCTCACGCGCTATTTTGCCTTCATGCGCTTCCTGAAGGAAGGCGACGACGGGTGGCTGACACTCCGCCTGACGGACGTGGGGCTGCAGTTCCGGGTGTACATGGTCTCTTCGCCCGGTTATTCGCAACTTGTACCCTTCGGCCGGGGCGAGGTCGCAGCCTCCTTCACGGTGAAATTCCATGAGCCGCAACCGACCTTCGAATTCACCGGTCAAACCCATGAATAACGTTCAAATACCATTCGAATGAAACTCGATATCTATTCGAAAGACGGACGGCTCAAGCTGACCGTCGCTCCCGAGAGCAGCAATGCCGAGTCGCTCGGCATTCAGGAAGAGAGCACTCTGTCGCTCTCCTTCACCGCATTTGCATGCGTCACGCTCGAAGTCTACGACTATGCGGAGTTCCAAGGGCGGCGTTACTGGGTAACCGAACGATATGTTCCGCAGATGAACGCCCGCAGGAAGTGGGCCTATTCGGTCAGACTGTCCGGTGTCGAGGGACTGGCCGCCCAGACGCTGATGGTCAATCCGGACGACGGAGACAACCCGGTGCTGATCCTGTCGGCGCCGGCCCGGGAACATGCGGCATTGATCGTGGCAAACCTGAACCGCCGGATGGGGACGACCGACTGGAAGGTCGGCGAGGTGGTCGTCTCGGAGTACATCGACATCGACTACACGGGCAAATATGCCTCCGATGCCCTTTCCGAACTCTCCGGGGCGGCCGGGACGGAGTGGTGGTTCGACGGTATGACACTCAATATCTCACGCTGCGAGTTCGGCGAGCCCATCCCGCTGTCGTACGGCGACGGATTGCTGGGAGGGATCTCGCGCACCACGGCCGACGGGGTGAAGTTTTTCACGCGGCTCTTCCCGGTGGGGTCATCGCGCAACATCGACCCCGACTATTATGGGCACGCCCGTCTGCAACTTCCCGACGGGGCGAAATACGTCGAGCAGGACACCCAGCTCGGCATCATCGAACACTACGAACAGGAAGCATTCGAAGGGATCTTTCCCCGGCGCATCGGGCAGGTTGGCACGGTGCGCCACGAGGAGGCGACGGGCGACGATGGTGAGCCCTTCACGATCTGGTACTTCACCGACCCCGACATGCCGTTCGATCCGAATCAGTACGAGATCGGTGGGCTGGTCAAGCAGGTAACCTTCCAGTCGGGCGAGCTGCGCGGCCGGGAGTTCGAGGTAAACTACGATACGGAGAAAAAGGAGTTCGAGATCATTACCCAGTGGCCCTATGACGATGACCTGCAGCTGCCGTCCGAACCGTTGATCCCGGCCCCGGGCGACGAATATATCCTCTGGAACATCCGTATGCCCGAGAGTTACTATCCGGCCGCCGAGCAGGAGTATAAGGAGGCTGTAGACCGGTTCATGGCTGACAACCGCAAGGATGTCTCCGTCTGGCAGGCGCCGACCGATTTCACGGTTATCGAACGCCGGGCCATCGACCTGCGGCCCGGACAGCGGGTCCGGCTGGAGTCTGCGGAGGTATTCCCCGATACGGGGTTCCGCGAGACGCGTATCGTGTCGATTTCGCGATCGGTCGTCCGGCCCGGGAGCATGACGCTCAAGATGAGCGATGTACTCTCAACCGGCCGCATCAGCCGCATCGAAAGCAACATCACCTCGGTCGAGCGGCTGACAAAGCAGGTAGCGTCGGAGTTTCCCGACCTGATCCGCTCCTGGGAAGAGACGCCCGCCAGCGACACAACGCTCTATACGTCACGCAAAAGTGAGCGGGAATTTCTCAACAAGCGTCGGGGCGGAACCGTCCAAGAGGATGTCGTCTTCGACAAGGACGTGACAGTCGGCGGAGCCATCGCCTCCAAAGATTTCCGCCGGGGAGATTTTTCCGGGGCTGGATTCGGCCTCTATCGGGACGAGAACGGCAATGCGGTGGCCGAGGTGGACATATTGCGGGCGCGCAGGGAGGCCGTATTCAATACGGCGGTCATCAATCAGGTGACCTTTCAGGTTGGGGCCACGGTCTTCTCAAACGGCGGCTGTGAAATCGCGCGCGTCGAGGACCTCGACGATGTCTATCGCTGCTACTACGACACGAAAGAGGGGCGCAGACTCTGCGGCCTGGTGGTTGACGACCAGGTTCGGTGCCAGCGCTACGACGCCGCACAACACTCGGTCGTCAAGTATTACTGGCGCCTTGTGGTGGCTGCGGGCGACGACTATGTGGATCTCTCGAAAGAGGATGCCGACGGCGACGGGATTCCCCAGGCAGGAGACGAGATCGCACAGTTCGGTAACCGTACGGACCCTGCCCGCCAACGGGCCATTGTCATCAATCCGCTCAATGGATCCGTCGAGGTATATGCCCTTCTGGACAGCTACTCGCTTTCGGAGAAGAACTTCGTCGGGATGGGAGCGGATACCCGGACCGGCGAGGCCTATCTCTATGCCCACGGCGATGTGCTGTTCGGAGACAGGGACCTCTCGGCTGCAGATGCTTCGTGGATCGCATACCGGAAACAGGAGGGGACGGACCGGCGCCGCCTGCTGATCCAGGGCGATGTGCTGTTCGGCCCCGGATCGAAAGGCCTTTCCGCCATGGGCGAGTGGAAAGAGCTTGCCGACGGCGTCACGGCCCTCGATTACCTGAAGTCGGTTTTCCCGAACAATGTTGTGGACAATAACGGTGTTTTCCTGTCGCAATTGATGGCCGTAAAGAACAGCACGGAATCGAATGCCGCCGTTGTTGCCGGATTATACGGAGGCGGAGTGGAGTCATTGAATAATGCCGGATTCAGCGATCCGAACCATGGTATTCTGATGATGTTCGCCGGAGCCGAGAATATCCAAAATGTAGCATCGGCAAAGACAAGAATATACGGAGACGGTCACCTTTACACCAATGATATTGAGGCAAATGGCGGAAAGTTTGGCATTTTCGAAATAGGCGTTAATGATTGGGATGAGCCGGCTATTAAATATAGCATGGTAGATAAAGGTGGTTATACGTATAGTGGTAGCATAACTCCGGAAGTTTTTAGCCTCGAAAGCATGGACGCATCTAATAGCCAATATGAATTATTCGCGGTTAATCCCCTTATGAACTCCGATAAATATGATTATTCGGCGTTGGTGCATTTGTATAGTAGAGGATATAATAGACCCCTAATAAGCATAGATAAAATAAACAGAGGTTCAGCTATAGAAATTTTAAATGGCGAAATATATGGTTTTAGACCTGCAACGAGAAAAGTAACGACAAGTACATATCTTTCCGACATGGATCATACAATTGTAGTTCAAGCAGGTAATTCAGTACCTATAACGTTAACATTCCCTTCTAAACCTCAAAACGGACAAAGATATGAGATTTTAAAGAGATCCTGCAAATCCATTTCATTTAATAGTGGAGGTATTCCCATATATCGAATGAATGGAGTAAATGAGACAAATACAACCTTTATGACAGGGGTGATATACTTTCTTTTTGTATATTCATCGGAAAATAATATATGGTATTTGAATATTGGAGAAACTAATTCGTAATTTATGGCAAAGATCAATTTTAAAGATTTCTTTCTTTACACCGACATCGCGAAGCGGCAAAGAGTGCGCTGCGACATACGGCGCGAAATCTCCAATTTGCTGTATAGCCGGATGCACGGCATCGAAGCATTGAATCTGGCATTGGCCATCTATCGAAGCGACGGTGAAATCTCCGTCACGGACGACGAATTGCGGCTGTTGCGGACGGCTGTCGAACGCTTCGGGACACCAGCGTTGATCGATGCATTCAGCGAGCAGGTTCACGCCGTTGGCGATGCGCCGGAAGCGGACAAACCGGAAACTGTTAACCTTGCATGACCATGAAAAAGAGTCGACACAAACGGATCGGGAAGGATCTGAAAATCCGCTGGCCGATCCTGACGAACGGGAATGCAGTCCCGCTTGATGGGCGCGATCTGAAACTCATATTGCGTACACCGACATCTAATGAGCTGCCTATGGCGTTTGTAAGTTCCGAAAATGTGGCGGAGTTCACATTCCGGGGCGTAGAACAGACACGGGTGGGACGATATAGTCTCACGATGTGGGAGAATTATGGGAAAGACGGGCAGACTGTTGTCGATTATTGTGATGCTTTCACGCTTGTTGCTCGCAGTTGCGAAGAGTCCGATGAGGTGCTTTCTGGAGCGAGCCTTGATGTCGAAACCGTCGAGTTGGAAGCCGGAACCCTGGAGATCGGTGTTCCGGGCATGTCGGCCTACGAACTCTATATCCGTCACAACCCTGATTCGCAGCTGACCGAGGAGGAGTATGCCGAGTCGCCCATCCAGGCGGCTGGGGTTGCGCTGGCGATGGTCGAGCAGCTCGAGGAGACGGAGGTTTCAGTGAAGCAGGCCGAGCAACTCCGCGTGCAGTCCGAGCAGGGGCGGGAGGCGTCGGAACAAGCCCGAGCCACGGCCGAGCAGGCGCGCATCACGGCGGAACAGCAGCGGGTGCTGGCCGAACAGACCCGGGCAGTGAATGAATCGGCCCGCCAAAAGGCCGAAGCGGGACGCCAGGCTGCGGAGACGAAGCGAGAGGAGAATACCGCCGAGGCGATCCGGAACAGCGAGGAGGCGACCCGAAAAGCGGAGGACGAAGCCGCGCGGGTTCGGACGCTGGCCGACAATCCGCCCAAGATTGTGGAGGTCAACGGCATGGCCTATTGGGCGTTCTACGACCTCGAAACGCAGCAGTACGTGACCTCGCCGCACCGGGCCGACGACGGCACCATCGTGCAGCAAGTCGAGGGTTCTGCCGTTTCATTGGATATCAAGGGCGGGACGATGTACGTGTGCGGAGAGTTGACCTCGCTGACAATTGCGAGCGTCGAGAACTCGACGAAGCCATCGATCCTCCGCTTCACGTCGGGTACTACGGCTACGCAGTTCTCCTACTCGGAGAATTTCAATATAACAGGTTGGACGAAACCCGAGGAAAACAGAAATTATACCATCTGCATCCTGTTCGGTGCGGGCAATATGACCTACGATGAATAGCCTGCTGTACTACTACAACAACGTGCAGAAGATGGCCGCCTACCGGCAGGCCAAGCGGATGCAGAGCGGAGTGAGGTTGGGGTATAACCAGGGACTATATGCATCTTCTACGTTGAAATTCACATCAAGTCCCATTCACATTGGGACGGATGATTTTTCAATTGAATTTTGGGGCAATACCTACGGGTCTAACACTTTTTATCAACCAGCTGTTTTCTTTAATAATGCAGGTGATGGAACATTCAGCATCAGTACGCAGCCTGCAGGCACTAATGGAGTTGACCGTGTATATTTTGGAAGAGGCATTTCCGGAAACACCGCAGAAGATATTTTATATCTTAATTGGGTAGCCCCAACTCAAGAAGGTATGTTTCATTGCGTTGTAACTCGATCTGGCACTTTGGTAAAATGCTTTATTGAGGGAGAACAAAAGGAACAAAAAACACAAACCCTTCTTCACGATTATGGCGATGTTACTATCGGCATTGCCAATTCTTCCAATATGGGATTTGTTCGGGTGTGGAACTACGCCCTCTCTGCCGACGAGATCGCCACGCTCTACAACAACGGCGACCCGACGGGGTACGTTGTGCCGAAGGCGATGCGAGAAAGAGGCCCGGAATGGGCAGTTGTAAACAATATAATTGAAATAGGACTTGATGATACTACTCAGGTAGCAGTAACTAAATTTTTAGCAACAAATAAGCCATATTTATATGAACTTCAATTTAGAATTGATGAATGCGAATACACCCCGGATTCCGGATATAGAGCATTATCAGCTATCAATGCTTCTATTCTTGGGGGAGACGTTTCTTTTTCCAACTCTGATGTAGGCAAGACTCTTACTGCTATTATTAAAACACTCGATATTGAAGGTAAAAACAATCAATTATATTTTTATGTCGGAAGTAATAAATTGGAGAATTATACAACTCGCAATCTAAAGATTTCTATTTTGAGCCTTCGCCCCGTCGGCCTCCTTGCCGAGTACCTGCCGCAGAATCTGATGGAGTCGAGAAAAGGACCCGAGGTCGAACCTACGGCAGATGTTTTCGAGTTCGACATGGAAAGTCCGTACTTCGAGAATATCACTCCGACGAATATCGTCTATCCGTATCGTTGTGCATATGAGGTGGAGTATGTGGTCGAAGAGATGGATATTCGGACCGTTAATGGCAATATCGATGGAGTTGTAGGGTTTGGTGGACAATTGGGCGTGAAGGTATTTGGAGATGCAAACTTCAGGGCATTCCAGCCTTCGGATGTCGGCAAGGCAAAGACATTCGTTGCCGTTTTTCCGGGGAACAAAGTAGGATACATCTCGCTGTATGCCGGAAACGCTCAAAATGAATTTATAGCCCGCCATCTCAAAGTGACTATCAAAAGCATTACTCCGGTGTCTGTCCCGATTTCCTGGCTCGACAGCGCGAAGCAGTTGCCGCTGTCTGACGAGTCGATGGAGCCGCTCTTTCAGTCGATCGGAGGCTACGACATGACGGCCGACGGTGCACCGGAGATCCTCTATAACGAATAACCAAAACAACGCTATGCAATACGCCAAACTTGAAAACGGACAACTGATCCCGGCCCCCGGCGAGGTGCGGCAGGACGGGATGGTCATCATGAATCCCGGGCCGGAAATCCTCGGCCCGATGGGGTACAAACCCGTGGAATACACCGAGCGCCCGGAGATCTCGAACCCGGGCAATGAGCTCCGCGAGACCTACACCGACAACGGCGACCGCATCACGGTGACATACGAGGAGTACACCCCGGAACCGGCGCCGTATGTCCCCGAGCCGATCCCCGACACGACGATCCGGCAGGTGGCCATGTTCGCCACGATGGCCGTGAACACCATGTCGCTATCCGACGAGCAGGCGCTGGAGATCAAAGACCTCTATCCCGAATGGGCCTCGTTTATCGGCAAGTCGCTCGACGCTGGATTCAAGGTACTCTACGAAGGTCGGCTCTACAGGGTGCGCCAGCAGATCGACACGGTGTTGGAGAATCAGGCGCCGTCTGAACTCACCGCTGCGCTCTACGAGGAGATCAACGAGACAGCGGCCGGGACACTGGAGGACCCGATTCTGTACAACGGGAACATGGAACTTGTCGAGGGCAAATACTACTCGCAGAACGGCGTGACCTACAAGTGCACCCGCTCCACGGGGCAGGCGGTGTACCACGATCTGAGTGCGCTGGTGGGAATCTATGTTGAAAAGGCGTGAAGATTATGAAGAACATCGTCACTAAGCTCCCTAATGTAGTCATAGCCTGTTTCTATATCACAAAAGCATGATGACTGGGTGATTTTAGTCGAAAAGTCGGAGGATAAAAATCCCCCGGCCTATTAGTAGTCCTCTTACCTACGTACTAACACAAAGGCGCCTAACCGCACGACCGAGGAATACCTCAATCGCGGTTGGGTGTTTTTTGTGTTGTAAAGTACGTAAGTAAGAGGATGCGCAAAGATACGGATTTTAATTGAAAAGCAAAATGAGAACACCGATTTCCTATTACGGCGGCAAGCAGACAATGCTCAAACATATTCTGCCGCTGATACCATCCCACAAGATCTACACGGAGGCATTCTGCGGAGGCGCCGCGGTGCTGTTCGCCAAGCGGCCGGCCGAGGCCGAAGTGATCAACGACCTCAACATGGAGTTAACAAACTTCTACTGGATGGCAAAGGTCTGTTACCCGGAATTGAAGGAACAAATCGAGAAGACGCTACACAGCCGGGATGTTCACGCCCACGCTGGGCACATCAACAGCTACCCGCAGTTCTTCACGCCTGTCGAACGCGCTTGGGCCGTTTGGGTGCTCTGCAAGATGTCGTTCGCCTCGATGATGGATGGAACGTTCGGATACGACTTCGGGGGTATGATGCCCAAGAAGCTGCGCAATGCGAAGGAGGAGTTTACGGAACAGCTATGTGCTCGACTCGAACGAGTGACGATCGAGAACCGCAATGCACTCGATGTTATCGCCTGCTACGATGCGCCGGAGGCCTTTCACTTCGTCGATCCGCCCTATGTGAATTCGGATTGCGGTCACTACGAAGACACGTTCAACGAGCAGAATATGGAGCAGCTTCTTCGTCTGCTCGAGACGGTGAAGGGGAAGTTTATGCTGACGATGTTCCCCTTCAATATGATCGACAGATACGCCCAGCGCAACGGATGGATCATCCACCGCATTGAGCGAACTATCAGTGCCTCGAAGTCGAGTCGTCGACGGCAGGAGGAATGGATGGTTTGCAACTACGAGGAACGAGCACAAGGTTCGCTGTTTGAGGGTGGATATTTAGGCGAGTAGGCGGAGACGTGTCAGTTCGGCCTGATGCAAAACACCGTTCGGGCGGCAGTCGAAAGCCTTCGAACGGTGTTTTTTGTGCGTGTGCGCGAAATTTTCATCGCTTTTCGTTTTGGTCTAACTCAGCCCCCGAAAAGTCGCATCTGGTTTAGAATTCCGTCGCATTTCGTTTTGCCGATTATACACCACGCCCCGTTTCGCACCGAAGGAGGACCGGAGGGGGGGGGCTGGAGGAGGACCGGAGCCGAACAGGCCTCCGACAGATCCGGTCTGAGGTGGGGCCGGGCAGAGTAATCCGAGAGAGGCCGGGCTGTGTCGAGTACCCGGCTGCCGCAGAGCGATCCAAAAGAGGTCCGGGCGGGGATGAGAGAAGCGACCCGGAAAGGAACGAGCAATCCGGAGCGAAAACAGAACTGCCCAGGAGAGGATTCTGCCGAGGCTTGGCGATCTGGGCGGACAAAATGCCGTCATCCGCGCATTTCGGCCGGAAAGGGCTTTGCATTTGAGGATTTATTTTATAATTTTGCACCGATTTCCCCGTCATCGGGCAAATTGGTCCCGTAGCTCAGTTGGATAGAGCAGCAGATTTCTAATCTGCCGGCCGCGCGTTCGAGCCGCGCCGGGATCACTTTTTTCTCCCATTATTTGGCCAATCTGTTTTTTTTCCCTACATTTGCACGCTTAAATGCCCGAACCGGGTGAGCGTTTTTACTTTAATTAACAAAATTTTATAGCAAATGGCTGTTAAAATTCGTCTGGCACGCCATGGTAAGAAGGGCTACGCCTTCTATCATATCGTTGCCGCAGATAGCAGAGCGCCACGTGATGGTAAATTCATCGAAAAGTTGGGTACCTACAATCCCAACACGAATCCTGCTACGATCGATCTGAACTTCGAGAAAGCTCTGGATTGGTTACTCAAAGGCGCACAACCTACGGATACTTGTCGGGCTATCCTCTCGTACAAGGGCGTACTTTACAAAAAACACCTGCTGGGTGGCGTTGCCAAGGGTGCATTCTCGGAGACCGAGGCCGAGGCTCGCTTCAACAAGTGGATCGAGGCCAAGAACGGTAAGATCGAGGCCAAGAGCAACAAGATCGCTTCCGACGCCAAGTCGGCCGAAAAGGCCCGTCTGGCTGCCGAAACCAAGATCAAGGAGGAGCGTGCCGCTGCCATCGCCGAGAAGAAGGCCGCTGCCGAAGCTGCTGCCCGTGAGGCCGCAGAGGCCGCTGCCGCCGAGGCTGCCGCTGCCACCGAGGAGACCGCTCCGGAAGCTCCCGCTGCCGAATAAGCAGGTTTTCTATTCCGATAAGACAGGAGATCACCCGAAGGGGAGATTTCCTGTTTTTTTTGTACTTTTGTCCCAAACTCTTTCGTAATGGCTGCATCCGCTGGACGTATCAACAAACTTTTCGGCACGGACGGGGGCCTCATGCTCTCGCTCTACTCCACGTTCCCCGACAACTTCGACCCTCAGACCATGCCGCTGATGGTCACGATCGACGCCCTGGAGGTGCCGCTCTGGTGCGACCGATTCGAGCGCCGCGGAATCGCTGGCGCTACGGCCTCGTTCGCCGACTTCGACACCGAACGCCGCGCTCAGGAGCTCATCGGTCTCGAATTCCGCGTAGACGATCCCGCCGACGAGCAGGATGACGAATTCTATCTCGAGGATCTCATCGGTTTCGAAGCCGTGGTCGAAGAGGCCGGATCCGAGACGAAACATGCCGGAATCGTCACCAACTTCTACGACAGCGAGATGAATCCCCTGTTCGAGGTGGAGACCGGCGGGCATCAGGTGCTCATCCCCGCCGCCGAGGAGTTCATCGCCCACATCGACTTCGAGGAGCGGCGGATCCACTTCGTCCTACCCGAGGGGCTCTTAAATCTGGAATAACATGGCACGCGTTGTAATCGGTCTTTCGGGCGGCGTCGATTCGTCGGTGGCCGCCTGGCTGCTCAGGCAGCAGGGACACGAGGTTATCGGCCTCTTCATGATCAACTGGCACGACACAACCGGTACGCTCGAGGGCGACTGCCCGTGGCACGACGACCGCCTGTTCGCCGAACTGGTGGCCAAGAAACTCGATATTCCGCTCCATGTCGTCGATCTCTCGGCCGACTACCGCACGCGTGTGGTCGACTACATGTTCGCCGAGTACGAACGCGGCCGCACACCCAATCCCGACGTGCTGTGCAACCGCGAGATCAAATTCGACGTATTCCTGCGCGAGGCGCTCAAACTGGGGGCCGACTACGTCGCCACGGGCCACTACTGCCGCAAGGAGGAGGAGCTGCTGCCGGACGGACGCATCGTCTACCGGCTGCTGGCCGGTTCGGACCCCAACAAGGATCAGAGCTATTTTCTGTGTCAGCTTTCGCAGGAGCAGTTGAGCCGGGCGCTCTTCCCGGTCGGCGGGCTGCTGAAGCCCGAGGTGCGGCGCATCGCCGCCGAGCAGGGACTTGCCACGGCCAAGCGCAAGGATTCGCAGGGAATCTGCTTCGTCGGAAAGGTCGATCTGCCGGTTTTCCTCCAGCAGAAGCTCGCCTCGAAGCTCGGAAACGTCCATGAGATTCTCCCCTCGTGGCCCAAGTATGCCCGCAAACCGGCCATGCCGGCTCCGGACATGGAGCCTTCGGATGAGGAGCTGGCCGCTCTGGCCGAACCGTGGCACTATACGGTGCGCGACGGAAAGAAGATCGGCGAGCACAACGGCGCCCACTTCTACACGATCGGTCAGCGCAAGGGACTCGGAATCGGCGGCCGCAAGGAGTCGTTGTTCATTCTGGCCACGGACACCGTGCAGAATGTGATCTATGTGGGTGAGGGGGACGCCCATCCGGGGTTGTGGCGGCCGGCGCTGCGCATCCTGCCGGGCGACATCCATTGGGTCAACCCCACGCGGGAGATGAAGGTCGGAGAGAGCGCCCGCTTCTCGGTACGCATCCGTTACCGGCAGCCGTTACAGGGGGCACGGCTCTTCATCCGCCGCGAAGGGGCCTATCTGCTCTTCGACGAACCCCAGCGGGGCATCACCCCGGGGCAGTTCGCCGCCTGGTATGACGGCGACGAGCTGGTCGGCTCGGGGGTGATCGACGCATGATCCCCGCAGGCAACTGAGACTCACCGGGCTTCAAACTCTATACGACGTACCCGTCGCCGTACAGAGACTGAAATCCGGGGGGGGGAGGTCGTGTCTCACTGGATTTCAAAAGCAATTGAGCGCAACCAGGCCCAAAAAGAGAGAAGACCTTTCATCTTTCGAAAGGACGCTCAGTGATAACTGAGTATCGGTTGTGTATACACAAGCGTTTCGAAGAATAAGTTGCTTAGTTTTACTTGATAAAACAAGCAACTTGTGATATACCCGATCGACCAATATATTATCGATGCCGTTCGTAAAGAGCGGAAACGCCAGAATATCTCCCAATCCATGCTGGCGTATGGAATCGGTGTATCGAAAAGTTTCATCGGGCAGGTCGAAAGCCCCAAATACGATATCAAATACAATCCCCACCATATCAACGAAATCGCCAAGTTCCTCGGCTGCTCGCCCCGCGATTTCCTCCCCGAAAACCCCCTTTAACCTCTCCGGCCGGTCATGATGCGTCTGCTGTCGATCATCATCGCACTCGTCGCGGCGGGGCTCGCCGCATTCGGACGCCAGCCCGCCGGAATCGCCTTCTACGACGTCGACCGAATCTACGACACCATCCCCGCCCTCTTCTACAATGACGAGGCGTACACACCACAAGGTCGTTACGGCTGGAACTCGGAGCGTTACGAACGCAAGATCCGAAACACGGCCGCTGTCATCGACTCCATGGCGCTGGAGATCGTCGCCCTGTGGGGCGTCGAAAACGAACAGGTCGTCCGCGACCTCTGCTCGGCCTGCCGCGGCGAATACTCCTACCTCCACCGAACACTCAACACGCTCGACGGCATGGACTTTGCCCTGCTGTACTACGGCGACCGCTTCTACCCGGAACGCGCCGAAGTCGGACGTCGCTATCTGCTGGTCATCGGCGAGCTGGACGGGCTGCGCGTAGGGCTGGCGATGTGCGGCGATCGAAGCACGGGACGATGGCTCGCGGAGGATTTGCGCGACAACTATCCCGGGTTGCCGCTCGTGGTCATGGGCCGTGTCGACGGCCAGAAGGCCGCACGCCTCGGGCTGCGCGATGCCATGGCACGTGCCGAAAAAGCCGGACGCGGAAATATCCGCCGCGCGGGACGCTGGGAGATGCGCGACCGAATTCTCGTCGACACGGCATTCAAATGCCCGGCAGGCGATGTCTACATCCGCCGCCAACTGGTTGACCAAAAGAGCGGTAACCCCCTTGGAACCTTCTCCGGAAGCATCTATCGGGGCGGATACGGGTATTCACTGCCCGTGTTTGTATATATCGGCCACTGAGATTTGTTTTTTCCGGAAAGTTTTGCTATATTCGCAATCCCTCCGGGCAAAAGCCCCTTTTTTAGAGGTGGCAAATCGGTTATCACCGCAATTTTTTCGACTTCGGAGGCTCCTTTTTGCGAAAAATTTTTTATATATTTATCATACAATTCAAAAATCTCGAAACTATGGCAGACGTTAAACGAGTCTACACCTTCGGCAACAAAGAGGCCGAAGGAAATGGCAAAATGCGTGAGCTGCTCGGCGGTAAAGGTGCAAACCTCGCCGAGATGAACCTCATCGGCATACCCGTTCCCCCGGGATTCACCATCACTACGGAAGTGTGCACGGAGTACTACAGCCACGGCAAGGAGGCCGTCATCAAACTCCTCAAGCCCGAAGTCGAAAAGGCCATGAAGAATATCGAAAGCCTCACCGGCATGAAGTTCGGCGACAAGGAGATGCCGCTGCTCGTCTCGGTTCGCTCGGGCGCACGCGCCTCGATGCCCGGAATGATGGACACGATTCTCAACCTCGGTATGAACGATCAGGCCGTCGAGGCCGTCGCCAAACGCACCGGCAACCCCCGCTTCGCCTGGGATTCGTACCGCCGTTTCGTCCAGATGTACGGCGACGTCGTGCTCGGCATGAAACCCGCCTCGAAGGAGGATCACGACCCCTTCGAGGAGATTATCGACGCCATGAAGAAAAAACGCGGCGTGAAGAACGACACCGATCTGACAACCGACGACCTAAAGGAGCTCGTCAAGGAGTTCAAGGCCGCCGTCAAGAAGCAGACCGGCGAGGATTTCCCCACAAACCCCTGGAATCAGCTCTGGGGTGCCATCTGCGCCGTGTTCGGCTCGTGGATGAACGAACGCGCCATCCTCTACCGCAAACTCAACAACATTCCCTCGGAATGGGGTACGGCCGTTTCGGTACAGGCCATGGTCTTCGGAAACATGGGAAACAACTCCGCAACGGGTGTCGCCTTCTCGCGTGACGCCGCCACGGGCGAGAACATCTTCAACGGCGAGTATCTGATCAACGCCCAGGGCGAGGATGTCGTGGCCGGTATCCGCACCCCGCAGCAGATCACCATCGAGGGTTCGAAGCGCTGGGCCAAGGCCCAGAACATCTCCGAGGAGGAGCGCAAGAGCAAATACCCCTCGCTCGAGGAGGTGATGCCCGATGTCTACAAGGAGCTCAACGAGATCCAGCACCACCTGGAACAGTACTTCACCGACATGCAGGACATCGAGTTCACGATCCAGGACGGCAAGCTCTGGATGCTGCAGTGCCGCAACGGCAAGCGTACGGGTGCCGCCATGGTCAAAATCGCCATGGACATGCTGCGCGAAGGGCTGATCGACGAGAAGACCGCCGTGCTGCGCTGCGAACCCGCCAAGCTCGACGAACTGCTCCACCCGGTATTCGACAAGAAGGCCATCGCCTCGGCGCAGGTCATCACGAAGGGTCTGCCCGCTTCGCCCGGCGCCGCCACGGGTCCCGTGGTCTTCTTCGCCGAGGATGCCGAGAAGGTCTTCGCCAAGACCGGTCAGAAGGCCGTGCTGGTGCGCATCGAAACCTCGCCCGAGGATCTGAAGGGTATGCTCGACGCCGCAGGTATTCTGACCGCCCGCGGAGGTATGACCTCGCACGCCGCCGTCGTGGCTCGCGGTATGGGCAAGTGCTGCGTATCGGGTGCCGGTGAACTGCAGATCGACTACAAGACCCGCACCATTCACGTCAACGGATTCACCGTCAAGGAGGGCGACTGGATCTCGCTCAACGGTTCGACGGGCGAAGTCTATCTGGGTGAGGTAGCCACGAAGGCCGCCGATCTGAGCGGCGACTTCGGCAAGCTCATGGAACTGGCTTCGAAATACGCCGTGCTGAAAGTCCGCGCAAACGCCGACACGCCAAAGGATGCCGCTCAGGCCTTCGAATTCGGCGCCGAGGGTATCGGCCTCTGCCGCACGGAGCACATGTTCTTCGAAGGCGACCGCATCAAGGCCATCCGCGAGATGATTCTGGCCGACGACGAGGCCGGACGACGGGTCGCCCTGGCCAAACTGCTGCCGATGCAGCGCGGCGACTTCGAGGGTCTCTTCAAGGTCATGAAGGGTTATCCCGTCACGGTCCGCCTGCTTGATCCCCCTCTGCACGAGTTCGTGCCCCACGATGAGAAGGGCCAGAAGGAGATGGCCGAGGAGATGGGCGTGCCTCTGCAGAAGATCGTCGAGAAGGTCGAGTCGCTGGCCGAGTTCAACCCCATGCTGGGTCACCGCGGCTGCCGTCTGGGCAACACCTATCCCGAAATCACCGAGATGCAGACCCGCGCCATCATCGAGGCTGCCATGAACGTCCGCGCAACGGGTACGCCCGTTCACGTCGAGATCATGGTCCCGCTGGTCGGAAACCACAAGGAGCTCCGCTACCAGAAGAAGATCATCGATCAGACGGCCGATCAGGTATTCTCCGAGCGCAACGACAAGATCGACTACATGGTCGGCACGATGATCGAAGTACCGCGTGCCGCCGTCACGGCCAACCAGATCGCCGAAGTGGCCGAGTTCTTCTCGTTCGGCACGAACGACCTCACGCAGATGACCCTCGGATTCTCGCGCGACGATATCGGCAAGTTCCTCCCGATCTACCTCGAGAAGGGTATTCTGAAGAACGACCCGTTCCAGATCCTCGACCGCAACGGCGTGGGCCAGCTGATCCGTGAGGCCGTCTTCAAGGGCCGCGGCACGCGTCCGACCCTCAAGTGCGGTATCTGCGGCGAGCACGGCGGTGAGCCCTCGTCGGTGGAGTTCTGTCACTATGCCGGTCTGAACTACGTGAGCTGCTCGCCCTTCCGTGTGCCCATCGCCCGTCTGGCTGCCGCTCACGCTGCCCTCAACCAGAAATAACCGGGACCGTAGAGAGGGGGGGGGAAAAAAAAAACCTGAGGCCATGAGGAGCCGAGGCCAAGTGGAGCCGGGACCATGAGGAGCCGGGACCATGAGGAGCCGGGACCATAAGGAGCCGGGACCATAAGGAGAACAAGCTGAGCCGGGCCGCCCGGAAGGAGGAATCGGACCGAAAAAAAACCGCCCCGAAAAAAGGCTGGACCTGTCGGGAAGAGAAACGGACCGAAGCAAGCCGCCTGAAAGCGGGAAACAGCCTCAACGTGCCGCCTCAGAAAGATGGCCAACCTACCGGATTCTGCCCCGAACAACCCCCTACCCTTCCAAAGATCATTCGTCAAAATCCCGCAGCCTCGGGCTGCGGGATTTTCCGTATGTTGACAAATCCGTCGGATTGGTTGAATTTATTTGCACGACACTCCCTTTTTTGCTATATTTGTCTTGGTAAAGTTTTTGAACGGACGTTTTTAAAATCTCAACGAAACCATGAAAAAGATCCTCCTTTCGGCGATCGCCGCTTTGTGCGTAGCCACGGCAGCTTCGGCTCAGGATGCAGGGAATTGGGCAGTCGGTCCCCGCATGAACATCTACACCAATACAGGAGACGGCATCGTCGGATTGGGCGCATTCGCCCGATACAGCTTCACGGACAACTGGCGCATCGAACCCTCGATAATCGCCTTACTCCACGACTATTGCTCGATCGATCTCAACGTCGATGTGCAGTATGTATTCGACCTCGGTAGCGGTTGGAAAATCTATCCCGCAGCCGGTCTGACTGCAAACGATATCGGTCGATGGGCTGCCGGTCTGAATCTCGGCGGCGGTTTCGACTACAAGGTCGCTCGCGACTGGGACATCACGGCCGGGCTCAAATGGCAGCCCATGTTCGATGATCTACGCAAAAACCCGGTCACGATCAGTATTGGGGCCGCCTACCGGTTCTGACCAGCCTCTTCTCCAATCCATCCCGGAATGTCACTCATCTGACTTCCGGGATTTTTTCTGCCCCTGTTGAATCATCCTGAACAACGGATTGCAGGTTCCGAATGGATGAAATCAAGAGGCTCCGAATTTGGTTAACCAATTTATTTTTGTTAATATTGCAATTGGCAAACCAATTTCAACCCAAAACAAAGATGAAAAAGACCTTTTGCGCGTGGGTACGGACCGGAATGCTCGGTCTGGCCCTCCTGGCATGCGCAGCGTGCGGCGGCGACAACGACGAAATGCCCGCGTCCGGAACAGAAACCGAAACGGACGGCGGCTCCGGTTCGGATTCAGGGGAGAAGCCCGACGAAGGCAATCCCGACGAGGAGAATAATCCGGACGAAGAGATTCCCGAAGGGGAGGTGACCAGCACCATCTCCTCGGCGGCGGAACTCGAGGCTCTCGGGCCGCTCGAAGCCGGTCGCACCATTATCTGGAAAGACGGCACCTACGATGCCCAGAAGATTCACCTTACAGGTACGGGAAGCGAAGCGGAGCCGATTCTCTTCCGCGCAGAAAACCCGGGCGGAGTCCGCTTCACGGGAGCTTCGACTCTCAGTATCGACGGCAGCTACCTGCACGTAAGCGGATTCCAATGGATTGACCCGGTACCCGACGGCGAACATCTGATCCGCTTCGAAAGCGGTTCACAGGCATGCCGACTGGAGGATTGCGCCATCGACGGTTCGGGGTCGGAGTCCGATGCCGTGAACAGCACGAAATGGGTGTCGCTCTACGGCACACACAATGTCGTTACGCACTGCCGCTTCGAGAACAAGAACAACATGGGCGCACTGTGCGTCGTCTGGCTTGAGGAGGGGGTGACGGCCGGTCACGAAATTTCATACAACCACTTTTCGCGTCCCGAGACAATTCTCGACGCGGACGGTGAACCGGCCAACGAGCAGGAGACCATCCGCGTCGGCGACAGCGCCCACTCGATGCAGAAGGGCGGATGCGTCGTCAAGGGCAACTACTTCTACCGGTGCAACGGCGAGGCGCAGGAGATCGTCTCGAACAAGTGCTGCGGCAACACCTACTCGGGCAACGTCTTCTACGAAAGCAAGGGGACGCTGACGCTGCGTCAGGGAAACGGCTGCACCGTCAGCGGCAACTACTTTCTGGGCAACGACATCGCGGATACGGGCGGTGTGCGCATCATCGGCGAAGATCACGTCGTCGAGGAAAACTGGTTCGAACGGTTGAACAGCGTCGGATACAAGGCGGCATTGTGTCTGGTCCGCGGGGAGGAGAACGTCTCGCTGAGCGGCTATGCGCAGGTAAAGAATGCCCTGGTGAAGGGCAACACCTTCGTGGACTGCAATCTGGCCATGCACATCAACTACGGCTCGTCGAACATGACCCTGCCGGTCATCTCATCACGCATCGAGGACAACATAGCGGTCGTACCCGAGGGCAACACCAGCAACTATGTCGTCCGATACGAGGACTCGGATCCCCAGGCCGAAATCACGTGGAGCAACAACCGGTTCTACGGGCGTTTCAAAAACGACCACTTCGGTCTTACCGCCCTCAAGGTGCGCCCGGACGTCGGCAACGCAGCGGCTGAGATGGATGCCATCGAACAGGCAGCCGGCACCTCCTGGGAGTAGGTAGATCCGTCTTCTGCAGGTACGAAAAACCCCGGCAGCCGTGTTCACGACTGTCGGGGTAATTTTTCGGGGAAAGCCCTCACGCGGAACCGACATCCGAAGCCGATCCGGTAAGATTCAGGAGAATCTCAGAGAATTCGAGAGCAGGCTTCCAGCCCTTCGGAACTATCTGTACCACAGCGCGACGCTTCGCTCAGCCCCCATATTCGGCCTCATATCCGGTCATTGCACCAGGTCCATTCACCGGTCCGGCCCCTATTCTGCCCCTACTCGGCCCCTATTCTGCCCCCTCGTTGATGCGGATCATCTCGAAGATCCGGTAGCCGATCGGCGCATAGCTGCGCCAGGCCGAACGTTTGGCCCGATAGAGCCACGGGCGTCCATCGATATAGAGCGTCACTTCAGGGAGCTGGCGCTCGTCGAAGAAGCCGCACAGCTGCGAAGCGTCGAGATCGAACGTATAGCGATGTTTCCAGCCTCGCTTTTCGGGCTCGAGGTAGAGTCGGCCGACCGGCCCGGAGAGAATTACGCCGCCCGAAACAAAACGCATGGAATCAACCGTCTCGGGACGTGCCATCCGGCACGTGAAGTTCAGCGTCGCCCGTCCTCCACGGTGCTCCTTGTAGGTAAGGTCAAAGGTCAGATCGCCCGCCTCGGGATTTTCGAACAGCGTCACCGGAAGGGTGTGGTAGATCGTGCCGTCGGTCTCGGCCTTCGAGACATAGTGCGAGCGGATCTCCTGCCCCGAAGCCGTCAACAAGGCTCCCCAGCAGCACACAACCGCCAAAAGGCCCCGACCGATCCGCCTTCCATCCTCCGGCATCGCAAACCTCTTCCACACCTTCTGCTCCTTCTGTCCCTTCAGCTCTTTCTGCCCCTTCGGACCCCTCAGCCCCCTTAGCCCCCTCGGCCCTTTCCGGCATTCGGGAAACGGCCCGCCCGGCTGTCGACAATCAGTCACCGTAGACGATGATCGTATAGATGGTATAGAGCCCCACGTAGGACTTCATCTGGTAGTCGACGTGGTGGATACGCGTGATGCCGGCTTCGCGGGCCGCCGTCTGGATGCTGGCATCGCCCAGCGCCACCAGACCTACGTACCCCTTGACCTCGGCCGTGCCGACCTTGCTCGATCCGGCATTGCCCGTAATGGCCATGCCGTCCTTGATATCCGTATAGGCGAAGCCCGAAACGGGCGACTTCACGCAACCCGTCAGCGAAAGGGCTGCCACGGCAAGGGCTGCAAAGAGGAACTTCTTCATGTTATCGCGTTTTGTAGGCACAACGGAACTTTCCCTTGGCCAGATTCAACAGTTTGCTCTTGAGCAGCTGACGACGCAGCGGCGAGATGCGGTCCGTAAAGACCTTGCCCTGGATGTGGTCGTACTCATGCTGGATGACCCATGCCTTGAGCCCCGTGAACTCCTCGTCGTGCTCGACGAAGTCCGTATCCAGGTAGCGCATCCGGATCCGCAGCGAACGCTGCACGTCGGCATAGATCCCCGGAAACGAAAGGCAGCCTTCGTTATAGATCTTCGTCTCCTCGGAGTATTCGTAGATTTCGGCGTTGACGAAGGCCCGCTTGTAGTCGGCACACGACGGGTCCTCCTCGGCCCACGGCGTACAGTCAACCACAAAGAAACGCAGATTCTTGCCCACCTGCGGGGCTGCAAGCCCTACGCCGCCCGCCTCGTCGAGGGTCAGGAACATGTCCTCCTCGAACTTCTTCACGTCGAGCGTCTCGGGCGTGACGGGTGCACACGCCTTGCGAAGCACCTCGTCTCCATAGATCACTATCGGGTAAATCATCGGTTAAATTCCATGTAACTTTGTAAAATAATCGTCGCGGAGATCTTGTCCACCAGCGCCTTGTCACGCCGCGCCATGCGTCCGATGCCACTCTGGAGCATCGTGCGGTGGGCCAGCACCGAGGTGAAGCGTTCGTCGTGAAAGACCACCTCCTTGTCGGGCCACGCTCGCTGCAGGCGGCGCGCCAGCGGCTCGATGAAGCGCCACGTTTCGGAAGGCGTGCCGTCCATCTGCATGGGTTTGCCCATGACGATGGTCGAGACCTCCTCCCGCGCAAAATAGTCGGCCAGCCAGCGTTCGAGATCCCGCGTCGGAACGGTCTCCAATCCCCCGGCAATCAACCGCAGAGGATCGCTCACAGCGATCCCCGTACGTTTGGTGCCGTAGTCGATGGCCAGAATCCGTCCCATGTCGGATGGCGTCGCGCGGCGACTACAGATTCAGTTTCTTGAACAATTTGCGGTAGGAGCACTCCTCGTCGACCAGGGCCGGCAGGGCCTCGATCTTGACGCGCTCCTGCTGCATCGTGTCGCGGTGACGGACCGTCACCGTACCGTCCTCGAGCGTCTGGCCGTCAACCGTCACGCAGAACGGCGTACCGATGGCATCCTGACGGCGGTAGCGTTTGCCGACGGAATCCTTCTCGTCGTAGGCCACGTTATAGTCGTACTTCAGCAGGTCGACGATCTTCTGCGCCACTTCGGGCATGCCGTCCTTCTTCACAAGCGGCAGGATGGCCACCTTCACCGGTGCCAGTGCGGCCGGGAAACGCAACACAACACGCGTATCGCCGCCCTCGAGCTGCTCCTCGGTGTAGGCCGCCGACATAACCTGCAGGAACATGCGGTCGACACCGATCGAAGTCTCCACCACGTAGGGTACGTAGCTCTCGCCCGTCTCCGGATCGAAATACTGCATCTTCTTGCCCGAATACTTCTGGTGATTGCCCAGGTCGAAGTCCGTACGCGAGTGGATGCCCTCGACCTCCTTGAAGCCGAACGGAAAGTTATATTCGATGTCGGTGGCGGCGTTGGCGTAGTGGGCCAGCTTCTCGTGGTCGTGGAAACGGTAGTTGTCGTCGCCGAAGCCCAGCGCACGGTGCCAGGCCATACGCGTGTTGCGCCACTCGTTCCACCACTGCATCTCGGTGCCCGGGCGAACGAAGAACTGCATCTCCATCTGCTCGAACTCGCGCATGCGGAAGATGAACTGACGAGCCACAATCTCGTTGCGGAAGGCCTTGCCGATCTGTGCGATACCGAACGGAATCTTCATGCGGCCGGTCTTCTGCACGTTCAGGAAGTTGACAAAGATGCCCTGGGCCGTCTCCGGGCGCAGGTAGATCGTCGACGAACCTTCGGACGTCGAACCCATCTGCGTCGAGAACATCAGGTTGAACTGACGCACCTCGGTCCAGTTGCGCGTACCCGAGATCGGGCAGGCAATCTCGCAGTCGAGGATGATCTGCCGCAGTCCGGCCAGATCGTTGGCATTCATCGCCTCGGCATAGCGGCGGTGAACCTCGTCACGCTTGGCCTGCGTCTCGGCCACACGCGGCGACGTGGCACGGTACTTGGCCTCGTCGAAGTCCGCTCCGAAACGCTTGCGGGCCTTCTCGACCTCCTTCTCGATCTTTTCATCCTGCTTGGCGATCCAGTCCTCGATCAGCACGTCGGCACGGTAACGCTTCTTCGAGTCCTTGTTGTCGATCAGCGGGTCGTTGAATGCCGCCACGTGGCCCGATGCCTCCCACGTCTTGGGGTGCATGAAGATCGCCGCGTCGAGCCCCACGATGTTCTCGTGCAGCTTGACCATCGAATCCCACCAATAGCGCTTGATGTTGTTCTTCAACTCGACACCGTTCTGTCCGTAATCGTAGACCGCACCCAGACCGTCGTAGATCTCGCTCGACGGGAATACGAATCCGTACTCCTTGCAGTGAGCGACCAGCTTCTTGAAAAGTTCTTCCTGAGTCATCGTATTATGTTTTACTGATTTCCTATTCTAAATGGCAAAAGTACAAAATTATTAAGAAATGCCGCTCCCTATGCCGATTTTATTTCCTATATTTGTTCCGATAAGTTCTCACCAAACCTATTTTACAATGATGAAAAACATTAAATTCTTTGTTCTGTTTTTTGTCTCGGGACTGCTGCTGGCATCCTGCGACGACGACGACGGCCAGCCCCAATCGGGCGACTTCGGCCAGATCCAGGTTCCCGACGTCTCCCAGCTGGTCCAGATGGCCGAAGCCGGAGGCGGAACCTCCAGCGTGACCTTCACCACCGAAGCTGCCTGGAGCGCCTCGATCCGCGAGACCCGGGCCGAAACGCCCGACTGGATCTCGATCACGCCCGACCACGGCGACCAGGCCGGCAACTACACCGTGCAGATCGACCTGCAGCCCAACACCGGACAGGAGTCCCGCACGGCCTTCATCACCATCACCTGCGGCCCGACGCAGATCGAGATCTCCATCACGCAGAAGGCCCCCGCAGGCGATTCCGACGAGGGACAGGAGCCGGCTCCGAGCGGACGGCTGGTCCGCATCACGGAGTATGAAAACGACCGGGCCGAATACTACATGATCTTCGCCTACGACAACGCCAACCGCCTGACCTCGATCACCACCTACAACGATGCCGAGATGACCTCGGCCGTAGGCATCTGGGAGTTCAGCTACGAGAGCGCCAGCCGGCTCACAGCCACGGAAAAACACTTCGACAAGAATACCGCATACAGTTACAAGTGGGTTTGCGAAGGTATGGGCCTCGACGAACCCAACGACGGCACCATGATCAACTATGCAACGGTCACCGAATCGGCGGATCCCTCGTCGTCGCGCACCCATGCGTTTGAATACGAGGCCGGTCAGCTGGCGAACGTCTACATCGACGCCACCTTCGACGGGGCACTCTCCTGGCAGGACGAGGGACACTATGTCTACCAGGACAACAACTGCTCGCAAATCCGATGGAAGGAGAACGGCACGCAGGAGTTCACCTACGACGCGAATGTCAACAAGCACACAACCGAATACGAACGGCTCAACGGGCTTCAGGCCATTGATCCGGGGCTCCTCTTCATCTACGACTCCGACATGCTGCGCAGTCTGGGGCTGCTTGGCCCGACGGGCAACCTGCTGCCTGTCAAGGTGGTCACGACGCTGACCAACGGCGAGAAGGTGACCGAGAATCTCTCCTACAAGTACAATTCCCTCAACAATTGGCAGCGGGGCGAGGAGATCGACGGCATGGAGATCACCCTGAGCAACAATCTCGGCTCGGAGTACCGTTACGTGCTGACCTATCTGGGCATCTGACCCGCTCCGACCACCCTGCGAAAAAACGACGGCATCTTCCGATGTCGTCGTTTTTCGCTTTCTCGGGATAACTCCGAAAACAATTTTCTCATGGGGCCGTCCGACCGGAAGTTCCCCTTGCGGGCTGCCGCCCGAATGCCCGCCTAACCCATGGAACGCTATCCCAAGGGCCGCTGTCAGCCGGCCAGTCCCCGTCTGCCTCCGTCCGCTCCTGCCGCCTGCCTCGGTCACGCTCGGCCTGCCCCGGTCACGCTCAGCCTACCCCGTCTGTCCCGGTGGCCCCGGTGGCCCCGGTGGCCAATCATCGAGAACTCCCGGGTATTCCGTCCAACCCGCCCCAAGGCCGGTTATCCGATCAATCCCGCCTCCCGAAACGAAAAGTCCCCGCCGCCGCGGGCTATGATCACGTGATCCAGCAGCCGAATGTCAAACAGTGCAGCCGCCTTGGCAATACGTTCGGTCAGCGCCCGATCCTGCGCACTCGCCTCCGGACTCCCCGAAGGGTGATTGTGAATCAAAATAAGCCGCGTGGCGAGCAACTCAAGGGCCCGTTTGGCGATCAACCGGTGATCGACCACCGTCCCTGTCACCCCGCCCTGACTCACCCGTTGGCGCTCAATGATGCGATTGGATGAAGTGAGATAGACTACCCAGCACTCTTCGTGGGTCAGGCGTTCAAGTTGCGGACGAAACAACCGCACCACATCATCGCTCGTTGCAATGGAGTCGGACTCCCCCGCCCCTTCAGCCGCCACCCTGCGGCCCAACTCGGCGGCCAACAACAGATTTCGGGCCCGCCTGAGCCCCATTCCGCCCACCATGCGCAATCGGGCTTCCGGTTCGCGGGTCATGCGTGCCAACGAACCCCCGTAAGTTGCCAACAACACCTCGGCCAGTTGTTCGTCCTCGATCAACAACGATAACAACTCCCGGTCGTCGAGAGACTCGACGCCTCGTGAAGTCATCTTGCTGCGTATGTTCTCCATGATTTTTACGGTTTTCTTTCCAGACACCTGTCAGTCCCGCAATTCAGGCATATTCCAAGCTACTCGGTACGGCCCGATCCCTGCCCCGGTACGACTCTCCCGGACTGTAATCCCGGTCAGCTGTCTCAGTCTGCCTCCGGTCAGCCACCTCCGTCAGCCCCCCGGCAGCCCCTTCTGTCAGCCTCCGGTCAGCCTCCCGGAGGCTGACAGAAGGGGC
>NZ_NFIA01000011.1:0-106781 GCF_002159375.1 Alistipes sp. An54
ATTCCGAACAGAGAAGTTAAGCTCACTTACGCCGATGGTACTGCGGTTATCCCGTGGGAGAGTAGGTAGCCGCCTCTTCAAGGTCAGATCGTAAGGTCTGACCTTTTTTTGCCCTGCAATGAACCCCTCCCGGCGCGGATGATCGACGACATGACCCGCTGGACGGTGGTGGAGACGGTGTGTACGCAATGGCATGAAGCCATGGCGTCGTGGGAGGCGGACGGTGTGTGCGGGCTGTTTTGTATGGCCGCGAATGCGGAGAAAGCGTGGGGCGGCCGGTCATTTATGGCGTACGGCAAAAGAAAAGACGGGAAAGATGTCTTCCCCGTCTTGAAAAGAGAGTGAGGTGTTGTCGGATTATTTTTCGGTTTTAACAAAGTCAAGCAGGGCCTGGGCCGTCGCTTCGGGCTCCTCGAGAAAGCCCATGTGCCCCGCGTGTTCGAGCCAGACGACCCGGGCTTCGGGGTGGTCGGCAACCATCTTCTCGGCGACCTCCAGGGGAATGTAGTTATCCTTGCGACCGAGGATAAAAAGGACCGGTACTTTCGTTTGCCGCAGCATTTCGTTCTGATCCTTGCGGTTTATCATGCCGTTGAGCAGTGCCACGATACCGTCGTCCTCGGTGATGAAGACCTGCTCGGTCAGATCCTCGATGTAGTCCTTCATCCGGTCGCGGTTCTCCTCGGCAAAGCCTGCCGCCGGTGCCACACGGGCCAGCAGCTCCTTGCGTCCGGCGCGGACAAGTGCTATCTCACGACGCCGGTTTTCGGCCTTCTCCGGGCTGTCGGGATTCGGGGTGGAACTCAGCAGCACCAGGCCGTCAAGCATCTCCGGGTGACGTTCGCAGAAGGCCAGCGCCACATAGCCGCCCATCGAGTGCCCGACAAGGGTGCAGCGCGGGATTCCCAGCGCCTTCAGGGCATCGGCCACCGTATCGGCCAGAAACTCCATCGAATGCTTCTCGCCCTGTACGACCGAGATGCCGTGTCCCGGCAGGTCGAGTGTCACGACCCGCACCTCCTTGTACAGATAAGGTACGAAGTCCTCCCAGACCAGCATCGATTCCAGGTATCCGTGCAGCAGGACTATGCATCGGTCCCCCTTTTGGGAGTCGCAGATGTGCAGGGCCGTGGACCCCGCCATGATGAATTTTTCGATCATCGGTTCAGTGGGTTATTCCTCTTCTTCGTCATCGAGATAGTCGAGGGCGGATTCACGTCTGGCATAGGATCGGTAATCCTCCTCGTCATCCTCCTCTTCGTACTGGCTGTAGAGCGTGTGACGTTCCTTGCCGCTCTTGCGGAGCGGTTCGAGGCGTTTGGCCTTGCGAAGTTCATCCGTGTCGTGTTCACGGATTCCCTTTTGTGTTTTCATGGGATGGAAAATGGGAATGGTTGGAATTTAGAAATTTTCGCTTTCGAACGTGCCGCCGAAGACCCGGCGTGCAGGCCCTGTCAGACGGATGTCCGTATAGGTTTGCGTGTGTGCTTCGTGGGTGAAACGGACCGAGAGTTCACCGCCGCGGACCGTGATACGGTAGCGGTGCGTGTCGTGTTGCAGGGCAAAGTTGGTGATGATGGCGGCTGCCGTGACTCCGGTTCCGCAGGCGAGCGTTTCGTCCTCGACGCCGCGTTCGTAGGTGCGGACGCTGAGGGTGCCCGTACCTGTAACCTGGACGAAATTGACGTTCGTACCCTGCGGGAATCGGGCCGAATCGTAGCGGATGGCGCGCCCGCGGGAAACGACATCGACCGCCTTGAGATCGTCGACGAACTCCACGTAGTGGGGAACCCCCGTATTGAGAAACCACCAGTTGTCACCCGCGCGGATCTCGCGCACGGCAATCATGCCGAGTTCGATTTCGCCAGAGAAGCCCTTGGTGCGGTGGATCCGGGCGGTGTGCAGCCCGTCGGCGGCATCGAAGAACTTGGTTTCGCCGCCGATGCCGAGATGCTCGGCGAAGAGGGTGAAACAGCGGGCTCCGTTGCCGCACATCTCGCCCTCGGAACCGTCGGCGTTGTAGTAGCGCATCGAGCAGTCGATTTCGGCATTGCGCGCAAGGGTCATCAGACCGTCGGCTCCGATTCCGAAATGGCGGTCGCACAGTCGTGCGATCAACGCCGGATCGGGGGTGAAGAGCCCTTCGCGGTTGTCGATCAGGATGAAGTCGTTTCCGGCCCCTTCGTATTTGGCAAATTCAGTCAGCACCTCATCGGTTGTTTTGGAGCAGCATCTTCGGCCGCAGGTATTTCCGGCCCCTTACGGACGAAGGTTTCTCTCTGGCAAAAATAGTAAAACTTCTAAAAGTTTTGCTACTTTTGTGAAAAAATCGGCCCCGAATTGATGCAAGGTGAGGCCGATTGGTGTGGAAAGAAGAATTTTAATCCGTCGACTCTATGAAAAGTGTGCTGTTCAAGCATCGTTCCATCCGAAAATTCCGGCCGACACCCATCCCTGCGGAGGTGTTGCGCGACTGTCTCGAAGCGGCTACCCGCGCCTCGACGTGCGGCAACATGCAGCTCTATTCGCTGGTTGTCTCCCGTGATCAGGCGCTGCGTGAGCAGTTGGCTCCGTGTCATTTCAACCAGCCGATGGTGACTCAGGCCCCGTGTCTGGTGACGGTTTGCGCCGATATCCACCGTTTCACCCTGTGGTGCGAACAGCGCGATGCCGATCCGGCCTACGACAATTTCGCCTGGTTCCTGAACGCCTCGACCGATGCCCTGCTGGCTGCGCAGAACTTCTGCATCGAGGCCGAGAGCCACGGTCTGGGAATCTGCATCCTCGGTACGACGATCTATACCGCGGGCGACATCTCGCGGATTCTCGAACTCCCGAAGGGGGTGATCCCCCTGACGACGATCGTCGTGGGCTATCCCGACGAATCGCCCGAACTGACCGACCGTCTGCCGCTGGAGGCCGTGGTCCACTACGAGAAGTATACCGACTACACGGCGGCCGAGATCGACGAACTGTGGGCCGAGCGCGAGGAGTCGGAGCAGACCAAACGCCTCCTGGAGGAGAACGGTCTGCCGAATCTGGCCCGTATCTTCACCGAACGGCGTTACGTGCGGCGGGACAATCTGGCCATCTCGGAGAGCTATTTCGCCCTGTTGTGCGAGAAGGGTTTCTTCAACAACCACTGATCATCGCACGTTGCAGGTGGGTCGGTTGTGCCGTATACTGGTTGTTGCGGTGCTGGGCTTCGTCGGCTCGGCCTGCAGCGTCACGCGGCATATTCCCGAGGGAAGCTACTTCCTGCAGAAGGTGCGCATCGAGGCCGACCGCTCGACCCCCCGCAAGGAGCGGATCCCCGCCTCGGAGCTGGAGAAATACATCCGCCAGACGCCGAACAAGCGTTTCCTGGGAACCAACTTCTACGTCTGGCTCTATGAACAGGCCGATCCGGCGAAGGGGAACCGCTGGAACGAGTGGAAACGCAAGATCGGCCAGGCTCCCGAACTGCTGGACGCAGGTCTGGTGAAGAAGAGCACCGAAAACCTGAAGGTTTATATGGATTCGAAGGGCTTCTTCCATTCGCAGGCCTCGTTCCGCATCGATACCACCTCGCGCCACAAGCGCGCCACGGTGATCTACTCCACGCATCAGGGGGCTCCCTACCGCATCGATTCGGTCTCGTATCTCTTCCACGACAAGTTCCTCGAACAGATCGTGCTGCCCGACACGGTGCATACGCTGCTGCGGCCGGGGGCGATCTACGACGTCACGGTGCTCGACGCCGAGCGCGAACGGATCACGGCCTATCTCCGCGACCGGGGTTACTACAACTTCTCGGTCAACAACATACTCTATCTGGCCGATACGCTGGGCGGGGACCGCAAGGTCGATCTGCAGGTGGTGATCAAGCAGTATCTGGCGGGTTACGATGCCCGGGGCAAGGCCATCATGGACAACAACCTGGTCTACCGTCTGGGCAAGATCAACATCTTCCCGGATTACGATCCGACGGAGATCCGCAACGATACGACGCTCCTTTCGCGTCTCGATACGCTCGATTACCGCGGTCTGAACATCATCTACGAGAAGCGTCCGAGTCTGCGCCCGCGAGTGCTGCGGCAAACCGTACCCCTCTACCCGAACTACGTCTACAATTCGTCGCGCGTCAACCGGGCCTATGCCGATCTGATGTCGCTGGGCTACTTCAAGAGCACGCGCATCGCCTTCGAGGAGCAGCCGCTGGCGGCCGATTCGAGCAACTACGTCTCCTTCATCGGTTCGTCGGCCGATTCGACGCAGATGCTCTACACGCGTGAGGGGTATCTGACGTGCAATATCCTCTGTACACCGACGCTGCGTCAGAGTGTCAAGGTCGACGTGGAGGGGAGCACCACGTCGAGCTTCTACGGGCTGAAGGCCACGGTGGGCTACCAGAACCGCAACATCTTCCGCGGGGCGGAGTCGTTCGATGTGTCGTTTGCCGCGGGCTACGAGTTCATGAAGGCCCCCGATGCCCGGAAAAAACGGGCCACGGAGTTCGGGATCACAGCGGGTTTGACCTTCCCGCGCTTCCTGGCACCGTGGCACATGCGCCGTTTCCGCAATGCCAACCAGCCGCGGACGAAGATCGAGGTGGCGGTGAATTTTCAGGACCGCCCCTACTATGCACGCACGCTGTCGAGTGCGGGCCTGACCTACTCGTGGACCAACAACCGCTATTCGAGTTTCTCGCTGCGCCCCGTCGACATCAACGTGATCGACATGACGCGCCCGGTGGATCCCGAATTCCTGGGTAGCACGCAGAACAAATACCTGATCAACAGTTTCCAGACGCAGTTCATCGGCGGCCTGTCGTTCAGCTACAGCTACAACAACCAGCGGAAGAATTTCGGCGGCAACGCCACGACCATCCGTTTCAATGCCGAGACGGCGGGCAATCTGATCGACGCCGTCGAACATGCCTTCTTCGCGCCGGCGGCCGGCAGGGATTACTATACGATCTTCGGAATCCAGTATTCGCAATATTTCCGTACGGACCTGAGCGTCAGCCGCAAAATCATGTTGGGCGATGTGACGGCGCTGGTCGGCCATCTTTACGGCGGTGTGGCCATGGCCTACGGCAATTCGCAGTCGGTGCCCTTCGACCGGCAGTTCTATTGCGGCGGCAGCAACGGCATGCGCGGCTGGACGCCTCGTACGCTCGGACAGGGCTCGGTGCCCGATCCGCACAACGACTACCCCGTGCAGACGGGTGACGTGAAGCTCGAGGCCAACGTCGAACTGCGTTTCCCGATCTGGGGCATGATCCACGGTGCCACCTTCTTCGATCTGGGCAACATTTGGTACATCCGCCAGAATCCGGCCGAATACTCCGACGAGGCGGTCTTCCATTTCGACCGGTTCTACCGGCAGTTGGGATTCAATACGGGATTGGGCCTGCGCTTCGACATCAAGTTTGCGGTGCTGCGTCTGGACTGGGGTATTCAGCTCCACAACCCGAACAATCCGGCCGGTGAGCGGTGGATTCACAACTTCAAGTGGAAGAATACGGCGCTGAACTTCGGCGTCGGCTATCCGTTCTGACCTGCCGTTTCCGTCTTTCCGGCTCCTTCTCGGCCCCGGCTCCTTTCCGGCCCGGCTCCCTGCTCCGATATTTGGCTACGATACCTCCGACTTGGCATTTTACCCGACATCGCAGTCGGAACACCCTGCCTGCTGGCACGTACTTCGCCTGACTTCCCGTTCCGGCCGTCCCGGCCGCCACACATCTCGCCTGACTTCCCGTTCCGGCCGTCCCGGCCGCCACACATCTCGCCTGACTTCCCGTTCCGGATCCGTCTCGGCAGGCACACATCTCGCCTGACTCCCCGGCCGATCTCCCAACCAGACGTTCTCTGTCCGGTTTTTTTTCCCCCCCCCTCCTCCTCCGACAATCTTCTTCGTCGGAGGGCACCCTGCTCCATGTCCCGGGCGTTTTCCCGATCTGTTTGCGGTATCTCCTCCCGGCGCGGCCCCGTCAGAAGGGGTAGCCGATGGCCAGGTGGAATCCCAATCCGTCCTTGAAATTGGAGATGTTGTAGTAGCCCCGCTTGTCGGGGTTCGGATAGGGGGTGTGGAGCCCGATGCCGAGGTCGGCGCGGATGACCAGATAGCTGATGTCGTAGCGCAGACCGAATCCCGTACCGAGCGCAATGTCGTTGAAGAAGGTGCTTCCCTGCAGGGCGGCTCCCGGACGGTTGGGGTCCGCCTTCAGCAGCCAGACGTTCCCCGCATCGAGGAAGAGGGCGCCGTTGAGACGTCCCATGATCCCGAAACGCAGCTCGACGTTGGCTTCGAGTTTGAAGTCGCCCGTCTGGTCGAGGTAACCGTCGCTGTCGTCGACGGGCGGGCGGTAGCTGCCCGGACCGATCGAGCGCACGGTGAAGGCGCGGATGCTGTTGGCTCCGCCGATGTAGAACTGTTCGCTGTAGGGCATTACCTCGGAGTTGCCGTAGGCGTAGCCCACGCCGACGAGCAGACGCGTTGCCAGCCAGTTGTTGCGCTGTCCGAGGCGGCGGTAGAACTTCACCTCGCTGACCGCCTTGACGAACTGCGAAAACTGATTGTCGAAGAGTCGCTGGGGATGGTGTTCACCCGCGGCCCCGAGTATGGCCGAGAGCAGGTTTCCCGCTTCGGTGAGGCTGTTCTGCCAGTAGAGGCGCCGGTCGCCCGTCTGCCCGTAGCTGCGGTCGAAGGTGTAGGTGTAGCCGATCGAGGGGACGAACTGGTTGCGGAAACTCATGGCGATCGAGGGGTTCTCGGCCATCGTCTGGTCGAAGCTCGCCGTGGTATGGAGCAGGCGGTTGTAGGTCAGGCGGAAGAGCGTCAGATCGTGGTGGCTGTAGGGCGAACTCTGGAAACGGTAGCCGGCCGATCCGCTGAAGGCCACCAGATGGAAGAACTGCGGACGGTTCATCAGATCGGCCCCCAGCTGGAAGGTGGTCGTACCACCCGGACGCAGCCGCCGCACCCAGCGTGCAGGCAGCAGCAGCCGCGGCAGGTGAAGCGACGTATTGAGCCCCAGTTCGTAGGAGTTGAGCCGCGAGCTGCGGCCTCCGGAGTTCTTGTTGCCGGTCTGCCACTCGTAGGAGCCGTTGAGTTTGACGTCGAGACGCTCGCCGCCGCGGAAGAGGTTGTTGTGGCTCAGTGTCAGGGTGAGCCCCGGTCCGAGGAAGCTGTTCGACTTGGAGGTGACGTCGGTTTCGAGCGCCACCTCGAGCGGGGAGTCCATCTGGGCGATGATCTCCACGTCGAGCGAATCCCCGCCGCGCAGCGAATCGAGCGGTGTGACCGCAAGGTTCACCGAGCGGAAGGTGCCCAGTTTGTTGAGTTCGGTCTGGGTCTGGTTCTGGGCCTCGACCGTGAAGAGCTCACCGGGACGAAGCCTCAGCAGGCGGTTCAGCACCCGGGGGCGGACCTTCATCGGCTGTTGAGCGATCACCGTGGCGCGGCGGATCCGCAGCGTGTCGAAGGGCCCCGGACGCCGATTGTGCAGCCGCACGGTGACATCCCCCACGCGGTAGGGGCGCAGCACGGCCTGCGGGAGGTTGGGCGTGAGGGCGAGCCGCAGGGCAACGCTTCGCGGGTGGAGCGTCGTATCGGCCAGGTACTCCAGGTAGTCGGGACGGAAATAGTAGTAGCCGTTGGCGCGCAGCGTCGAGGCGATGCGTTGCCGTTCGGCGGTGAGCGTGTCGAGGTTGTACTGCACTCCGGGGCGAAGCGGCGAGGTGTGCTGCAGACTGTCGATCAGGGGCTGCATCGTACTGTCGGCCTTCGGATAGGCGATCTCCCCGTAGTGCCACGGCGGAGCGATGCGGAGCGTATAGTCGACCTTGGCCTTGCGTCCCCGCTTGCGGTAGCGCAGCGAGTCGGAGGCCTGCGAGCCGAAGTATCCGAAGTTCTCGAGAGCCTGTAGGGCCACCTCGGTGCGCAGTCCGGGCTGGACCTTCGAGATCAGAACGGGCTCCTTGGCCAGCCGCCGGTAGAACCAGTATTTGAATCCCTTTTCGCGCGGTGTGTAGCAGTAGTTCCAGGCCCAGAGTCCGATCGGGAAGGGGGTGCGCACCCAGGGGGCGTAGAGCGGGTTGTTCGGGGCCACGGAGAGGGGTTCGCGGGCGGCATCTTCGGCCGCCGACGTGAGGACGACCCCCGAATCGGGCAGGATCCGCAGGTGTTTGACCCCCGTGTAGAGGACTTCGCCCTCGGGGATGCGGCGCGTGGTGGAGCAGCCGGCCAGCAGGAGCAGTCCCGCCAGGGCGGCGAGCGTACTATTGAGGATCGTCTTCATGGTTCTCGGGTTTTGGCGTGCGGGGTTTCGACGAGCGGAAGAGGTCGCCCAGGCGCGAGAGGCGCTTGCGGATGACGAAGCCGACGCCGGTTTCGGTGATCTCACCCTCGAGGATACTCTCGTAGCCCGTATGGCGGAAGAGCTTGATATACATGTTGTCGCGTTTGTCGAGCATGTATTCGATCGAGATATCGTCGATGAGGTTTTCGCGGAGATTCTGCGAGGGGTCGCTGTCGGTGCTGAACTTGCCGCCGATGACCGCCCGGATGCGGTTGCTGAAGAGATTCTTCGACAGCCGGTAGGAGTAGTCCGTGTGCTGACCGTTGGGGTCGTCCTGGCCGTAGGAGTCGATGCCGAACGAAAGGTCGACTCCCTTCAGGTTGTTCTGCGCCCACTGGTTGAGCTCCTTCTGGATGAAGGTGTTGAGCGGATTCTCCGAGCTGACGCGGGCCGAGGTCCCCGGACCGGTGTAGGTGTTGTAGATCAGCAGGTTCATCGCCTGGTTGGCGCGCTGTTCGGCCGTCAGCGAGTTGAGCTGGTTCTGCATCGTGAGGTCCTCCGGAGCCGAGAGGTCGAAGCTGATGGCCAGATTGGTGAGCGTGTTGCGGATATTGATCGAGATGTTGAAGTTCACCGCGCGGGAGTTCTCGCCGTCCGACGAGACGTTGGCGCGGACGCTCTCCACGGCCGTGATGTTGAACGACGGGTCGGCCACGTCGCCCAGCCACTCGACATAGCCGTCCGGCTGGATGCGGAAGACCTTCTGTGCGATGACCGGCGGATTGTACTGCACGGTGCCGCCCGTGAGCAGGTAGCGGCCCGAGAGGCGCATGTCGCCCAGCGGGTTCATCGTGAAGGAGAGCTCCCCGCCGCCGCGCAGGTCGATGCGGTTGCTGCCGTCGGTCGAGAGGTCGACGGCGGCCTTGACGTCGTTGTTGATGTCGATGTTCAGGGCGACGTCCATGCCGCCGATTCGCACGGGCGGCAGCTCCTCGAAGGCTTCGCGGTTGTCGATCCGGGCGAACGAGACGAAACGGACCACGTCCTGCGACTGCTCTTTGACCTCGAGCGGCGAACTCTGCATGACGTAGTTGATGTCCGTGCCGCCGAGCAGCGCGACACGACCCCGTACGGCCAGCGCGTCGATCGGCCCTCGGATCGAGGTGTTCAGGTCGAGATAGGCCTGGCCGTAGACCTCCGTACGCTCCCGGCGGGGAACATTTACGAACTGGAAATCCGAGGCCTGCAGCCGCAGGTCGGCCGTCATGCGCTGCAGGTCGGAGAGGTCGATCTGGCCGTCGATGGTCAGCGGCTGGCGGTTGGGGGCGAGGATGGCGTAGCGGTCGAAGCGCAGGCGGCTCTCGTCGAAGCGGATCGTATCCTCCGAGAGGCGAAACGAGGTGCCGATCATCGGCACGCGGAGCTCCGTGCCGGCAAAGTGCAGGCGTCCGTTGAGCTGCGGAGCGTTGATTGCGCCTTCGGCCTGCAGGCGGCCCGAGAGCGAGCCCGTCAGGCGGAGTATCTCCGCGGGCAGGAAGGCGTCGAAGCGCTGCAGCGGGAGTTCCCGCAGGGCGATCCGCGCATCGAGCGGCGAGGGGGCCGCGGCATCGTAGGAGGCCGTGGCGGCAAGCACCTCGGCCGTGTCGATGGCCAGACGCACATCGGCACGCTGTTCACGACCCTGTCCGTAGCGGGCCCGGAGGGCCAGGTCCCCGAACGGCTGCCGGTCGTAGGCGAGTTCGCCGACCGTAATGTCGCCTCCCAGCGCCAGCGTATCGCGCCCCAGCGTCAGCGAGAGATCGGCTCCCAACTGTCCGTCGACGGGCGGTGCCGAAGGAAGCAGTTCGAGCATCGAGCCGATGCCCAGTCCGGCCATTACGAGGCGAATGCCTGCCGTGCGCTCCGAGGCGGGGATCGAGTGGAGGGCGAAGCGCTGTGAGCCGCGCGTCAGATCGAGATCGGCCTCCAGCTGCCGGTCGTAGCGGTAGACGAGGTAGTTGCCGGGATTGACGCTCCAGGGTTCGAATCCGAACTGCGGGTCGGGTTCGAGACTCAGCCGTATGAGCGAGTCGTTCCACGTGAGGTTGAGCCCCGACCGCAACCCTTCGCGACCGCTGCGGTCCCGTTGGTAGAGGTGCATCGTGGCGGTATTGCCGACCAGATCGCCGCGGAGTCCGGCGGCGGCCACGTGGTCGAGATTCCCCGGAGCGTTGGCCATCCGCAGGGCGTAGCGCATCCGTTGTCCCTGCTGGCGCAGCGACATGCCGATGGTGTCGATGCGCAGGTTGCCGGTCGTGAGTCCCTCGACGTGCATGCCGAGAGCCAGCGGCAGTGAGTCGCAGTTTGCTCCGCGCATTTCGAGCCGGCGGAAGGCCATGCGGCGCGTGCGCAGGTAGTTGTTCAGGATGTTGTTCTGTCCGGCCGTGAGCCGCAGCAGAAAGTCGGGCAGCACGGGTTTCAGCGAGTCCATGTCGAGTCGTTGGGCGCGGACCTGCCGCTCCAGTTCCTCCGTGCTGTGGGGCAGCAGGGCCAGGAAGTGTTCAAGCGATTCGGGGGTGCGGAACTCCAGTTCGAGGTCGCCCGACCGGGCAGCCGCCCGGGTTCGGACGGAGTCGGTCGCCAATTCGAACGACGTCGGGCGGATCGTCTCCGTCTGCGAACCGTTGCGCACCCGGATGCTGTCCAGTGCCACGCGGGCGGCATAACTGCCCGTCGGGGTGGCCGACGCCTCGGCCTCCAGGTCGAAGAGTCCGCCGATCGGTTCGCTGACAAGGCCCAGTGCCGCCAGATCGAACCATCCGACATGTCCCGTAAGCCGGGCCTGCTGCTGCTCGCGGGTCAGCCGTCCCTCGAGTCCGAGCGACAGGAGCAGCGCCGAGTCGCGATCCTCAATGCGTCCTTGCAGCTGCTGGTCGGCCAGTTCGGCCGTAATCCCCACGCCGCCGAAGTCGCGGCTGCGGTATTCGGCCTGTGCGACCTCCAGCTGCAGCCGGCTCCACGTCGCCGGATTGTATGGGTCGAAGCCCTTGCCCCGGGCGTCGAGTGCAAGTCCCAGCCGTCCGAGCGAGTCTGTCGGAAGGAAGCTCCCCATCGGGAAGCTGTCGGCGCGGATCGTCGCTTCGTAACGTTCGCGGCGGGCATCGAAACGTCCGTCGATACGGATGCGCCCCTCCTCCGTACGGTGCTGTCCGGCGCGCAGGAGCGAACTCAGCACGTAGTTCTGGCTGTCGATCCGCGCCGTAGCATCGATCCCGATTTGCCGGGGCAGTGCCAGGCGTCGACGCAGTGCCGTGTCGGGCACCGTTTCGAGCAGGAAGGCTCCGTTGCGCAACCGACCCCGGATGCGTGCCGAGGCCGTCAGATGCCGGGGATCGAGCGGATAGCGGGCCCGGCCGTCGACGGTCAGCCACAGATGGTCGGGCGAGGTGATCTGCAGGTCGATCCGGCGAAGATCCTCCAGCGTTCCGTCGGCCGTGAGTTCCATGCCGATCTGCCGGTTGCGCAGCGCGGCGGGCAGCAGCGCGGGGACGAGTCGGGCCATATCGTTCGTCGCCAGGTCGGCCCCGAGCGAAGCCGTCAGCGGGGTCTGCGGCTCCATTTGCAGAAGACCGCCTCCGGCCTCCATGTTGGCCGTAAGGCGTGAGGCTGCCGTCGCGAGCGAGAAGTCCGTCAGGCGGATTGCCGTCGAGTCCATCGAAAAGCGCCCCCGGGTCTGCTCGACCTCCAGTCCGCACCGCTCCCGGAAGGCCAACTGCCGGATCCGCAGCGCCAGATCGCTCCCCCGGCTGTAGAGCGAGTCGATGGCGATATGGACTCCCGAGAGTTCGATCCATGCCGGATCCAGCCCCTCGGTCGGCTGGTGTCCCGCCGTGCCGTATGTCAGTTGATTGTCGTTCAGCTCTATGCCGCCGACCCGTATGGTCCAGGGCGCCGATGCCGGTTCGCCCGCCGGAAGGTCACCCTCGGCCGGAGTCTCCTTTGCGGCCGGGGTCTCCTTTGCGGCCGGAGTCACCTTTGCGGCCGGAGCTTTACCCGCCCGCTTGCCGCCGTTGGCTATTGTAATCGGAGGGGTGCTGTTGTTATCCGAGGTGCTGCGGCCGTCCGGGTTGTCGCTGTTATTCGGGTTGCCTCCGTCGATTGTTGCGGAGCCCTCTCCGGTCGGCGTTCCGGCCGGAGAGGACGCTGTCAGCCAGGCGTAGCTCCCACGGTCGAGTTCGATGCGCGTCACCTCGACCTGCCGGCTCCCCAGCCCGACGCGGCAGCTATCCACACCCCCTTCGGCCAGTCGGACGGTCAACTCCGAGCCGTCGCTCTCCAGGGCAAATCCGGTTTGGCGGATCGAGAGCCGATCCACCGCGATCTCCCACCCGAGAGGAGCCGTCGTGTCGGGCTTCTCGACCTGGTCGCCGGAGCCCGTTCGGAGCCGTATTGAGGCGCTGTCCAGCGCAATCCGTCGGATCGAGGCCCGCTCCTCGCGCAGGGCCGCCCGGGCTTGTTCCACCCCGAAGCGTGCGGCCGCGATCCGCATGTCGAATCCCGTCGCGGTGTCGTGGTAACGGGCCTTCAGCCGTTCGATCGTCAGATCGCGCAGCACGGCCTGACGGCGGATCAGCGGCCAGGGATCCACATCCAGCGTCAGCCGGCCGCAGTCGACCAGCGTGTCACCCCGGTCGATGAGCCGCACTTCGCCCACCGCAAGCCGCAACGGAAAGCCAAGTCGCAGACTCCCCACCGAGAGTTCCATGCCAAGTGCCTTCGAGAGCGGTTTCACGGCTTTGCGCCGTGCGAAATCCTGCACCCACGGTACATAGAGCAGTCCAATGACGACGAACAGCGTCGCCACCACGGCCAACAGACTCCATCCCGTATATTTGAGGAACTTTCTCACGATCAGCCTACGCCGGCGGAATTTTACTGCAAGGTACAAAAAGCGGGCGATTAATCCATCGCCCGCCCGTGAAAAAAACGGCTCTAAAGTGGTCTGTCAGATCCGCCCCGGTATCACATCCGGCCTTTTGCGGTTGATCCTTCCCGGCCTTTTGCGGTTGGCCCTTCCTGATCTCTTCCCGGCCTCTCCGGATCCGACCCTTGCCGGCCCTTCATCTCGCACTCTCTTGGGGGCGGCTCCTTTCCGCCGCCCTATTGCTTGGCCTTGTACTGCGAGGGGGACATGCCGGTATTGCGCTTGAAGTAGCTTCCGAAGAACGACTGGTTCGGGAAGTTCAGGTAGTAGGCTATCTCCTGCACGCTCATCGTCGAATACTTGAGCAGCGTCTTGGCTTCGAGGATGACGAAGTTGTCGATCCATTCCGAACCCGACCGGCCGCTGATGCGCTTGATCAGGGTGGTAAGGTATTTCGGCGTGATGCACATCTGTCGGGCGTAGAATCCTACGCTGCGCTCCTGTTTGTAGTGTTGGCTCAACAGTTGCATGAACTGTCTGAAATATTCGTTGGCGCGATTGTGCGAGGAATTCTCCAGCTCGGGATGCTCGGCAAGGTAGCGTTGCAGAATCTCTCCGATCTTGTAGATTGTTCCGGCAATCAGACCGCCGATGATCTCGGCCGAGAATTCGCTCTCCGGACCCTTCGTCTCCTGTTCGATCAGCGTGATGAAGTTACGCAGCGCCTGACACTCTTCGTGCGAGATTTTCAGGCAGGGATAGCACGAAAACTGCAGCAACAACGGCAGCAGATGCTTCGTGTCGATGTTGATCCGCTTCATGAAGTCGCACGAGACGGCTATTACATGGGCCTTCATCCCTCCGACCGACTGCGCCTGCAAAATGCTGTTCGGTGCAAAGATGAACATCGTGTCCTTCCTGATCGTAAACTCCTGGAGATTGACCAGGCCCGAGGACTCGCCTTCGGTCCCCACGCCGATGATGAAGGCGTTGATGCGGCACGGAAACCGGAAAGCCCCCATGTGTGAATCCGTACTGGCGGCGATGCATTCACCCATCAGTCCCGGACGGTTCTCTCCGCCGGTCATGGTGATCAGCTCCTGAAGGGTAAAGTGGGAGATCGAAGCTTCCGAGATCTCTTTATTCATGATGTCGCTATGGTTTGAGGTTTTGTATACGTTCCTAACGTAAAAAGAGGCGGATTCGTCTATTGGGATGACATATTGAACACTCCACAGGATGTTTCGGAGAGAATTCGGGCGTGCTTGGCGAGGTATCCGACAAAAAACAAGCGCCGGTCCGCAACGGATCGGCGCTATGGTATCTGTTCGGGGTTGATTCCCGACTATTTGGCCGCGGGAGTCTCGGTGATGCCGAGTTCCTTCCTCACGTCGGCCGAGATATCCGTCAGTGTCGCCTCGTCGAAGTAGGCCAGCGAGCCCGTCGAGGTGTCGAAAACTACCAGATAACCGCCTGCGGCCGAGATCTTGTCGATGGCGTTTTTGGCCTTCTCGATGATCGGGGCCAACAGTTCGTTCTGCTTCTTCTGATACTCCTGCTGAGCGCGGCCCTGGAACTCCTGGATGCGGCCCTGCAGATCCTGCAGCTCCTTCTCCTTCATCTCCTTGGCCATATCCGTCAGCGTGTTGTAGTTCTTCTGGTAATCCTGATATTTGGTGTTGAACTCAACCTGCATCGTTTCGATGTTGTCCTGAATCTCCTTGCCGTAAGCCTCCATGTTGGTCTGCATGGTTTTGGTCTCGGGCATGGCCATGATGATCTCCTGGGTGTTGATGCGGCCGAATTTCTGTGCGAAGAGCGACGTGGAGCCCATCAGCAGAGCAACCGCAAGGGTTAATTTGATAGCTTTTTTCATAAAATTGATGCGTTAATGTTTTGATGTCTATTTTTGTTTCAGAAGGTCGATGACCTGCCGGGTGCGCTCCACCGTGGGGTTGTTGTAGAGCAGCGTGGGGTTGTTCGACGAATCGAGCACCAGATCGGCGCCGACCTCCTTGGCGTAGGCCTCGATCCGGGCGAAGACCTCCTTCTGGATCGGGGTGATCATCTTGATGCGGGTTTTCATCAGCGTACCCTCTTTGCCGAAGAGGCTCTCCTGATACTGCTGAGCCTTCTTCTCCTTCGCAAGGATCTCGTTTTCACGGGCCTGGCGCGAGGCCGACGAGAGCGATGCCTTCTGGTACTGGTAGTTGTTGTAGAGGGTCTCCACCTCGGCGAACTTGGCATCCACCTGACCCTGATACTGTTTGGCCAGCGAGTCGAGCTGTTCGATGGCCGTGTTGTAGGCATCGACCGACTTGAAGATCTTTTCGCTGTTGACGATTATGTAATTCTGTGCGGAGACGATTCCCGCCGTGAGTATGGCCGCAGCCATGAGAATCAGCCGTTTCATAATTTGAAATTTTAAGTTGTCAATTCCGGAAATCCGGGGTTGTTGTCGTAAATATAACTCTTTTCTTTCAAATTTATTGCCAGCCAAGGCTTAGAATTGCTGACCGAGCACAAAGTGGAACTGGCTTCCGCTCTTGGTGGTCGAGTTGGCGGGGGGATCGAAACCGTAACCCCAGTCGATGCCGAGCATGCCGACCACCGGCAGATAGAGCCGCACGCCGAAACCGGCCGACCGCTTGATCTTGAAGGGCGAGAACTCCTTCCACGAGTCGAAGGCATTACCGCCCTCGAGGAAGCCCAGTACGTAGATCTGCGACGAAGGCTTCAGAATGATCGGGTAACGCAGCTCGGCGGTGTACTTGTTGTATCCGCGCGAGTAGTAGTTCGTCGGGTCGAGGGCGCCGTCCTCGTAACCGCGCATGGCGATGATGTCGATACCGTAGATGTTGTATCCCGACATGCCGTCGCCGCCGACCTCGTAACGCTGGAAGGGCGAGACCTTGTTCTTGTTGTAGCTGCCCAGGTAACCCATCTCGGCCTTGAGCATCAGCACCAGGTTCGAGTTGTTGAGGAATCCTTGGAACCACTGCGCCTTGAACTGCCACTTGTGGAATTCGACCCATCCGTAGCGGTCCTGGTCACTCATCGACTGGTCGGAGTAGTCCTTTCCGTCCCAGAGCGAGTAGGGGAGCGTGGCCTGCACCGAGGCGCTGAATTCCGAACCGCGGCGCGGGTAGATCGGCTGATCGACCGAGTTGCGGCCGAAGACGAGCTTGAGCGACAGCAGGTTCGAGTTTCCGTTCTCGACGACGAACCCGGTCCAGTTCTTCAGGTTATAGCGTTCGTAGCTGGCCTCGGCGTAGAAGGTGAAGTAGGGGTCGGGCCAGTTCAGACGCTTGCCCAGACCGGCCGCAACACCGTACGTGCGGAAGTGCTGCGTGGCGGTCTGCCAGATGTAGTAGGCGTTGTTCTGCTCGGAGATATGGGCCGAGAAGGTGAACGAGTTGGGCTTCTTGCCGCCCAGCCACGGATCGGTGAAGCTCAGCGCGAAGGCCTTGTAGTAGGTACCGTTGGTCTGGGCCGAGAGCGAGAGGCGCTGGTTCTGACCCATCGGGTAGGGACGCCAGGCGCCCTTCTTGAAGAAGTTCTTCACCGAGAGGTTGTTGAGCGTGATGCCGACCGAACCCACGAAGGTGCCCGAGCCCCAGCCGCCGGCGATGTTGAACTGGTCGGAGGCCTGCTCCTCGAGCGGCCAGTTGATGTCGACCAGTTCGTTGGTGACGGGTTTGATGTCGGGCATGATGGTCTCGGGGTTGAAGTGGCCCATCGAGCCCAGCGTACGGATGGTCTGCATCAGCAGCGAGCGGTTGTACAGCTCGCCCGGACGCGTGTACAGTTCGCGGCGGATCACCTCGTCGTCGACGCGCTGGTTGCCCGAGATGCCGACGTTGTTGATCGTGAACTGCTTGCCCTCGAAGACCTTCACCTCGATGTCGATCGAGTCGGCGCCGATGATCGTCTCGGCGGGTTCGATCTGCGACATGAGGTAGCCCTCGTTCTGGTAGAGCGACGAGACGGACATCTCCTCCGGGTTGGACTCCTTGCCGATACCCAGACGTTTCTGCATCGTCTTCTTGTCGTACGTGTCGCCCGTCTTGACGCCGAACATGCGCTGCAGGGCGTCGGTTTCGTAGACCGAGTTGCCGACCCACGAGACGTTGCGGATGTAGTATTTGTTGCCCTCCGAGACCTCGAGGTCGATGCCCAGCCGCTTTTCGTTGATCGGGTAGATCGAGTCGCGGATGATCGTGGCGTTGCGGTAACCCTTCGAGTTGTAGAAGTCGATCAGAAGCTCCTTGTCGGCCGCATAGTCCGATTCGTTGAGTTTGGCTCCCTTGAAGATGTTGATCGATTTCTGGTGGGTCTTCTTGAAGGTGCGGCGCAGCCGCTTGTCGGGGAACTGCGTGTTGCCGATAAAGTCGATGCGGCCGATCTTGACCTTCTCCTTGCGGTCGATCAGGAAGGTGACGTTCACGGCCTGGCCCGGACGCAGCGTGTCGTTGTCGATGCGCACGTCGACCTCGGTATTGCGGAAGCCCTTTTCAGCCCAGTAGTCGTGGATGAGCTTCTTGTTCTTGTCGATGACATAGTCGGAGAGTTCGCTGCCGCGCTTGAGCTTGAGTTTCTCGAGCAGATCCTTCTGCTTGCCCTTGGAGATTCCCTCGAAGGCCCAGTTGTAGACGCGGGGACGCTCCTTGAGGAAGACCTCCAGGTCGAGGCTGTCGCCCTCGATTTCGGCGCCGATCTTCACGTCGGAGAAGAAGCGCTGGCTCCAGAAACGCGTGATGGCGTTGGAGATGAAGTTGCTGGGCAGGTAGATCGAATCGCCCTCGATCAGTCCGGCCGAGGATTTCAGCACGTCGGGGTTGAGGTATTTGACACCGTGGACGTTGATCTTGCGGATGTAGTAGAGTTTGGGGTCGCCCGAACTCTTGAACATGGGAGCGTTCTCGGAGAAGGTCACTTCGCGGAGTTGCGTGGAGTCCTGCGGAGCCGGCTCCTGAGGTTTCTGTTCCTGGGCGGACATATTCGCGCAGCAAAGCGTCATGAAGAGGGCTGCTGCTGTGAATATCTTACCTGAATAGTTCATCTGTCGTCTTTTGTCTATTGTCGACTAACTTTTTTCGATCATTTGTCTTTCACCAGACCGAAGCGGCGGTCGCGGCGGGCATACTCCTCCAGGGCGCGGTCGAAATCCCGTTCGGTGAAGTCGGGCCACAGCACCTCGGGGAACCACAGTTCGGCGTAGGAGGCCTGCCAGAGCAGGAAATTGCTCAGACGCTGTTCGCCGCTGGTGCGGACGATCAGGTCGGGATCGGGCCATGGGGCGGTGTCGAGCGACTCGCTGAGGGTCTGTTCGGTGATGGCCTCGGGGGCGAACTCTCCGGCGGCCACGCGGCGGGCGATCTGTTGCACGGCACGGGTGATTTCGCTGCGCGAGGAGTAGTTCAGTGCCAGAATCAGGGTGAGGACCTTTCCGTCGGCGGTCTGCTTCTCGATGCTCTCCAGCGCCGAGCGGACCTTTTCGGAGAAGCGGCTGCGGTCGCCGATCATGCAGACGCGCACGCCCTGGCGGATGAGTTCCGGCGCCTCGTTGCCCACGCACTGGCAGAAGAGCTCCATCAGGGCATCGACTTCGGCGGCGGGGCGTCCCCAGTTTTCGGTCGAGAAGGCGTAGAGCGTCAGATAGCGGACGCCGTTGCGCACGGCGGCGCGCAGCGAGGCACGGACGGGTTCGATACCGGCGGCATGACCTTCGCTGCGGTCCTTGCCGCGCAGTTCGGCCCACCGGCCGTTGCCGTCCATGATGATGGCGACGTGTTGCGGTATGCGTTTCTGCTCGCTCATATAGGGGACAAATATAGGGAAAAATCTGTTAACTGCTGGAAAAAATCGATAAATGATTATCGGATCGGCTCAACTGCGGATGTCGATTCCCCACATCATCTTATCCCGTAACGTGTCGTAAAAGGATATATTGTGCGGTACGGCGAGAAAAATCGTCTGTTCGGCGCGGCGGATGGTGAACGTGGCTCCGTGCGAAACGGGGTAGTTGCGGTTGTCGAGCGTGACGAAGGCATCCGAGCGGCGGGCGTCGACGCGCAGCGTGATGACGGCCGTGTCGGGGATCACCACGGGGCGCATCGTGAGGTTGTGCGGCGCCAGGGGCGAGAGGGTCAGGCAGTGGCACGTGGGGGCCACGACGGGACCTCCGGCACTGAGCGAATAGGCCGTCGAACCGGTCGGGGTGGCGACGATCAGTCCGTCGCCGTGGTAGGTGGCGACCATCTGCCCGTCGACGAAGGTCTCCACGGCGATCATGCCGGCGCCGTGGCGCTGGACCGTAAATTCGTTCAGGGCCAGCTGCGTGTCGGGCTGGCGCGAGAAGTCCCCCTCGATGTGGAGCTGCGAGCGGGGTTCGGTCTGCAGCCGTCCCTCGGCAATGTTTTTGAACAGGTGGTCGAAGCCGGCCTTGGGGGCGCTGGTGAGGAATCCGAGGTGGCCGGCGTTGATGCCCATGACGGGGATCGGGGCGCCGCACAGCCGGTGCACCCCTTCGAGCAGCGTGCCGTCGCCGCCGTAGCAGACCATCACCGTACCGTCGGGCTGCCGGCCCACGTGCCGGCGGTAGATCTTTTCGGGAGGTACGGCCTCGCCGAGCGCCTCCTCGATCAGCGGTGCAAACTCCTCGTTGACCGCGAAATCGAATCCGAAACGGTGGATGGATTCGAAGAGCCGGCGGATCTCCCCGGCGGTGTGGGCGACCAGGGGCCGGGAAAAAAGTATGATTTTCATCGGCGGAGTTTCGAAAAAATACGTAACTTTACCACGTCGGAAAAAGCCCTCGTGCAGCCTTCGACAACGGCTTCGGCATTCCGGGCTTCCGGCATATCGAGAGCAAATATACGGATTTTATGACAAAGTTGAGTGTAAACATCAATAAGATTGCCGTCATCCGCAACTCCCGGGGAGGAAATCTTCCGGACGTGATCCTCGCGGCGCGCAACATCGAGCGTTTCGGGGCCGACGGCATCACGGTGCACCCGCGCCCCGACGGACGCCACATCCGCTACGACGACGTGCGGAATCTGAAACGGGTGCTCACCACCGAATTCAACATCGAGGGCAACCCCATTCCGTCGTTCATCGACCTGGTGACGGAGGTCGTTCCGACGCAGGTGACGCTGGTCCCCGACGCCGCCGACGCCATTACCTCGAATGCCGGTTGGGATACGCTTGCCCACCGTGAATTCCTGAGCGAGGTGACGCGCCGCTTCCATCGGCACGGCATCCGCGTCTCGATCTTCGTCGACCCCCTGCCGGCGATGGTGGCCGGGGCCCGGGCATGCGGCGCCGACCGCGTGGAACTCTACACCGAGGGGTATGCCAGCCGGTATGCGCAGCATCCCGAGGCGTCCGTTGCCCCCTACGTGGCGGCGGCCGAGGAGGCGCGGCGGCAGGGGCTGGGGCTCAATGCCGGTCACGACCTCTCGCTGGAGAACCTCCGCTACTACATCTCCCGCATCCCCTGGACCGACGAGGTCTCGATCGGCCATGCGCTGATCTGCGACGCCCTCTACTACGGGCTGGAGAATACCGTGCAGCTCTACCGCCGTGAACTGAAAACCGTACAGGAATGAAACGACTGCTGCTTCTTGCCGCGGCCCTGCTCGTTGCGGGGGCGGCCTTCGCTCAGGGGGAGTATCACTTCCAGCGGCGAAGCCTTTTCGACGTGCTGCCGCTCCACTCGAGCGACATCGTCTTTGTGGGCAATTCGATCACCGACGGCTGCGAGTGGGCCGAACTCTTCCAGAACCGCCACGTCAAGAACCGCGGCATCAGCGGCGACCGTTCGGACTGGCTGCTCGGGCGGCTCGACTCGATTCTGACGGCCCATCCCAAGAAGCTCTTCCTGATGATCGGCACGAACGATCTGGCGGCGGGACGCACGCCCGACGAGATCGTGCGCGACGTCGAGCGGCTGATCGACCGCTTCCAGCGGGAGTCGAAATGGACGAAGATCTACGTACAGAGCATCCTGCCGGTCAACGGCGAGGGATTCACGAAATACCGCAGCCATTATGAACACGCGCATCTGATCGTCCCGACGAACAAGCGTCTCGAGGCTTTGTGCCACCAGAAGGGGGTCACCTATCTCGACGTGTGGGGGGCGCTGGCCGACGACGAGGGGCGGCTCGACCGCCGTTATACGAATGACGGCCTGCACCTGATGGGGGCGGGTTATCTGGTATGGCGCGATGCGATCAGGATCCATGTCAAGTAACCGCGTGCCGCTTTCGAATCCGATATTCCGTCAGATCTCGCGCCTTGCCGACGAACAGGGGGTGCGGGCCTTCGTCGTCGGGGGCTACGTACGCGACTACTACCTGCGGCGTCCGTCGACGGACATCGACGTGGTGGTCGTCGGGAGCGGCATTGCGCTGGCCGAGGCCCTGGGCCGCGAGTTGAGGACCAGGGTGTCCATCTTCAAGACCTTCGGTACGGCCATGGTCCGGGCTCGCGGCATCGAGGTGGAGTTCGTGGGGGCCCGCAAGGAGTCCTATACGCACGATTCGCGCAAACCGGAGGTCTCGCCCGGAACGCTCGAGGATGACCAGCGCCGCCGTGACTTTACGATCAATGCGATGGCCTGGTCGCTCAACGCCGAGACCTTCGGCGAACTGGTCGATCCCTTCGACGGGATGTCCGATCTGGAGGATTGCATCATCCGCACGCCGTGCGATCCGGACGTCACCTTCTCGGACGATCCGCTGCGGATGATGCGCGCCGTGCGCTTCGCTGCGCAGCTGGGCTTCACGATCGAGGAGGAGACCTTCGACGCCATTGCCCGCAATGCCGAACGCATCCGCATCGTTTCGCGCGAGCGGATTGCCGTCGAACTGAACAAGATCGTCGCCTCGCCCGTCCCCTCGATCGGTTTCGAGCTGCTCGAAATGACGGGTCTTCTGAAGCTGATCTTCCCCGAGATGCACAACCTCAAGGGGGTCGAGCGCCGCGGCAAACACGCCCACAAGGACAACTTCATCCATACGCTGAAGGTGCTGGACAACGTGGCGCGGCGTTCGGACGATCTGTGGCTGCGCTGGGCGGCGATTCTGCACGACATCGGCAAGCCGCTGACCAAGGCTTACGACCCACGCGTGGGGTGGACCTTCCACGGCCACGAGGTCGTCGGCTCGAAGATGGTGCCGGCGATCTTCCGCCAGCTGAAGCTCCCGTTGAACGAGCACATGAAGTTCGTCCGGAAGCTGGTTTTCCTCCACCTGCGGCCGATCATCCTCTCGGAGGATCTGGTGACCGATTCGGCCGTGCGGCGGCTGTTGTTCGAGGCGGGCGACGACGTCGAGGCGCTGATGACCCTCTGCGAGGCCGACATCACCTCGGGCATCGACGCCAAGGTGAAACGTTATCTGGCCAACTTCGAGCTGGTGCGCCGCAAGATGAAGGATCTCGAGGAGCGCGACCGGATCCGCAACTTCCAGCCGCCGATTACGGGTGAGATCATCATGCAGACCTACGGCATCGGCCCCTGCCGCGTCATCGGCGAGATCAAGGAGGTGATCAAGAATGCGATCCTCGACGGCGAGATTCCGAACGAATACGGGGCGGCCTACGCACTGATGGAGCGGCTGGCGACGGAACGCGGTCTGGTCAAGGCCGGAGAGCCGGCACAGGCGGATGCTTCCGCCGAGCCCGGGGCCTGACGGAGCGGAATCCCGGAGCGAGAGAGCGAAGACGGGCGAAACCTTTTTGCAGGTTTCGCCCCTCTTTTGGATGAATACATTGCCTCCGACGTTTCCGGATTCTCTGGCTGTCTTCCCGGTTTTTCGGCTTCTCCGGCTTCTCCGGCTCCTCCGACTCCTCTGGCTCCTCCGGCTCCTCTGGCGTCCCGGCGTCCCGGCGTCCTTGGACCCCGCACCTCTGTCCCCTCGGCACCTCTGTCTTTTCGGTTTCTCGGCTCCTCCGGCTTTTCGGTCTTTCGCCTGGCTCCTATTTTTCGGCGACCGGTTTTTCGGTCGCCTTCTTCTGCGCCTTCTCGGCCTCCAGCTGGGCGCGGGACTTCGACTTGGTGACCAGCCATACCCCGACAAAGACACACAGCGCAGCGAACCCCTTGGTCGGACCGAACGTATCGAGCCCGATGGCTACGGTGAAGAGCACGGCCACCACCGGCTGCACGTAGTTGTACATCGAGACGACCGTCGGCCGCAGATAACGCTGCGCAATGGGTACCAGCAGGTAGGAGAGGAACGTGGCCCCGATGACCACGAAGGCGATGCCGCCCCACGTGCGCGGCGAAAGCGATGCGTAGTCGACCTCGATGAGCGGTCGGTAGTAGATCCCCACGGCGACGACGGCCGCAAAGAGAAACATCCACTTCATCGAGGTGACGGGCGAATAGCGTACGATGACATCGCGGAAGGCCGTGAGGTAGGTGGCATAGCTGATGGCGCTGACAATGCAGAGAATGTCGCCCTTGATGCTCGAGGTATGCCCTGCGCCGTGCTGGCTGGCCAGTACCAGAATCACGGCCCCGGCGCATCCGAGAAAGACGCCGCCGGCCTTGAGCCAGGTGATCGGTTCGCGCAGGAAGAGCGTGGCCAGGACCATCGTCAGCACGGGAACGATCGTCGAGATGATCGAGGTGTCGATCGGCGAGGTGAGCGACAGCCCCCAGAGGAAGAGCATCTGGTTCAGCTGGATGCCGAACAGCGAGGCGAAGAACAGCAGCACGATGTCGCGGCGCGGAACCCGCTCGCGGGGCAGGAAGAGCGATGCGGCCCAGAAGAGCAGTGCCGCCCCTACCATGCGGTAGACGCTCATGGCAAAGGGGCTGATCCCCGAGGGGTTGGCCGCCGAGACCAGTACGCTTTTGCCGATCGGGGCGTTGAGACCCCAGATGATGTTGGCGGCCCAGAGGGCTGCATGACCTTTGAGTTTTCCCTTGTCCATCGTCGCGTAGAGTGTGAATGGAAGGAATTTACGGTTGTTTGATCCTGGCACCGGGCCCTCTTTGCGGGCCGAATGCCGCGGCAAAGATACGTAAAAATCGGTTCGGTGCGAAAATTGCCGGGTGAAGCATTCGTGGGAAAGACGCATTATCACTTCGACCTGATCTTCGCCAACCTCTTTTTCGGAGCGGACTTTTCGTTCTATGTCTCGCTCACGCGCAACTGGCTGGATTTCGAACAGATCTTCATGCTGCAGGTCCTTTCGGCGGCCCTGTTTTTCATCCCCTTTGCGCTGTTTTCGCGCGGGGCCTTCCGCCTCGGGTGGCGCGATGCCGGGAAGATCCTGCTCGTCTCGCTGCTGGTCGTCTACGGATGGATGTACCTGCTGCTCAAGGGGGCGTCGGCCACCTCGCCGATCGACGCTTCGGTCATCGCGACGCTCGGTCCGGCCATCACGCTGCTGCTGGACCACCTGTTGCATCCGCACCGCTATCTGCCGGGACGCGCCGTCGGGATCGTGATTTCGCTGCTCGGGGCGGGGATTCTGCTCTTCAACCAGGGCTTCGAGCTCACGCGTGGCAGCCAGGCCGAAGGCAATCTCTTCGTGCTGCTGGCCGTGGTGGCCATAGCCGCCAATACGGTGCTGATCAAACCGCAGCTCGAGCGCCACGGTACGCTGGTGGTGATGGGATGGTACTACATCATCGGACTGGCCGTGACGGCTCCCTTCTTCTGGCGGTATGTCGACCACACGGATTTCCTGCGGCTGCCGCTCGGCGCCCAGGCCGAACTGGCCTACATCCTCGTGCTGGGAACCGTGCTGCCGATGTACCTGCTCTACCGCGGCACGGAGAAGCTCACGGCCGTCCATACGGCCCTTTACCGCTACATTCAGCCCCTGGCGGCGGGTATTTTGGCCGTCACCCGCGGGCAGGCGCACTTCAATGCCGTGAATCTCACTGCCGCCGGATGCATCTTCACGGGGGTGATTCTCGTGGCCGTGGGGTATCATTACGGCCTGCATCATCCCCGCCGCCGTCATGCCCGTCGGGACTCTTCTGCCGAGGTCCCTTCACCGGGTTCCGCTGCCGCAATTGCCTCACCCTCTTCGACTCTCACTTCTTCCCTTTCGTCTGGCTCGCCCCTCTCGTCTGGCTCACCCCTCTCGCCCCTCGCTGCGCCCGGCTCATCCTTCTCGCCGCTGCGCCATCCGGATCTTCCGCCGCTGCGCAGCGACGGGCGGCTGCCGCTCTATTCGGCCGTCAGCCGCTCGCGCCACTCGTCGGGAACGGGGCGCGAACACTGATTCGGGAAGTCGAAGACGACCATCACCGAACGGCTCTCGCTGCGCACTTCGTCGCCGACGAGCAGCTGCTGGAAGAGCGTGAGGCTCTTGTTGCCGACCCGTTCGCAGGTGGTGGTGATGCGTACCGGATCGGTCATGCGCACCTGGCCCATGTAGGAGGTTGAGGTCGAGACGGTGACGATGCGCAGATCGCCCAGCAGGGCGCCGGCGCCGCCGAGCACCCGATCGTAATACTCCATCTTGCCGACGTCGAAGTACATCTGCTGCGAGACGTTGTTGACGTGCTGAAAGGGATCGACGTCCGAGAAGCGTTTCTGGATGGGGGTGACAAGTGTGCGTGCCATCTTATTCGCGGATGATCTTGACCTCGCCGCCTTCGCCGAACGCAATGATCGACGAAGCCTTGCGGGTGGGTTTGCCTTCGAAACGGGGATTGACGACGAAGTCGACGCCGTCGACGATCTCCTGTGCGACGTCCTGCAGTCCGACGGCCGTCGGCTGGCCGGAGATGTTGGCCGAGGTCGAGACCACGGGGCGTCCCAGGGCGCGCAGCATGCGCCGGCAGAACTCGTGGTCGGGGATCCTGACGCCGAGCGTCCCCTCGTCGGGGATGAGGTTCGGGGCGACGCCCGCGGCGCCGGGCAGAATGGCCGTCAGCGGGGTGGTGGCCATCTCCATCACCTCGAAGGCGATGCCGGGTGCGCGGTTGACATAGCGCACGACCATGTCGGCCGAGGCGCACAGCACGAGCATCGATTTCTTGTTTTCGCTGCGTTTGAGGCGGTAGATGCGGTCGACGGCCTCGGCGTTGGTGGCGTCGCAGCCGATGCCCCAGACCGTATCGGTGGGGTAGAGGATGATGCCGCCGCGGCGTAGCACCTCGACGGCGCGTTCGACCTCCTCCTGCAGGGGGGCGTTCTTCTTGTCGCTGATGTTCTGCATGGCCTTGTTATTTTTTCAGCGGAAGGATCTCGATCCAGTAGTCGTCGGGATCGTTGATGAAGTAGAGTCCCATCTCGTGGTTCTCGAAGCAGAGGCAGCCCATCGCACGGTGATACTCGCGCACGGCGTCGTAATCGCCGGCCACGCGCACGCAGAGGTGGCTTTCGTTGTCACCCAGTTCGTAGGGCGTGGCGGCGTGGTCGCGCAGCCACGTCAGCTCGAGTTTGAACGACGACTCGCCGTCGCCGACGAAGACGATCTCGTAGGATCCGTCGGCGGCCTTCTGACGGCTGATCTCCTTCAGCCCCAGGGCCTTGTCGTAGAATTTCAGACTGCGGTCCAGATCGGTGACATTGACGTTGAAATGGTCGAAACGGCTTTTGATCTCCATGGTATTCTCTTTTTTACGTGTTGCAAAGGTTTGCCGGCGGGGCGGCGGTTCGGTGCCGGGTGTTGCCTTCGGATCGGCCCCGGCCGGGCGGTTTCCGCTGCAAAAATAGGCAATTCCTCTGACAATCTCCGCTTCGGAAAGGAGATTCGTGCGGAATATTTTTGTCGGCGTTTCCTTTTTTTTTCTGAATTTTATACCTTTGCACTCTGAAAGAAAAAATCCGAAAAAATAAATTCATCATTATTTATGGGAAGAGCCTTTGAATACCGCAAAGCGCGGAAGTTGAAGCGTTGGGGGCACATGGCCCGCACCTTCACCAAACTGGGTAAGGAGATCGAAATCGCCGTGAAGGCCGCCGGAGCGGATCCCTCGGGCAATACGCGTCTGCGCATTCTGATCCAGAACGCCAAGGCCGAGAACATGCCCAAGGAGAATATCGAGCGTGCGATCAAACGTGCCACGGAGAAGGATGCGGCCGACTACAAGGAGGTCATCTACGAGGGATACGGCCCTCACGGAATCGCCTTCCTGGTCGAGACGGCCACGGACAACACCAACCGTACGGTGGCCAACATCCGCATGCACTTCAACAAATGCGGCGGTACGCTGGGCAACAGCGGCTCGGTGGGCTTCCTCTTCGACCACAAGTGCGTCTTCAAGTTCAAGGCTCCGAACGTCGATCCCGAGGAACTCGAGCTGGAGATGATCGACCTGGGTGTGGACGAGTTCTACCCCGAGGAGGACGGCATCACGGTCTACGCCCCCTACGAGTCGTTCGGTGCCATCCAGAAGTGGCTCGACGACAAGGGCTTCGAGATCGTATCGGGTGAGTCGGTGCGTATTCCGACCGATACGAAGGAGCTCGATGCCGAGGGTCGCGAATCGGTCGAGAAACTCGTCGAGCGCCTCGAGGAGGATGACGACGTGGTGAACGTCTACCACACGATGAAGGAGCCCGACGCCGAGGAGGAGTAGTCAGAGGAAGGCTGCGGCCCGAAATTTTGCCGGATATGGAGCGCGGATGTGATTGCAGCGCTTCGTGTCTGGCTTTTTTTGTGTGGCGTGATGCCGCCGGCCCGACTACTCGAAACGGATGAACTCCTCGCCGGCGGTCAGACAGTGCGGACAGTAGCGGTCGAGATACGTCGTCGCGTAGAGATTCCCGCACCGGGGGCAGACGGCAAATCCCGACGCGGAGTTCCGCCCCAGACTCTCCAGCAGCACGATCTGGCGCAGATCATTTGCCGCGGCCCAGACCTGCAGCCGGGCGGCATAACGGTTCCCGCGGCTCATGGCCCGTCGGATCTCCGCGTCGGAATGTCGGCCGAAGCGGTAGCGTTCGATCCCGATGCAGCGCTCCAGGTTGCCGGCCGTCGAACTGCCGTACAGGGCAATATCCCCAGGGGGTGTGTAGCTGCCGCCCAGACGGTGAATGGCTGCAGCAAGGTTCTGCTCCTGCAGCTCTTCGGAGCAGGCTATGGCCCGGAAGAGCCGTTCGGCCGGGTATTGATGCTCGGCGGCCGCGATCTTCGCAAAATGCCGGTATTGACGCGCCTTGAGATGTTTGCGGTGTCCGCAGGCCTCCAGGTCGGCCGTGATTTCATGCCACGTCGAACGGGCGTGCTTCGGTGGCAGGAAGGCCTTCCCGTCGTAGAGCCAGACGAGCACCCCGACCGATGCGACGAACAACAGCAGAATCAGCAACAGACGTATTTTCATTGCAGACGGATTTTGTCCAAGGGATGCCTGGTGCGGTGCATTTTTTGTGCCAGCGGGCGGAAAAGCTGGTCGGAAAATGGTTTTTCGGATCGCGGTTTTGGATTTCCCGAATCAATTTCTAACTTTGCAAACCTCACATAGTTGCTGTCGCTTAAAAATTGAGTCGTCCATGCGCTTGAATTTTCTACTTGGTGTTTGTGCCGTCGTGATGCTGGCCGTTGCAGGGGTTTCCTGCTCGAAAAAGGGAAATGATGGGGGAGACGGAGGCGTTGCCATCCAACCCAATGGCTGGATGTTGATCTCCTGGAACGAGGATACGACCCTCTCCGGGCGGGTCTATCTGGAGCTTGGAACGGATCGTTTTACGCTCTATCAGCAGATCGGCAATCTTACTTCGGCCGGATATGTCCCCTACACCGGGACGTGTCGCATGACGGCCGGTTCCGAAAACGGAACGATCCTTTCGGGGACCTATTCCGATGGTGAGCCCTGGGCGCACAGCTATCGGGTCGAGTCGATGACCGATACCGAACTGCGGCTTGTTTCGCTCGACGAGCAGATCGAATCGGTCTACGAACGGGTTGTAATTCCCGATTACGTGAAGGAGGCTCCTGTTACGTTGCCTTCGCGGAGCGAGTCCGTATTGCCGCTGCTCTGATATTTCATTTGTTCCGAAAGATAAACGGGCTGCCGATCGTCGGCAGCCCGTTTTGGGTTTTCGGGCCGTTTGCAGTCCGCCCCTTCGGACCCTTCCGTTCCTCTCTCCGGTGAGCCTTTTGTGCGAGCCTTTCGTCCCTCTCTTCGGGCTATTTTCTCGCCCCAATTGCCCTCTCCATGCTCCGGGCGGTCGCCCTCTGGGTGGTCGTCCTCTCCATGCTCCGGGCGGTCGCCTTTCCTCTTCCGGAGGGCCAGAAGACGGCGCAGACCTCGATGCCGAAGGAGAGTTTGTGCAGCGGCTCGCCCGAACCGTGGACGAGCGACGGCGCCAGGTCGTAATCCACGGCAAAGCGTACGCCGAGGTTCTGCGTGGCCAGATAGGTGGTCGAGACACCCGTGGCGAAGGCGGCGCCGTTGCGTCCCGGAATGTCGCCGAACGAGGTTTCGAACCGTTTGTAGAATTCGTAGCCGCCGAGGAGTTTCGAACCCACCTGCCAACGTAGCGAGACGGGATACGAGAAGTAGGGGCCGACATAGACCGAGGCACTTTTGAAGTTGTCGTCCTGGATGACACTGTTGATCGCCGTGCGGAGGTTCGAACAGGCCAGTCTCCCGCCGATTCCCCAGTAGGGCGAGGCGAACCAGGCTCCCTGAACACCGGCCGTAGGGCCCGCGTGGAAATGCATGCGCATCCCTTCGCGGGTGGTGTAGCTGCCGGGGATGGTCGTCACGCCGATGGCGAATCCCACGAACGACGGGTGGCAGTAGCGGTCCTGGCCCGAGAAGGTTTCGTAGACGTTCAGTCCCTGCTCCTTGAAGATCAGATCGGCCAGGAAGTAGCCGAATTCGGCGGCCAGGATGCCGATGCCGGCTCCGACCATCACGTCACTCATCCAGTGGCGGTTGTTCAGCTGCCGCGTGACGCCGGTGGCCGTGGCCACGGCATATCCGCCGATACTGTACCAGGGGCTGAGGTGGCCGTACTCCTTGTGGAGCATCGTGGCGGTCATGAAGGCCGTGGCGGTGTGGCCCGAGGGGAAGGAGTTGCGCGTCGAACCGTCGGGGCGCATGACGCGGTGCGTGTACTTGAGCGAGTTGACGGCGGTGGCCATCAGTCCGGCCGAGAAGGCGTCCGAAACCAGCATCCGGCCCCACGAACTGCGGCTCTTGACACCGCACGCCTTCATGGCCAGCATTGCTCCGGCCGGGGCATACTGCAGCCAGTCGTCGTACTTCTGGTGAAACGAAGGGACGTAGCCGTTTCTCAGACGCTGGAAATCCCGGTCGTAGCTCTGCATGATGACGCCGCCGACGATCAGCGGCGTACCGATGAAGAGCATCCGGTAGGCTTTCGTCGAGGTGTGGCGGTCGATCCGCCTGCGGAATGCGCCGCCGGCGCTCCAGTCCACGCTGTCGCGGCGCAGGTGTGTGCAGCTGTGCTGCAGGACCGAATTGTCGCTCTGCAGGGAAATGCTGTCGGGCGTCAGGGCCGTGTTGCCACGCTGCTGCAGGAGGGTGCTGTCGGACGTCAGGGCTGTGCTGTCACGGAGTTGTGCCCGAGCCTTGAGGCTGAAGAGCAGCAGCGCGACGAACAGTGCGAGAGCCTGTGTTTTGAGCATCATGTCGGCCTTTTTCCGGAAATTTTTATTTTCTTCTGCGGCCCAGCGCCCGGACGGCTTCACCTCCGAAGGCCAGCAGCGAGGTCAGTCCGATGATCTCGGCCCATTCCGGCCACGGCAGCGGCACGGTGCGGAAGACCTGCCCGCCGAACTCGACGATCAGAATCTGACCGACGGCAATGGCGGCCAGGATCAGGAAGAATTCGCGACAGCCCTTCAGATGGGTGAAGACCGAGTGGCGGGTTTCAAATCCCTTGGCGTTGAACATGTTCCAGAACTGCAGGAAGACGAACGTCGAGAAGAAGACCGTCAGCTGGTGAACCGAGAGGCCTCCGTCGCGCAGCGTCCAGCCGAAGAGCATCCCCAGTAGCGCGACGACCATCACGCCGGCGCAGGTGAAGATCGTGCGGGCCATCGACCGCGAGATGATGAATTCGTCGCGCGAGCGGGGTTTGTCCTGCATGACCTCGGGGCTCGGCGGAAGCGAGGCCATGGCCATGGCGGCGAAGGTGTCCATGATGATGTTGACCCAGAGGATCTGCACGACGGTCAGCGGCATCTCGGTGCCGAAGATCGAACCGATGAAGCAGATCAGGATGGCGGCGACGTTGATCGTCAGCTGGAAGAGGACGAAGCGCTGGATGTTGCGGTAGAGCGAGCGCCCCCACATGACGGCCGTGGCGATCGACGTGAACGAGTCGTCGAGCAGCGTGATATCCGAGGCATCCTTCGCTACGGAGGTTCCCGAACCCATCGACAGGCCGACGTTGGCGAAGTTCAGTGCCGGGGCGTCGTTCGTGCCGTCGCCCGTCACGGCGACCACCTCGCCACACTGCTGCAGCAGCTTGACCAGCCGCTGTTTGTCGAGCGGACGGGCCCGCGACATGATCTTCAGCTCCTGGACCCTGCCGAGCAGCTCCTCGTCGCTCATGGCGGCAAACTCCGCTCCGGTGATGTGGTTGCGATCGCCGTCCACGGCGTCGTTCCAGAGACCGATCTGGCGGGCGATCTCACGCGCCGTGGCGGGGGTGTCGCCCGTGACGATCTTCACGGCGATGCCGGCCCGCAGGCACTGCCCGACGGCTGCCGGAACATCTTCGCGCACGGGATCCGAGATGGCCGCCACGGCCGCAAAGTGCAGCCCGCCGGCGCGGACGGCCTCGGTGCAGTTCGTCGCCGAGGTTTCGGCCCACGCTACGCCCAGCGTCCGCATGGCGCGGTTCTGGAAGGCGGTGAGTTGGGCGGTAACCTTTTCGTCGAGCCCGTCGGCGGCGCACATCGCGCGCACGATCTCCGGCGCCCCCTTGACGCAGAGCAGACGGCGCCCCGTGAGGCCGCTTTCGATGATCGTGGCCATGTATTTGCGTTCGGTCGAGAAGGTCAGCCGGTCGATGATCTTCGCTCCGTCGCGCAGCGTCTCGTAGTCGTGACCGTCGCGCCGCATCCATTCGAGCAGCGCCCCTTCCGTCGGATTGCCGATGATCTTGCCCTCGGCATCGAGGAAAGCCGTGGAGTTGAGCGCCACCACCTCGGCAAATTCGCGCTCCGGGAGTTCGTCGTAGCGCACCAGCTCCTGGACGTGCATGCGGTTCTGGGTCAGCGTACCGGTCTTGTCGGTGCAGATGACCGTCACGGCGCCCATCGTCTCGCAGGCGTGCATCTTGCGCACGAGGTTGTTCGTCTTCAGCATCCGCCGCATGGACATCGCCAGCGAGAGGGTGATCGACATCGGAAGTCCCTCGGGCACGGCCATGACGATGATGGCCACCGAGACCATGAAGATGTTCAGTACGTGCTGCGAGATGGTGAGCCAGTCCTGCTGGAGCAAGTCTTCGACGAGAAAGGCCTTGCCCAGCATGACGCAGAAGATCAGCCCCGAGAGAAAGATGCCCACGCGTCCGATCAGGTGCGAAAGGCGGGTCAGCTGGCGGTCGAGCGGGGTCTGTTCGTCGCTCTGGACGGTCGACTGCTCGGTGACACGCCCCGCCTCGGAGTGGTCGCCTACGGCCGTGGTGACCATCACGCCGTAGCCGTCCGCAACCGTCGTGCCGCGCATGGCGACGTTCGACGGATAGGTCGCTTCGGGATCGAAGTGTGCCGGGTCGACCGTTTTGTCGACCTCGGGTTCGCCCGTGAGGGTCGATTCGTTGATCTTCAGCGAGACGGCCTCGACCAGTTCGCCGTCGGCCGGGACGGTCTCGCCCCCTTCGATGTAGACCACGTCGCCCACGACCACGTCGCGGCGCGGGATTTCGCGGATCGAGCCCTCGCGCATCACCTTGACCGGAATGTCGTCGTTGACCTGGTTCAGGCGGCGGAAGCGCCGTTGGGCGTCCCACTCGAACCAGAAGCCCACGCACGTGGCCAGGATGATGGCGCAGATGATGCCGATTGACTCGGTGAAATCCTGGTGGGCGAAGCCGATGGCCAGCGACAGCACGGCGGCCAGCAGCAGGATGCGGATGATCGGGTCGCGGAACTTTTCGAGTAGCAGTTTCCACGCCGAGTCATCTTTCGGCGGGGTGATGACGTTGTTGCCGTGTTCCGAGCGGCTCTTTTCGACCTCGGCGGAGGTCAGTCCTTTGGGGTTGTAGCGTATCATAGTTTTTTTGGTGTATGCAGGGTGTTGTCAGGCGATGCGGTTGAGGGAGAAATGGCGGGTGGAGGCATCCAGACGGATGGCGATGAAGAGCAGGATCGTGAAGGCGATGAGCGACGATCCGCCGTAGCTCATGAACGGCAGCGGAATACCCATGACGGGCATCAGGCCGATGGTCATGCCGACGTTCACCAGCACGTGGAACAGCAGGATCGAGGCCACGCAGTAGCAGTAGATGCGGCCGAAGGGCTCCTCCTGCCGTTCGCCCATGCGCATCAGCCGCAGGATCAGCAGGCACAGCAGCGTCAGCACGAAGGTTGTGCCGAGGAATCCCCACTCTTCACCGACGGTGCAGAAGATGAAGTCGGTGTGTTTTTCGGGGACGAAGCCGTATTTGATCTGGGTGCCGTGCAGGAACCCCTTGCCGAAGAGCCCGCCCGAACCGATGGCGATCTTGGCCTGGTTGACGTTGTAGTCCGTGCCCAGCGGGTCGCTCATGATACCCAGGAAGCTCAGGATGCGGTCGCGCTGGTGCTGCTTGAGGATCGAGTTGAAGATGTAGTCGGTCGTCGGGAGGAAGATCATCGACCCGACGAACAGTCCGATGAGGATGAAGAGGTTCGTCAGATGGGTGCGCAGGGCGTATCCCGCGACGAAGAGCACGGCCACGGCGGTCATGATGAGCAGGCTGTGGTAGATGTCCAGCTTGCCGGGGCTCACCAGGGCCGCGACCAGACAGAGCAGGATGCTCGAGAGCATCAGCGCCGCCAGGAAGATGATTCGTGAGCGCCACTGCCCGTTCATCATTGCCTCCGAGAGCGTGCAGACCAGAATCAGCGTCACGAGCAGCACCATCGGCGAGAGCAGGAACGAGACGATGAACAGCGCGCCGATCAGCAGCACCGGGATGCACAGCCACTTGTTGAGCCCTTCGCGGTAGAGGACGAAGAGGAACGAGCAGAGGACAATGCCCGAACCGGTGTCGTTCTGCAGGATGATGATCAGCAGCGGGATGCAGATGACCAGGGCCACCTTGAAGAGGTCGCCCGGGCGGTTGATCGAGAAGGAGTAGTTGCTCATCACGCGGGCCAGGGCCAGGGCCGTGGCGATCTTGGCGAACTCGACGGGCTGGACGCGCACCGATCCGAATTCGAACCAGGCCTTGGCGCCGTTGACCTCGCGGCCGAAGAGCAGCGCGGCAACGAGCAGCGCCAGTCCGGCGAAGTAGGCCGGATAGGCGAACATGTGGTAGAAGCGTTCGTCGAGCAGCAGCACGACCAGTGCCGTGGTCCAGGCCACACCGATCCAGATGAGCTGCTTCATGTAGAAGTGCGAGAAGGAGAAGGTTCGGGCGATGGTGTCGTCGTACGAGGCGGAGATGATCGAGACGAATCCTGCCAGGACGATCAGGACGTAGAGCAGCACCGTACCGCGGTCGACGCCGTCGAAAATGCCTGTATGCCGGTTACTTGTCATAGGCCGGGTAATAGAGTTGCATGTTCTTGACATATTCCAGCAGGGCCGGACGTCGGATTGTATCCGTGAGGTAGTACTCCTCGAGCAGGCTGGCGATCGGCAGGGCCGACGTGGCGCCGAAACCGCCGTTTTCGACGTAGACCGAGATGGCGATCCGCGGGTTGTCCTTCGGGGCGAAGCTCAGGAAGGTCGAGTGGTCGCGGCCGCGGGGGTTTTCGGCCGTACCAGTTTTGCCGCAGACGTCCCAACCCTCGAGCCGGGCCATCGTCGAGGTGCCGCCGATGTTCACGCCGCGCCACATGCCCTCGACGATCGGGTCGAAGTGTTTCGGGTCGACCTTCGTGTAGTGGCGTTCGTAGAAGCGGCGGTCGAGCGAATCCCGACCCTCGATGCGCTTGACGATGTGCGGGATGTAGTAGTAGCCGCGGTTGGCGATGATGCAGGCCAGGTTGGCCAGCTGCAGCGGCGTGCAGCCCAGGGCATCCTGTCCGATCGAGAGCGAGAGGACCGTCAGCGAGTTCCACGAACCGCGGTACTGGCGGTCGTAGTAGGCGCGGTCGGGGACATATCCGTTGCCCTCGTCCAGAAAGTCCGAACCGAGTTTGCGGCCGAATCCGAAACTCTCGACATACTCCTTCCAGACGTCGAAGCCCTCCTTGACGCTGCCGTATTTCGGGTTGTCGAGGATGTCGCGGAAGACGTAGCAGAAATAGGCGTTGCACGAGGTGGCCACCGCAAAGCGCAGGTCGAGCGGCGAGGCGTGGGAGTGGCAGGCCATCTTGAGGCGTCCGGCCTGGTAGCCGTTGTGACAGACGTGCAGGTCCGACGGGTGCAGCACCCCCTCCTGCAGGCCGATCAGCCCCTGCACCAGCTTGAAGGTCGAGCCCGGAGGGTATTTGGCCTTCACGGCACGGTTGAACAGCGGCTTGCGCTTGTTGTAGAGCATCTTCATGTAGTTGTTGCCGCGTTCGCGGCCCACCAGCTCGTCGGGGTCGTACGTCGGCGAGGAGACCATCATCAGGATTTCACCCGTCGAGGGCTCGATGGCCACCGCGGCGCCGACCTTGCCGCGCATCAGCTCCTCGCCGAGCAGCTGCAGCCGTGCGTCGATCGTGCTGACGAGGTATTTGCCCGGTTCGGGCACCGAGTCGTAACGGCCGTTCAGGTAAGAGCCCTTGATGGCGCCGTGGGTGTCGATCTCCTGGATCTTGACCCCCTTCTTGCCCTTCAGCTCGGGCTCGTAGGCCGACTCCACGCCGCTCATGCCGACGTAGTCGCCCACCTTGTATTCGGGATGCCGTTTGAGATAGGTGTCGTTCACCTCGCTGACGTAGCCCAGCAGGTTGCCGCCGATCTTGCGCGGATACTGCCGCACGGTGCGGTAGACGGTGTAGAAGCCGCGGAAGTTGCCCTCGTCGAAGCGCAGTTTGTCCTCCTTGGGGATGTAGCTCGTGATCAGCCGCGGGGCGCGGGGGCGGACCCGGGCGTTGGCGAGTTCGCGATCGAGCTTTTCGCGCGAGATGCCGGCCACCTCGCACAGCCGGGCGGTGTCGAATCCGCGCCGGTCGATTTCGCGGTAGATGACCATCAGGTCGTAGCACTCGCGGCTCTGGACGAGGTATTCACCGTTGCGGTCGAAGACCTCGCCGCGCGGCGGGTACTGTACGACGTGGCGCAGGACGTTGGCCTCGGCCAGCTCCGCGTAACGCCGGTCGAAGAGCTGTATGTAGGCCAGCCGCAGGAGGATCACCGCGAAGATGAAGATCACGATGACCTGCAGGGTCCTCATTCTCAGGAAGCTTTCCGAATCACTCATACGCGTGCGGGGAGTTTGGCGGTGAAGATGCGGGTGATAATCCAGCTGAAGGCCACCGTGACGGCCGAGCTGACGACGATGCGCACCACGGTGTGGAACAGGTGGCTCCACGAGAGGGCCTCGAGCAGGAAGAAGAGCGTATGGTGGATCATCGTCAGCGTCAGCAGGTAGACGAAGAACTTGTGCGAGCCGAGACGCCCCGGCGAGGGGATACCCCCTTCGCGGACATTCTCACGGCCGCAGATCATGGCGGCTATCTGCGGGCGGAAAAAGGCGACGGGCAGCGTGGCGATGGTGTTGATGCCGGCCGAACCCATGGCCAGGTCCATCACTACGCCGAGCAGCAGCCCGGCGCCCAGCAGCGTGACGGGCTGTGCGTCGAGCGGCAGCAGGGCGATGAAGACGATGTAGACCAGCGGGTTGAGGTAGATGCTGATCGAGAGGTTGTCGAACAGGAAGATCTGCAGCAGCACGGCGGCCACGAAGAGTCCGAGGTATGGGAAGGTACGGTACATGTCAGTTCAAGCGGGTATGTTGTTCGACCTGATCGCTTTGCTGCAGCTCGCGGATTTCGTAGCGGTCGCGGTCCGCGACGAGGATCACCTCGTTCAGACGCGACATCTCGGCGGCCAGCCGCACGCGTACGGTGTAGGAGGTTTTGGTTTCGTTCAGTTCGGCGCTTTCGACCCAGCCGATCAGCACGTCGGCGGGGAAGTACTCCGACAGACCAGCCGTGACGACCTCCTGGCCGGGTTTTGGTTCGGCATACTTCGAGAGTTCGCCCAGCGTGACCGTACCGGGGTCGGTGCCGTCCCAGTAGATCGATCCGGAGTAGTCCGTGTCGGCGATCTTGCCGCTGGTGCGGAACGAGGTGTTGAGCACCGACATGGCCACGGAGTAGCGTTCGGTGCAGGCGACGACGTAGCCCACCATGGCTCCGTCGGGGGCCAGTATGGCCATCTCCTCCTCGATGCCGTCCTTGCGGCCGCGGTTGAGTGTCAGGAGGTTCTGCATGCGGTTGAGGGTGTTGCCGACGACGACGGCCGTGGCGAAGTGGTATCTCGATTCGCCGATATCCTGCATGTAGGAGTCGAGCCGGGCGGCGGTTTCGGCCTCCTGGTACTGGGCGAGCTGCTCTTCGAGCCGGGCGACGCGGTCGGCCAGATCCCGGTTTTCGCGTCCGAGGAAGAGGTAGCGGCGGATGCCGGCGAAGAGACCGTGGACCCCGCCCGCAACCTGATTCGAGCGGGCGAGCAGTCGGGCCTGGGTGTAGCTCGAGGAGTGGGCGTAGCAGCCGATGGCCACGGCTTCCAGCACCACGAAGAGCACCGCCACATAGATGCTCCGTATGAACTCGATCAGCTTTCGCAAGGTGATTCGCGGTTAAAAATGTGGATAGATCCTTAATTCAGATTGCGGACCGAGGCCCGCAATCCGTAAACAAATATGTGTCAGCCGCTTCCCTATCGCATGAGGAACGAGAAGCGGTTGATGTTCTTCAGGGCGATGCCCGTGCCGCGTGCGATGGCACGCAGGGGGTCTTCGGCGATGTGGAACGGAAGGCCGGTCTTCTCGCTCAGACGGCGGTCGAGTCCCTTGATCAGGGCGCCGCCGCCGGCCAGGTAGATGCCGTTCTTGACGATATCGGCATAGAGCTCGGGGGGCATCGACTCGAGGACCTTCATCAGGGCGGCGTCGATCTTGGTGAGCGACTTCTCGAGGGCATAGGCGATCTCGCTGTAGGAGAGCGAGACGGTCTGGGGCAGGGCCGTGAGCATGTTGGGGCCCGTGACGACGAAATCCTCGGGCTCCTCCTCCAGGTCGGAGACGGCGGCGCCGATCGAGCATTTGATGGCTTCGGCCGTACGCTCGCCGATGCGGATGTTGTGCTGCTGGCGGACGTAGCTCTGGATGTCGTTGGTGAAGACGTCGCCGGCCGTGTTGATCGATTCCGAGCAGACGATGCCGCCCAGCGAGATGCAGGCGATCTCCGACGTACCGCCGCCGATGTCGATGACCATGTTGCCTTCGGGAGCTTCGACGTCGAGGCCGGCTCCGAGGGCGGCGGCCATCGGTTCGTAGATCATGTAGACTTCGCGGCCGCCGGCGTGTTCGGCCGAGTCGCGCACGGCGCGGATCTCGACGTTGGTCGAACCCGAGGGGATGCAGATGACCATGCGCAGCGACGGGGCGAAGAGGCTTCCGGAGGTCTTGACCTTCTTGATCATGCCGCGCAACATGAGTTCCGTGGCGTTGAAGTCGGCGATCACGCCGTCCTTGAGCGGACGGATGGTCTTGATGTTCGGATTGGTTTTCTCGTGCATCTGGCGGGCCTGCTGTCCGATGGCGACGAGTTTGCCGGTATGGACGTCGAGGGCGACGATCGAGGGTTCGTCGACAACGACCTTGCCGTTGTGGATTATCAGCGTGTTGGCCGTTCCGAGGTCGATGGCCAGCTCCTGTGTCAAAGAAAAGATTCCCATAAGGCTACACCCAACTCTGTATGTTTTCTAAAATCGTTTATTGTCAATTGGATACGCGGGGCATTCGGCTTTCGGGCCTCCGCGTGCGGACATATCCGGACAAAGGTAGCAAAAACCCTCGGAAATTGGAGCATCACGGGGCGTATTTTTTTCATCGACCGTCGATTTTGTCGTTTTCAGAAGAGGGGCTGCACCGGGTAGCGGCCTGTGGAAAAATGGCTGCGGAGCGACGAAGCCGTGCAAAAAGTTGGACGGTATTCCCAAATTTTGCTATCTTTGTAGAATAAACGTTTGTGGAATAAACGCATTGCTGCATGGAATACAAAATCGGAACCGACGCGCGATGTGCGGTGATCGGCTATGGAAGCTGGGCTACGGCTCTGGTGGGGTTGCTCACCGCCAACGGACAACGCGTGGGATGGTATGTCCGCAACCCGGAAGTGCTCGCCTCGCTGCGCCGCGAGGGGCGCAATCCGCGCTATCTGAGCGATCTGGAGTTCGATCCCGCGACGCTCGCCGTGTCGGACGATCTGGATGAGGTGGTGAGCCGCGCCGACATCGTGATTCTGGCCACGCCGTCGGCCTACCTGAAGGATTTCCTGGCGCCGCTGACCGTTTCGCTCAAGGAGAAGTTCATCGTCTCGGCCATCAAGGGCCTCGTCCCGGGCGACTACCAAACCGTCGTGGAGTATGTGCATGATCATTACGGTCTGTCCTACAGACAGCTGGGGCTCTTTACGGGGCCGTCGCACGCCGAGGAGGTCTCGCGCGGAAAGCTCTCCTATCTGACGGTCGTCTGCACCGATCCGGAGAATGCCCGCCTGATCGGGACGCGCTTCGCCGGCGAGAGCATCCGCCTGAGCTACTCGACCGACCTCTATGGCATCGAATATGCAGCCATCCTGAAGAACATCTACGCACTGGCCGTCGGGCTGGCCGTGGGGCTCGGCTACGGCGACAACTTCCTGGCGGTGCTCATTGCCAATTCGGCGGGTGAGATGACGCGCTTCCTGGAGGAGAGCTATCCCGACCGCCGCAACACGCTGGTCTCGGCCTATCTGGGCGACCTGCTGGTGACCTGCTACTCGACCTACAGCCGCAACCGCCGGCTGGGACTGCTGATCGGCCACGGCTGCACGGTGAAGAGCGCGCTGAACGAGATGACGATGGTGGCCGAGGGCTACTTCGCCGCCGACTGCATCCGCCACATCAATACGCGCCACCGCGTCGAGATGCCCATCGCCGAGATGGTCTACCGCGTGCTTTACGAAGGGACGTCGGCCCGGCGCGAGATGCAACTGTTGACAACCAAACTCATTTGACAAGCATATGAAAAACGTAAAACTGGACATCTCGAAGGCGGGTGTGGAGATCACCCCCGAGATGGAGGCCAAAGCGCAGGCCGCCAACGCCCTGCTGCACTCGGGCAAGGGCGCCGGCAACGATTTTCTGGGATGGATTCACCTTCCGTCGTCGATCACGGAGGCGGATCTCGACGCCATCGAGGCCGAGGCGGCCAAACTGCGCGCCCGGGCCGACGTGGTGATCTGCATCGGTATCGGCGGTTCGTATCTGGGTGCGAAGGCCGTTCTGGAGGCGATGAGCAACCCCTTCGAGCTGCTGCACAAGGAGCACAGGAACCCGACGGTGCTCTTTGCCGGACAGAATATTTCGGAGGACTATACGGCCGAACTACTCGAGGCCGTGAAGGAGCACTCGATTGCCGCGATCGTCATCTCGAAGTCGGGGACGACGACCGAGCCGGCCATCGCCTTCCGCCTGATCAAGGCCGAGATTGAGCGCCGTTACGGCAAGCAGGGTGCTGCCGAGCGGATCGTGGCCGTGACCGACAAGGCGCGCGGCGCACTGAAGACGCTCGCCACGAAGGAGGGTTATCCGACCTTCGTCATTCCGGACGACGTGGGCGGCCGCTTCTCGGTGCTGACCCCCGTGGGACTGCTGCCGCTGGCCGTGGCCGGTGTGGATGTCCGGGCGCTGGTGCGCGGTGCACAGGAGATGGAGAAGGCCACCTCGGAGGAGGTTCCCTTTGCCGGGAACCCCTCGGCCATCTACGCCGTGGTGCGCAACCTGCTGTACCAGGGCGGCAAGAAGATCGAGATCCTCGGTTCGTACGAACCCCGTCTGCAGTACATCAACGAGTGGTGGAAGCAACTCTACGGCGAGAGCGAAGGCAAGGAGGGCAAGGGTATCTTCCCGGCCAGCGTGACGCTGACGGCCGACCTGCACTCGATGGGACAGTACATCCAGCAGGGTGAGCGCGAGATGTTCGAGACGATCATCTCCGTAGCGCAGCCCGCCGCTAAGGTGGTCATCGAATCCGATCCGGAGAACCTCGACGGTCTGAACTACCTGGCCGGCAAGCGTATCTCGGAGGTCAACCGCATGGCCGAACTGGGCGTGCAGCTGGCTCACGTCGACGGCGGGGTTCCCAACCTGCGGGTGGAGATTCCGGCCGTAACGGCCGAGGTGATCGGTTCGCTGCTCTATTTCTTCGAGAAGGCGTGCGGCATCAGCGGTTATCTGCTGGGTGTCAATCCGTTCGACCAGCCGGGGGTCGAGGCCTACAAGAAGAACATGTTCGCCCTGCTCGAGAAGCCGGGCTACGAGGAGGCCACCAAAGCGATCAAGGCGCGTCTGTAGCCGTTGGCCGACAAGGCATGAAAAAGGGCTGTTCCCAATCGGGGACAGCCCTTTTTTTCGGCGCGGATCGCCGGAATCGGAAGAGGGCCCGGCCGGCGGCGTTTCCCTGTTGCCGCCCCTCTCCGGAGACGGGAAGCGTGACCTGTTGTCGCTTGTCGGCGGGGCCTGACGGCGTTTCGCACCATCGCTCGTCACCGGCCGTCCGGCCGCGGGCCGCATCTCCGCAATGTCCGACGTCCTGCGGTCTACTGCTTTTGAACCGTAAACGTCAGTGTGTTGACCAGATCCATCGGGTCTTCGTCGTTAAGCGTGCAGCGGAGGGTCTTGAGCGTGAAGGTCAGATTGCCCCCCCCCTTCGTGTAGGAGAGCTGCTCGGGGGCTTCGATCGCAATCTGCACCTTCAGGGCGCCGGCCATCAGCGAGAGCTCCAGATCGGGGGTCGTCAGTGCGGCCGTGAGTTTCGAGGCGTCGGCCGTCGGGGTGCCGATCGCGGCGTCGTAGGTGACCGTCCCCAGCATCGCGATCACGCCCGAGGCGGCATCACCGAGCAGCGCCTCGACCAGCGTGGCGGCCGGGAACTCGGCAAAATGCAGCGTGCCCTTCTCGTTCACCTCGAGCGAAACGGCGATATCGGTCTGCGGTTCGGGTTTGGGGTTCAGTTCGCTGGGCTCGGCCGTGAAGTCGAACGTTCCGGCGTAGCTCCCGGCGACATCCTGAAGCGTCAGGGCCTCTCCCTGCTTGTCGGGGGCCGGGGTGTTGTTGTCGTCATCGTCCGAGCAGGCTGCCGAGGCCAGCGTCAGGCAGGCCAGTGCTACGGCTGCCAGGGTGTTGGTGATTTTCCGAATGTGTGTCATAATCCGTAACGTGTTTAGAGGTTTGACTGCAACCAAAGGTAGAACACCGCATCGACAGCATCAAATAAATTCAACCATCCGGCGGAGTTTGATGATGAACCCTGCATTTTTCAGCATAAGCATTTTCCCGCCGGAGCCGTTTCGGGGGGGCGATCGCACAAAAAAGGCCGTCCGATGTCGGACGGCCTTTCGTATTTCGGAGAGTCGCGGAGTTACAGGATGCCCTGCTCGACCATCGACTTGGCCACCTTCATGAAGCCGGCGATGTTGGCGCCCTTCATGTAGTTGATGTAGCCATCCTTTTCGGTGCCGTATTCGAGGCAGGCGTGGTGGATCGACGACATGATCTGGTGCAGCTTGGCATCGACCTCCTCGGCCGTCCAGTTGAGCTTCTGGGCGTTCTGCGTCATCTCCAACCCCGAGGTGGCCACGCCGCCGGCGTTGACGGCCTTGCCCGGTCCGTAGGGGATCTTGGCGGCGATGAAGGCGTCGATGGCCTCCGGACGGCAGCCCATGTTCGAAACCTCGGCCACGATCTTCACACCGTTGGCCAGCAGCTTCTTGGCATCCTCACCGTCCAGCTCGTTCTGCGTGGCGCACGGCATGGCGATGTCGACCTTGACCTCCCAGGGCTTGCGGCCGGCGAAGAACTTCGCACCGGGGAACTTCTGCACGTAGGGCTCCACGACGTCGTTGTTCGAGGCACGCAGCTCAAGCATATAGTTGATCTTCTCGTCGTTCAGACCGTCCGGATCGTAGACATAACCGTCGGGACCCGACAGCGTCACGACCTTGGCGCCGAGTTCCGTGGCCTTCTTGGCGGCACCCCAGGCGACGTTACCGAAGCCCGAGATGGCGATCGTCTGACCCTTGATATCCATGCCGGCCTTCTGGAGCATCTGGCGCAGGAAGTAGACGGCGCCGAAGCCCGTAGCCTCGGGACGGATGAGCGAACCGCCGTAGGTCATGCCCTTGCCGGTCAGTACGCCGGTATTCTCGCGGGCGAGTTTGCGGTACATGCCGTAGAGATAACCGATTTCGCGGCCGCCGACGCCGATGTCACCGGCCGGGACATCGGTCTCGGGACCGATGTGGCGCCAGAGTTCGGTCATGAAGGCCTGGCAGAAGCGCATCACTTCGCGATCCGACTTGCCCTTGGGGTTGAAGTCCGAGCCGCCCTTGGCGCCGCCCATCGGCAGGGTCGTCAGGGCGTTCTTGAAGATCTGCTCGAAACCGAGGAACTTGAGGATCGAGAGGTTGACCGAGGGGTGGAAACGCAGACCGCCCTTGTAGGGGCCGATGGCGTTGTTGAACTGGATGCGGTAGCCGAGGTTGGTCTGCACCTCGCCGCGGTCGTCTACCCATACGACTTTGAACGTGAAGATGCGGTCGGGCTCGACGATCCGTTCGGCGATGCGGTTGGCCTCGAATTCGGGGTGTTGGTTGTAGGCCTCCTCGACGGTCATCAGCACTTCGCGTACGGCCTGCAGATATTCGCTTTCGCCGGGGTGCTTACGCTCGAGTTCCGTCATGATTTTGTTTACGTTCATAGCTTTGAAGTTTTTAGGTTTGGTATTCTTCTGTTACAAATATAGCAATATTTCTTATGGATTGTAACTTTTTTCGGGAAAATTTCGGAAAATTTTAGTCTTTCTGTGCTTCCCGGATCATGCCCTTGCTCGAACGCCCGTCGATGCAGACCCAGAGCGGGTGTTCGAAGCGCACCTGACGCAGATAGACCCCCTCGTAGAGGGCCTTGCGGGCGTTGAGTTCCTCTTCGCGGAAGATGCCGTCGCCGCGGAAGGGGCTGATCGTCAGATAGCCCACCCCCAGCGAGGTGACGTTCTGGAAGAAGTGGGTCCCCTGCGAGGGCTCGACCTCGAACTTCTCGATGCCGCACTCGACGATGACCTTCGCCTCGGAGATGTGGTTCCACTTGACGGGAACGCCCAGATAGGGATCCGACGATCCCCAGCGGCCCGGTCCGACGAGGATGTAGGAGCGTCCTTCGTCACGCATGCGGTTGTTCAGCTGGAGCAGTTCGTCGGCGATCTTTTCGGTCGAGAGCGAATCGAAGGCGTCGCTCTTGACGTAGATGATGTCCGCGAGGTCGGCCATCATGCCGATGCCGAGGGCCTGTTCGCCGTAGATCAGTGCCCGGGCGGGGTCCTCCTTCGACCAGTCGATGGCGCGGTTGTCCTGGTTGTCGATGATCGGGCGGATCTGCAGCAGGTTGAAGATCTGCTGCTGGCCGGGGGCGACGTCCATATTGACGGCGAACTCCACCTCTACCGGGCAGCGCATCTCCTCGGCCCCCATGCGGAGGATGTCCGAGATGATCTCGGCCAGCGGGAAGGTGTTGTACTTGAGGATGTTGTTGAACGTGATGACCTTGCGCCCGCGGTCGAACGGACTGTCCGAGATGCGTTCGTTCTCGCGGTCCCAGACCGAGCAGACGTAGCGCGAGTTGCGGTAGTCGCCGATTTCGCGCAGCGTCAGGCGGCGCAGGTTGACCGCATCGTCGATCGAGGTGCGGAACTCCTCGGGGCGCAGGCTCAGGGCCAGCACCTCGGTCTGCGTGTCGCTCAGCGCCAGTTCGGGGGTCGAGGTCTGGAGCACCTTCTGCGGGTAGCGGGGCGAGAAGCGCAGCGTGCGGCCGCCGTCGACGACCAGTTTGCCCAGACCCATGGCCAGGTTGCAGACGCCGTCCGAGGGCTGTTCGTCGCCGATCGGGTAGTAGTTGATCGAGCGGGCGACGCCCGAGCAGGTCGGGAACCACAGCCCGTTCTGCTCCGTGCCGCAGACCTCCTGGATGATGACGGCCATCTTCTCCTCCGAGATGAGGTTCTGCGACGAGGCGATGTAGGCCCTCGAGGCGGCGAAGTAGACCGAGGCGTAGACGCTCTTGACGGCGCGCAGGACGAGCCGCAGCATCTGATCCTCGTTGGGCGTGTAGGGGATCATGTAGGTGGAGTAGATGCCGGCGAAGGGCTGGTAGTGCGAATCCTCGAGTTTGGACGAGGAGCGTATGGCCAGCGGCGTGCGGACCGTGCGGATGTAGGCCTTCAGCTCCTCCTGCAGGCGCTGCGGCACGGTCGAGGTGACGAATTCCGAGAGGATCTCCTCGTCGGAGAAGTCCTGCGAGATGATGTATTGCAGGCCGTTGCGGTGGATAAACTCGTCGAAATACTCCGTGGCGATGACCACCGAGCGGGGGATCATGATGCGGACGTTCTCGTGTTTGTCGTACTGGCGGTGCTTGGTGAGCATCGAGTTCATGAAGGCCAGGCCGCGGGCCTTGCCGCCGAGCGAACCCTCGCCGATGCGGGCGAAGGCCACGGCATCGGAGTAGGTCTCCGGGTCGAAGCGTGCCACGACACCCTGACCGAGCAGCGTGCGGTAGTCGCGGATCAGGTTGACCAGTACGCGGCGGTGCTCCTCGACCGACGAGAAGTGGCTCTTGTTGTACTGGCGGATCGAGGCGGCCAGCGGGAACAGTCCGCGCGAATAGAGCCACTTGGAGAGGTGGTTCTGCGAGGTGTGGTACTCGAAGGCCTTGTCGGGGATCGTGGCGATCATCTGCTGCATCTGCGTGAGGTCCTTGGCGCGGCCGATTTCGGCGCCGGTCTCGGGGTCCTCGAAGACGAAGTCGCCGAAGGCGAACTCCTTGGCGATGTAGTCGCTCAGCTCGGAGAGCAGCGTCTTGGAGTTCTTGGCGATGAAGCCGGCGCCGAGCGCCCGGGCCTGTTCGCGGAAGGAGGTCTGCGACGACTGCAGCAGCACGGGCATCAGCGGATTGTCCTGCTTGATGCGGCGGCAGAGGTCGATTCCGGCGTCGAGCTTCTCGCTCTCGGAGGGGTCGTTGCGGTGGAGGACGAACCCCACGTCGGAGATTACGCCGAGTAGGTTCTTGTGGTAGCGGTCGTAGAGTTCGACGGCCTCGTCGTAGCTGCGTGCCAGGAGGATCTTCGGACGGGCCCGTTTGCGGAGCACCTGCTGCTGTTCGTTGAAGGCGTCCTTCAGGAATTCGGTGTTCTGCAGCAGGATCAGCTTGTAGAGTTCGGGCAGGTAGGTCGAGTAGAAGCGGATCGAGTCCTCGACCAGCAGGATGGCCTGCACGCCCCCCTCAAGGATATCCTCGTCGGCGTTCATCTTGTCCTCGATGAGTTTGATGATACCGATGATCAGATCCGTGTTGCCGTGCCACGAGAAGATGTAGTCGAGGCCCGAGTGGTCCTGCTCCTCGATGCGGCGGTAGATGTCCTTCGAGAAGGAGGTGAGCAGCGCTACGGGGATCTGCGGATGGCGCTCCTTGACGATGTGGGCGAAGGCGAAGACGTCGGGTTCGCCGACGTTGTACATCGTCAGGATGAAGTCGTAGGAGTCGTCCTCGGCCAGGGCCTCGAGCGCCTCGGCCGTCGAGCTGACGCGCGTGAGCGACGGCGGGTTCGACATGTTGAGGTCGATGTACTCCTGGTTGATCTGCGATTCGATGTGGCCGTCCTCCTCGAGGATGTAGCCGTCGTAGCTGCAGCAGACGAGCAGGATCTTGTGGATGCGGTATTTCATGAACCGGTAGGGGAGTTTGCTCCCGTCGGGCATGTATTGTTCGAGGCTTTTGTTCATTCGGATCCGGAAATTTGACAGATGAACAAAAATAAGGAAAAAATTGTTACCTTTGAACGTTGTAAACATCGAATTTAACGCTCAAGCCGATGAATAAGGAGAAATATACGTTGCAGGAGGTTACGACGCCGACTGTCGAGCGCGAGTGGCTCGACCTCCCGAAACGCATCTACAAGGGAAACCGCAACTGGGTCTGCCCGCTGGACGTCGACGTGCTGGAGGTCTTCGACCCCCGGCGCAACGACCTGTTTGCCGACGGCGAGGCCATCCGCTGGGTGGCGCGCAACGCACGGGGCGAGGTCGTGGGCCGTATCGCGGTCTTCTACAACCGCGAAAAGGCTGCTCTCGAGGAGCAGCCCACGGGCGGCTGCGGCTTCTTCGAATCGATCGAAGACCAGGAGGTGGCCAACCTGCTGTTCGACGCCGCACGGATGTGGCTCGCCAGCCGCGGCATGGAGGCCATGGACGGCCCGGTGAACTTCGGACAGCGCCGTGACTGGTGGGGCCTGCTGGTCGAGGGCTACGAGTTCCAGCCCCTCTACAAGAACCCCTACAACCCGCCCTACTACAAGGATCTGTTCGAAAACTACGGCTTCCGCAACTACTTCAACCAGCACAGTTTCATCTGGCGCGTGAACAACTCGGAGGCCAACAAGCAGATCTTCGCCCGCGCCAAGCGGCTCTATACCGTGCCGGGCTACCGCGTCGAGCACATCGACATGAAGAATCTCGAGGAGGCGGCCGAGAATTTCCGCGTGATCTACAACAAGGCCTGGGCCCTCTTCTCGGGGGTGAAGCCCATGACGCAGGAGGAGGCGCTGGCCATGGTCCACGAGATGAAGCCGATCATCGACCCGAACATCATCTTCTTCGCCTACTTCAACGACGAGCCGATCGGCTTCTTCATCACGGTGCCCGACCTGAACCGCCTGATCGGCAAGTTCAACGGCAAGTTCGGACTGTGGCAGAAGCTGCGCCTGATGTGGGACCTGAAGGTGCGCAAGTCGTGCGACCGCATCTTCGGGGTGATCTTCGGCATTACGCCCGAATTCCACGGCAAGGGGGTCGAGTCGGCCATCATGGTCAAGTACTACGAGTTCCTCGAGCTGACGAAGAACCCCTACAAAACGATGGAGCTGGCGTGGATCGGCGACTTCAACCCGGTGATGAACCGCATGATCGAGACCTACGTCTGCGCCACGCGCCACAAGGTCCACACGACCTACCGCTATCTGTTCGACCGTACGAAGGAGTTCCACCGCTGCCCGCGTCTGGGCGTGAAACGTCGCGAGTAACCACCAAACACCTGATATGAAAACCACCGTATTTACCGATTATCACATCGCCGCAGGGGCCAGGATGGCCGAATTTGCGGGTTATAACATGCCCATCGAGTTCACGGGCATCACCGACGAGCACATGACCGTGCGTCAGGGTGCGGGCGTCTTCGACGTGAGCCACATGGGCGAGATCTGGGTCAAGGGACCCAGGGCCGAGGCGCTGCTGCAGCGCATCACAACCAACGACGTGTCGAAGCTCTACGACGGCAAGGTGCAGTATTCGTGCATGCCGAACGGCCGCGGAGGCATCGTCGACGACATTCTGGTCTACCGCATCGACGCCCAGACCTACATGCTGTGCGTCAACGCCGCCAATATCGAGAAAGACTGGGCGCACATCTGCCGCGTGGGCGGCGAGGAGTTCGGCATGGAGGCCGGAGCCGGCAAGGAGCTCTACAACGCTTCGGACGAGATCTGCCAGCTGGCCGTACAGGGACCCCTGGCCATGAAGATCGTGCAGAAGATGTGCACGGAGCCGGTCGAGGAGATGGAGTACTATACGTTCCGCAAGATGGAGGTGGCCGGCTGCCGGGCGATCCTCTCGATCACGGGCTACACGGGTGCCGGAGGCTGCGAGATCTACGTGGCCAACGAGGATGGCGCCCGGCTGTGGAAGGCCCTCTGGGAGGCCGGTGCCGAGTACGGACTGAAGAATATCGGTCTGGGAGCGCGCGACACACTGCGCCTGGAGAAGGGCTTCTGCCTCTACGGCAACGACATCGACGACACAACCTCACCTATCGAGGCGGGGCTGGGCTGGATCACGAAGTTCGCCGAGGGGAAGAATTTCATCGACCGTCCGCTGTTGGAGCGCCAGAAGGCAGAGGGCGTTGCACGCAGGCTCGTCGGACTGAAGATGGTCGGGCGAGGCATTCCGCGCCACGGCTACGCGCTGGCCGATGCCGAAGGGCGTGCGATCGGCCACGTCACCTCGGGCACCATGTCGCCGTGTCTGAAGGTGGGCGTGGCGCTGGGCTACGTCGAGACTCCCTTTGCCAAGGTCGGCACGCAGGTTGATGTCATCATCCGCGAGAAGCCCGTGCGCGCCGAGGTGGTGAAGATTCCTTTTGTATAACGGATTACCAAAAAACGCATAGAAAGATGAAAACCGAATACCTGGGACTCGAACTTTCGAGTCCGGTCGTTGTGAGCAGTTCGCCCTACACGTCGAACAAGACCCATATCGAGGAGTGCGTACGCCACGGGGCGGGCGCCGTCGTATTGAAGTCGATCTTCGAGGAGCAGATCTACCGTCAGGCCGCCTCGCTGGACAAGATGGAGGGCTACGGGGATGCCGGCGAGTATCTCGAACGCTATCTGGGTGACGCCTACAAGGCCGAACTGTTGCAGCTGGTCAAGGATGCCGCCGCCCTGGGGGTGCCCGTCATCGGAAGCATCAACTGCATCGGCACGGGCGAGGCGTGGATCGACTACGCCACGTCGATGGAGGCTGCCGGAGCCTCGGCCCTCGAACTGAATATCTTCGTGCTGCCAACGGACCGTCACGCTTCGGCCGCGCAGATCGAGCAGCACTATGCCGACATCGTGCGCAAGGTGGCCTCGGCGGTGAAGATCCCCGTATCGGTCAAGCTCCCGATGCGGTTGACGAACGTCCTCTCGACGTGTGACACGCTGTTGGCCCGCGGTGCCAAGGGCGTGGTGCTCTACAACCGCTTCTTCGAACCCGATATCGACATCGAGAAGATGACTCTCCAGCCGGCCGATCCCTTCAGCGAGCCGAGCGAACTGCGCAACGTGCTGCGGAGCACGGCCCTCTGTTCGCACGTCCTGCCGCAGCTGGACGTGGCCGTTTCGACGGGTGTGCACGACGGTGCGGCGGCCGTCAAGGCGCTGCTGTGCGGCGCGAAGGCCGTTCAGATCTGCACGGCCATCCACAAGCACGGCTATGAGGTGATCGGGCAGATCGGCCGCTTCGTCGACGAGTGGGCTGCGCGCCACGGTTTCGATACGCTGGAGTCCTTCCGCGGACGGATGGACTACGGCTCGTCGCAGGGCGAATTCTTCCAGCGCGTACAGTACATGAAGTATTTCCCGCACGACGTTGAGTAGGCGCCGTCTGCGGCAGGAAAAAGCGGAGATCCTTTCGGGAATCTCCGCTTTTTTGTCGGGGGAGGGGGCCCGTCGTGCCGGTATCGCCTGCGGCCCCCCCCTCTGTTGTTTCGGTGCTTCAGCCGTTGTTACCGGTGCTTCAGCCGGTAGTTCTGTGTCTCGGCGCTATTCCCCGGCCACGGGTTTCTCGAAGAAGTAGGGGGCGTAGCGGTATCCGCACCGCTCGTAGATCTTGCGTAGATTCTCCATGCGGCGGCGGAAGTCGTTGATGTCGCGGCGGTCGTATGCCCATCCCACCTCGGCCAGTGCGGCGATGCGCGGCAGCACCATGTGCTGGACGTGGGCCAGCGAGGCCATGTACTCGGTCCAGATGTTGCCCTGTACGCCGAGGATGTAGGGGCGCTCGGCCTCGGTCAGCTGATCGTAGGGATCGAGCGAGTAGGCCTTCTCGACCGAAACGTATCCGCCGATTCCCCACGGTTCGTTGCCCAGGGGTTGCTCGGTCTGATAGTAGTCCAGATAGCAGTGGGTGTTGGGCGTCATGATCACCTTGTTGCCCGAACGGGCTGCGGCGATGCCTCCCTTGGCGCCGCGCCACGACATGATGGTGGCACTCTTCGAGATGCCTCCCTCGAGGATCTCGTCCCAGCCGATCAGGTGGCGTCCGTGCTCGTTGAGCCACTTCTCCATGCGCAGGACGAAATAGCTCTGCAGTCCGTGTTCGTCCTTGAGCTTTTCGTCGCGAATGCGCTTCTGGCAGTTGGGGCAGATCTTCCAGTTATCCTTCGGGCACTCGTCGCCGCCCACGTGGATGTATTCCGAGGGGAAGAGTTCGATCACCTCGGCCAGCACGTTCTGCATGAACTCGAAGGTTGAGTCCTTGCCGGCGCAGAAGACCTCGGGGAAGACACCCCAGTGGGGCTGCACCTCGTATCCTTCGCCGGCGCAGCCCAGCCAGGGATAGGCTGTCAGAGCGGCCGAAGCGTGGCCCGGCATCTCGATCTCGGGAACCACGGTGACGAACCGTTCGGCGGCATAGGCCACCACCTCGCGGATCTGTTTCTGGGTGTAGTAGCCGCCGTAGGGGATGCCGTCACAGGCCGGCGAGTTGTGTCCGAGGACCGTCTCGGCGCGCTGCGAACCGACGCGCGTCAGTTCGGGATAGCGGTGAATTTCGATGCGCCAGCCCTGATCGTCGGTCAGGTGCCAGTGGAAACGGTTGATCTTGTGCAGGGCCAGCATGTCGATGAAGGTCTTGACATCGTCGACCGAAAAGAAGTGGCGGCAGCAGTCGAGCATCGCCCCGCGGTATCCGAACGAGGGGGCATCCTCGACCGTCACCTCGGGGAGCGTCGCGCCATACTGGGTCAGCAACTGCCGCAGCGTCTGCAGTCCGTAGAAGACTCCGGCCGGCGCTCCGCCCCGGATATCGACACCCTGCTTCGTAATGTTGAGCTGATAGGCCTCTTCGCCGAGCTTCGGATCGATGGCCAGACGGATATCGCCCTCAGGCTTCTCGACGACCTTCAGCGCAAGATTCGCTTCCCGGGCAATCTGTCGGGAGAAGAGCTCCGCGGCACCGCGCAGCGCCTTGTCTGAGCGTGGAATGCTGATACGGCTGTCGGCCGTCAGGGTGATGGCTTTCGAGCCGTTGCTGGTGACCTGTTGGGGTACGGGAACGATCGCGGGCTGATCTGCTGCCGCGAAGCCGGACCCTGCCAGAGTGAGCGCAAAGGCCGACAAAAGGAATTTTTTCATCGTTTGTTTTATTGGTTCAGATTAGTGTGAAGCTCGGCTTGGTGTCATGCCGGCCGTCGGCGCAGCAAAACTTCATAAAGATACGCTTTTTTAGGTAAAATCCGTAAGAAATTCCTCCTTTTTGTCCTTCGGACCGCATTTTCCCCGGGCGAGAGGCCCGTTTCCGGGGCAGCCGTTGCGTGGTCGGGTCTTTGGACGGGGTCTGTGCGGGCCCTCTCCTGTCGGAGTCGCTCTCCCTGCCCGCGTCCGTGGGCTTTCTGTTTGAAGCGGATTCATCCGGGAGGTCTTTTGTCGGAGTCTGCCGGGGACTGCCGGTCCGAAATGCGGCGGTTCGGTTATAATCCGGATGTTCGGATCTCGATGTCGAACAGGTGGTCGAAACGGTCGCGCAGCTGCTGCGCGTCGTTGATGATCCGTCGCAGTTCGTCAAGACGTCGGGCATTCTCCGAGGGGACGATCCACAGCCGCAGGTAGCCCCCTTCGGCATATTTTTCCCGCAGATGTCCGGCACAGCGTGCAAAGTGCCCCTCGCGGTCGAGCTCCGGGTAGTGGGCCAGGCTGTACTGGATCGTGCGGCGGAGGACCGTCTCGGGGTCGATTTGTCGGTCGGCCTCGGCAACGATGCGTCCGTAGATCGAACGCGGGGCGTGATCCGATGAGGCGCGGTGGTCCTCAACGGCTTCGCGCATCGTGCGGATCTCTTCTTCCGGGAACCAGCGGCGCAGTTCCGGGTCGGCTTCGAGAATGCGCCCCGCGTCGAGGTGGTGGTGCTCGCGGCCGTTGACGAGTCCCGTATCGTGGTAGGCGGCGATCGTGTAGACCATTTCGGCGTTGACCTCGCAGTCGGCAGCCAGCGTCAGGCTGCGGTCGATCACCGCGCGTACGTGGTCGAGGTTATGCGCCCGGTCGAACGTCCGGTAGCGGGGGATGATCTGTTGCTCGATATAGTCGCGGAGTTCGCGGCGGATTTCCGGCTTCATGGCTTCTGTCTCTTTTGCCGGTTGGTGTACGAAAAATCCTTCGGAACCGACCGAAGGATTTTTTGTGTGTGGTGTTTCGAGTTTTTCGAGGGTTTTCCTATTTGCGAGTTTCGGGGGATTCGTTCGTTTCTGTCCGGTTCCATTGTTCGGCTCTTGCATCGCCCGGTTTCAGCATCGTCCCGGCTCTTGCATCGCCCGGTTTCAGCATCTCCCGGTCCCTGCATCGTCCCGGCTCCGTATCGCCTGTGCCCCCCCCCTTGTTCGGCCCCTCCGGGCTACTTGGCGTAGGCGACGGCGCGGGTTTCGCGGATGACGGTGATCTTCACCTGGCCCGGGTAGGTCATCTCGTCCTGGATCTTCTTGGCGATATCGTGCGAGAGTCCCTCCGATTCCTGGTCGGAGAGTTTGTCGGCTCCGACGATTACACGCAGTTCGCGTCCGGCCTGGATGGCGTAGGTCTTCACGACGCCGGGGTACGACAGTGCGATATCCTCCATCTCCTTCAGACGCTTGATGTAACTCTCGACTACCTCGCGGCGGGCTCCCGGACGGGCTCCCGAGATGGCATCGCAGGCCTGGATGATCGGGGCGATGAGCGAGGTCATCTCCACCTCGTCGTGGTGGGCGCCGATGGCGTTGCAGACCTCGGGGCGCTCCTTGTATTTCTCGGCGAGCTTCATGCCGATGATTGCGTGCGGCAGTTCGGGCTCGTCGTCGGGCACCTTGCCGATATCGTGCAGCAGACCGGCACGGCGGGCGATCTTGGGGTTCAGACCCAGTTCGGAAGCCATGATACCGGCCAGGTTGGCCGTCTCACGGGCGTGCTGCAGCAGGTTCTGGCCGTAGGACGAACGGTATTTCATCTTGCCGATCAGACGGATCATCTCGGGGTGCAGACCGTGGATACCCAGGTCGATGGCCGTGCGTTTGCCGACCTCGACGATCTCCTCCTCGATCTGTTTCTTGACCTTGGCTACGACCTCCTCGATGCGGGCCGGGTGGATGCGGCCGTCGGTGACGAGCTGGTGGAGTGCCAGACGGGCGATTTCGCGGCGCACGGGGTCGAATCCCGAGAGGATGATGGCCTCGGGGGTGTCGTCGACGATGATCTCGATGCCGGTGGCGGCCTCCAGGGCCCGGATGTTGCGGCCCTCACGGCCGATGATGCGGCCCTTGACCTCGTCGCTCTCGATGTTGAATACCGTGACGGCATTCTCGATGGCGGTTTCGGTGGCCACGCGCTGGATCGAGGCGACGATGATGCGTTTGGCCTCCTTCGTGGCGGTCATCTTGGCCTCTTCGATCGTCTCGTTGATATAGGCGGCGGCTTCGGTCTTGGCCTCGGCCTTCATGTTCTCCATGAGGATGTTCTTGGCCTCCTCGGTGCTCATGCCGGAGATCTGTTCGAGGCGGACGTTCTGTTCGCGGCGCACCTGGTCGATCTCCTCCTTCTTGTGCTCGAGGATCTGCAACTGGTTCTGCATCTGCTCCTTGAGACGATCGTTGTCGCGGAGCTTGTTCTCCAGGTCGCGTTCCTTGTTCTGGAGGTTCTGCTCGAGCTGCTTGGCGCGCTGTTCGCTCTGGTTGAGTTTCTGGTTGCGCTCGTTTACCTGACGGTCGTATTCGCTCTTGAGTTGGATGAATTTCTCCTTGGCCTGAAGGATTCGCTCCTTCTTGATCATCTCGGCTTCGGCTTCGGCCTCCTTGAGTGCGGCATCGCGGCGTTTGCGGATCGTGTTCTTGACGACGAAGTTCGTAATCACCGCGTAAATCGCAATGGCGACCACTGCCGAGATGCAGGCTACCAAAATGGTGGTATACATTGGTCTTTATGTGTTTTTAATTTATAAATAGGTGTTAGTTAGTAAATTCAAAAAAAAACCGCATAGCTTCCTTAGTCTCGTTTGACGAATCTGCAAGATAGGTCATGTGTGGGGGCTCCGAGTATCGCAATCTTCCAACGGTGCGCCGTAACGCACTCCCCAATGCGGGTAGTAAGGCCTGATTTTGAAGCATCGGGAGTTGCCCCAATATAATAAAGTGTTCAGTTTCGCAAAGCTTTAAGGAATCTATGCGGGTAGATTCTGATATGTAAAAAGAACGTTGTCGAGGTTGGGTGCGGTTCGTATGCCGCCTGCGGCCCCTCTTTTTGCTATCGGTTCGGGTTTCCGGCTTTCGGGCCCTCCGTTTCGGATCAGCCCTTTCGGCCGGATTCCTCCGGTAATTTTTCGTCTCGTCTGTCTCTTCTCTTCGTCTTTCTTTTTCCTCCTGTTCGGCCTTTTTTTTTCCCCCCCCCTCAGAGTGCCCTTACGACCATTCCTTCAGAGCGTCCTTACGACCTTCCCTCCTTCTCCGTCTTCTCCGTCTTCTCCCTCCTTCTCCGTTGCCCCGTTGCTCTTTTGTTGCCCCTTGCTCCGTTAGCCCCCCCCCTGGAGGCCCCTCCGGTCAGAGGGTGTTGAGGTAGGTGTCGATGTCGGAACTGATCTTCTCGAGGTGTTTGAGATCCTCGTTGTCGAGTTCGCGGCTCTGTCGGATGCTGACGTTTGCGATGGCGAACTTCAGGGCGGCCATGGCTAGGTAATCCTGCTCACCCCAACCCTTGATGTTCTGCTGCTTGATCAGCGCGACATAGGAGTTTACCTCTCTTTCGGCCAGACGATAGGCCTCCTCTTTTCCGCTTTCGATGTTGAAAGGGTAGCTTTTGCCGGCTATCTTGAGGGTTATCGCCTGTTTTGCCATTTTCTGTTTTTTTATATTCGTTTCGTCTCGGGTTACGCTCTACTTCCCGTTTTTGGCCGATGGGGCATCGGGGAGTGCGGCGGATTGGCCCAGCAGTGCGATGCACTTGTCAACCTCCCGCATCAGTCTGTTGACACGTGCCCTCGCCTTTTCGCGATTCGGACCTCCGCCGGCAAGACCTTCGGCAAGCTGCATCCTGGCTACCTCGGCATCCAGAATCCGGATCCGCTCCTCGAGCGAACGCTTCTCGATGCGCAGGGCATCGCGTTGGGCGGTCAGCTCGCTGCAGCGTTCGGAGAGCCTTTTGTGGTCGTCGATCAACTGCCTGACACGGGCTTCGATGTTCGTTATCACGCTTTTATCGGCCATCGGTGTCGGTATGAGTCCGTTTTGCTTTTTCAAAGGTAAGCAAAAAAAGGATAAAACACAAATTATTTTATTTGCCGATGGGCGAAGCGTAGAGATCGTAGTCCTCGGCCGCGTCGATCCGCACGCGGTAGAAGTGGCCCTTGAGCAGCCGTTTCTCTCCGGCCGGGATGAGGATCTCCTGGTCGACCTCGGGCGAATCGTACTGCGTGCGGCCCACATACCAGTCGCCCTGGCGCGAGTCGATCAGCACCCGCTCCTCGCGTCCCACGCGGCGGCGGTTGTTCTCGAGCGAGATTTCGTTCTGCAGCGCCATGATGCGCTCGACGCGCTGCTGCTTGACCTCCTCGGGGACGTCGTTGCGGAGCTTCTCGGCCGACCAGGTCCCCTCCTCCTCGGAGTAGGCGAAGACGCCGAGCCGCTCGAAGCGCACCTCGCGCACGAAGTCGAGCAGCTCCTCGAAGTCGGCCTCCGTTTCGCCCGGATAGCCCACAAGCAGTGTCGTGCGCAGCGCCAGATCGGGGATCGCCGCACGCAGTTTGTGGATCAGCTCCAGCGCCTCGGCCTTCGTGTGGCGGCGCAGCATGGCCGAGAGCTGTGCGTCGGAGATGTGCTGGAACGGGATGTCGAGGTATTTGCAGATCTTGGGCTCCGAGGCCATCACCTCGATCACATCCTCGGGGAAGGCCGCCGGATAGGCGTAGTGGAGGCGGATCCACTCGATGCCGTCGATGCGGCACAGACGGCGCAGCAACTCGCCCAGGCGGCGTTTGCCGTAGAGGTCCAGTCCATAATAGGTGGTGTCCTGCGCGATGACGATCAGTTCGCGCACGCCTGCGGCAGCCAGTTTGCGGGCCTCCTCCTCCAGCTCCTCGATCGGTACGGAAACGTGTGGTCCGCGGATGAGCGGAATGGCGCAGTAGCCGCATTTCCAGTTGCACCCCTCGGAGATCTTCAGGTAGGCGTAATGTTTCGGCGTGGTGAGGTGGCGTTCGGTCACCAGCTCGGGATCCTCCGAGGCCCCCAGTGCGCGGACGATGCCGTCCCACGTGCGGGCCCCGAAGTATTCGTCCACTTCGGGAATCTCGCGGCGCAGTTCGTCGGCGTAGCGCTCCGAGAGGCATCCGATGACGAAGAGGTGCTCGATGCGTCCGGCCTTCTTGGCCTCGGCGGCGCGGAGGATCATCTCGATGGACTCCTGCTTGGCGTCGCCGATGAAGCCGCACGTGTTGATCACGACCACCTTGGCATCCGTGCGGTCGCTGTCGAAAAGAACCTCGTAGCCCGCGGCGGCCAACCGTGCCATGAGGTGCTCGCTGTCGACGGTGTTCTTCGAGCAGCCGAGCGTGATGACGTTAATCTTTTTCATGGCCGAACAATGCGTTGACAAACTCCCGACGGTCGAAGATGCGCAGCTGGTCGATCCCCTCGCCGATGCCGATGTAGCGCACCGGGATGTGGAACTGGTCGCTGATGCCGATCACCACGCCGCCCTTGGCCGTGCCGTCGAGCTTGGTGATGGCCAGCGAGGTGACCTGCGTGGCCTGGGTGAACTGCCGCGCCTGTTCGAAGGCGTTCTGTCCGGTCGAGCCGTCCAACACGAGCATCACCTCGTGCGGGGCGCCGGGGATCACCTTGCCCATGACGTTGCGGATCTTCGTCAGCTCGTTCATCAGGTTGATCTTGTTGTGCAGACGCCCGGCCGTGTCGATCAGCACCACGTCGGCGCCGTTGGCCTTGGCCGAGGTGAGCGTGTCGTAGGCCACCGACGCGGGGTCGGAGCCCATCTGCTGGTGGATCATCGTGGCACCGGCGCGGTCGGCCCAGACCTGCAGCTGGTCGATGGCCGCGGCACGGAACGTGTCGGCCGCCCCGATCCAGACCTTGCGGCCGGCCTTGACGAGCTGTGCGGCCAGTTTGCCGATGGTCGTGGTCTTGCCGGCGCCGTTCACCCCGACAACCATTACCACGTAGGGTTCGCCCTCGCGGGCGTCGAGCCCGAAGTGCGTGTCCGAGCCGTGGGCCTCCTCAAGCAGCGCGGTGATCTCCTCGCGCAGGATGCGCTGCAGTTCGGAGGTATTCATGTACTTGTCGCGGGCAACGCGCTCCTCGATGCGGCGGATGATCTTCACGGTGGTCTCCACGCCGACGTCCGAGGTGATGAGCACCTCCTCCAGGTCGTCGAGCACGTCGGCATCGACCGTCGAGCGTCCGGCCACGGCGCGTGCCAGCTTCGAGAAGAGACCGCTCTTGGTCTTCTCCAGCCCGGCGTCCAACTCCTGCTGCTGCTTCCGGAGCTGCTCTTCGGAGGCGGGCGCCTCCTGCTGTTTCTTGCGGAAAATATCGAAAAATGCCATGTGTGGAATTTTTACGCGTTCATAATTGCGACAAAGATACGAAGAATGTTTGGAAAAGCGTTATCTTTGCTGCACAACCCGTACCAGAGAAGATGAAAAGAATCGCACTGCTGCTTCTGGCAGCCTTTTTCGGGGCTTTCGCAGCCTCTGCTCAGGACCTGATCGTGAAGATCGACTCGACGAAGATCGAGGCCCGGGTGATCGAGATTTCGCCCGAGAGTGTCCGCTACAAACGCTTTTCCAATCCCGAGGGTCCGACCTACCTCCTGCCCACGGCCGAGATCCACTACATCCGCTACGCCAACGGCGAGATGGAGTATTATACGCGAGCGGCGGTTCCTGCCGTACCGGCGGTCCCCGAGGCCGTAAATCCTGCCGGGGAGCCGCAGGCCGTCCCCGCACCGCTCATGACGCAGACGGGCGGCGGGCAGTATGTGCTCAAGGAGTACGAGATCGGGGAGTTGTATGATCACAACGGCGTGAAGGGGGTTGTGTGCCTGCTTTCGGATGACAAGCGCCACGGCCTGGTTCTTTCGCTCGACGAGATCTACCTCCACTGGAGCGAATTCCGCAAACCGGATCTGCGACTGGTCGGCGCCGACGACCGGACCGACGGTGCGGAGAACATGGTCCGGGTGGCCCGCTACATCGAGGAGAACAACCTTTCGTGGGAGGATTTCCCGGCCTTCAAGTGGTGCCGCGACAAGGGCGAGGGGTGGTATCTCCCCTCGATTGACGAACTGCTGACGATCGGCCACAACTACAACGGCGGTTCGCGTCTGCACAACGACCGTCAGGCCCGCAACAAGTTCAACGAAGCCCTGAAGGATGCCGGCGGAAAACGCATGGACCGGATGGTCTACTACTTCTCGTCGACCGAGATGGATGAGAAGAACGCCTACACCTCGCACATGAGCATCGAACCTCCGTACGTGGTGGAGATTCCGAAATACAACAAGTTCCTCGTGCGGGCTGTGCACCGTTTCTGAGGCGGATCCGGGACGGATACACGGCTGCGCAGAAGAGACCTCGGCCGGGAATCGGGGGCGACCTCTCGACATGCACGGCAAGACCAGAAAAGGACGGAGCGCTGTCATGCGTTCCGTCCTTTTTTTGCGGGTTCTTGCCGGATTTTGCAGAGCCGGTTTTGCCGGGTCGGTCGTGATGCGGTCGGGTTGCCCCCCCCCTTGCTGCCTCTCGGTCACCTTCCAGCCGCCATTTGGTGCCTTTCTGCCGTTGTCCTACAAGGCCCTGCCGTCAACCTGTCCCCGCCTCAGGTCCCTCTCAGAGACTCTCGATCAGGGCTCGCAGCCGGGGAATGATCACCTCCCAGGAGTAGTATTTCTCGACGTAGGCCGGTCCGCGCTCGGCAATCTGCCGCCGCAGTACCCCGTCTTCAAGCAGGCGGTGCAGCTTCCGCCGGAAGTCACGCCAGTTGTTGTACCACAGCGCTGCACCGCTCAACCGGCAGTGATCCTTCATCACCTCGCTTTGTCCGTTCACCAGCACGGGAATGCGGTTCTGCATCGCCTCGAGCATCAGCAGCGAAAGGCTCTCCTGGGCCGAAGGGTTGATCAACAGGGCGGCGTGGCGGATGATGGCGCTCTTCTCCGCATCATCGACAAATCCCGTCAGAATCACCTCCCCGGAATCGGGGCGTTCGATCTCCGGATCGATGCCCCCGACCAGCACCAGCTTGACATCGCCGCCGTATTTCCGTTTGTATTTCAGAAACTCGGGGATGATGCGGCCGATCTTCTGCCGCGTGACGCGTCCCAGGTAGAGGATGTACCGCTCGGGCAGGGCGTAACGCTGTCGGACCCTCTCCCAGTCGGCCGGTTCGACCTGCTCGATACCACACCCCACGATGCTGCCGGGAGCCATGGCCCGACCGAAGATCCGGCGGCACAACCGCTCCTCGGCCGGGGTGTTGAAGGCAATGTGGGCTACACGGGTGAACATCCCGACGCTGATGCCGTAGTAGAGCGAATGGTTGGGGTGGGCCAGCGGGATGAGAATGCTCTTTTCGGGAGCGATCGTGGCACCCAGAACCGTCTGGCTGAAATAGTAGTTCATGAAGAGCAGGGCCTGATAGTTGTTGCCGTGGTCCCGGATGTAGTCCATCATTTGCGGCGAGTGGCCGGGCTGTGATTCGAAGGTACGGCGCTCGTCCTCGATCCCCGACGTCCAGTCCGGGTGGAGCGAGGAGATGAGCGACAGAAGACCCGCACGCCGAAGCCACAACCGGATTCTCCGTGTCCTTTTTGCCCGTTTATAGAGTTGCCGGTGAGCTTCACCGTTGATTGGCCGGGGGCTGAACCGCCGGATCGTAACCTTGTTTTCGATCGTGATGCCCTCGGGAAAATCCTGCGACCGGTCGTCGAAGACCCGCATGGTGGTGGTCAGCACCTCGACGTCGTAATAGGGGGTCAGCCGTTCGGCCAGCATGCGGCAATGGGCTTCGGCCCCACCGTTCACCTCTTTGCCGTAACGGATGATGATGAAGGCGATTCTCTTCATGGTATGTCAGTTCAGCTCCTTGAAAAGTCTGAGCCACTCTTCTCCGATTCGTTCCAGATCGTAGTTGGTCGCCTGCAGATAACACTGTTCGCGCATCCGGGTCTGGGCCTCCTCGTCGAGCATCGCCTCCTTTAGCCGTTGGGCATAGGCCCGTTCACTGAAGGCTGGGATCTCGATGCCGGCCTGGCCGTGGCAGGTGATGCTGTGGATGGCGGCGAAGGAGTCGAAGGAAACGGGGATGGCACCGTATTGCTGCCCTTCGAGCAGCGACATGGGAAGTCCCTCGAAGTTGGAGGTCAGGCAGACGAACGATGCCCGACGGTAGTAGGGGGCTACATTTGTTTGGTAACCCGGAAATTCGACGTGACGGAGTTTCAACCGTCGGGCCATCTTTTCCAGCTGCTCCTTTTCGGCCCCCTGTCCGAGGATCAGCAATTTCCAGTCGGGAACCGCCTGTTCGATTTGGTGCCAGATACGGAGCAGACGGTCTACTCGCTTGTCTTCGTAGCACAGACGCCCGACATAGAGGACGATCTTCTCCTTGTGAGTATGTACCGGCTCTTCGGGGGGAAGCAGCGGATTCGGGATCGACAGGAAACGTGATGCCGGGATATCATGCTTCGGGCCGAGATAATTTCGCAGCAGTTGTTCCATCTCTTGCCGATATTCGGGGCAGAGCATGACCATTCGGTCGACGTAGGGCAGGATGTTGGCATAGGTTCTCAGTGTCCGCCGTTTGGGTTTGTTGGTGAGCCGGTTGAGTGGACGGCGGATCAGCAGAAACTCCATTCGGTATCCGAAATCCTTGCGCAGCAGATCCTGAACCCGTTTGTTGCGAATGGCATAGACTTCCCACATTGGGATGCTGTGCAGGCAGAAGATTATTTTGCAGCCTACCTGGCGGCGGATCTCCTCGAACGGTGCGTTGGTGATGCCCTGGACGATCAGACAGTCGACATTTTCCTTCTTCAGTGATTCGCAGAAGGCCTGCTTGTCGACAGTTATGGCGTTGGGCAGATGAGGTACGGCATGGATCGTGAAGGCTTGCCGATCCGCCTCGGTGATAAGATCCGCGTTGAGCTGGTCGCCGTAGACCAGAATCCGATAACCGTATTTCAAGAAGAAGTGTCCCAGGTGATGGGTTACCGTTTCTCCTCCCCCTCCCGGGTATCGCCAGTTCAGAAAAGCGATAGTCTTGATGTCCATGTTGTTCACTGCTTCGGATAATTGTGTTAAAGATAGCTCTTTTTGTCGAGACTGCCAAACGGAACCGCCAAATCCTCGGCAGGGTGTGGTGAGCACGTTCCGGGGGCGCTGACGTACCGCTGGGGGAGACGGTGGGATGGCGTTGGGGTGGAGCCGTTGCCGGAACTGTCGGCGGGACACGCCCCTTGCCTGCGCTTCTCTCTTCTCCCCTCCCACATATACACAAAGGGCACCTCCTTGCGAGATGCCCTTTGTATTTAAGAGTGTCGACTCTTAAAATACTTATTTCTTCTCCTCGAAGAAATCCTTTACCTGGTCGTTGGCAATGATACCCTCCTTGAACATGTAGGCTCCGGTCTTGTCGGACTTGACCATCTTGATGCACTTGGTGAACTGCTTGCCTGTACCGGTCTTCAGCGTTGCGACTACTTTCTTTGCCATAGAGCTCTTCTAACTATTTGATTTCACGGTGTAAGGTTACACGCTTGAGGAACGGGTTGTACTTTTTGCGTTCGAGACGTTCGGGCGTGTTTTTCTTGTTTTTGGTGGTGATGTAACGGGACATTCCCGCAACGCCGCTCTCTTTCTGCTCGGTGCACTCGAGAATTACCTGCACTCTGTTGCCTTTCTTTGCCATGGGTTACAGTTGATTTTAGTAGACGCTTTTGGGAGCGGCAGCCTCACGCATGGCTACTGCAAGCCCCTTCTTGTTGATGGTTTTCATGCCGGCGGCCGATACCTTCAGGGTGATCCAGCGGCCTTCCTGCTCGGACCAGAAACGCTTGGTTTTCAGATTGGGACTGAATTTGCGTTTGGTCTTGTGGTGGGAGTGGGATACGTTGTTGCCCACAACGGCCACCTTGCCAGTGATTTCGCAAACTTTCATGGTTCTAAAATTTTGTTAAAGCCCTTTTTGGGCTTGCAAATATACAACCTTTTCGTCAAAACGCAAAGCGCGTTGACTTTTTTTCGGTTCGGCCGCCTGTTTCCGGCCGTAATTTTCCGCGATGCCGTTTTTTAGCCGGTGTTTTTCTGCGGCTGCTTTTCTTTCGCCCGCCGGGTCCTCTTTTCCTCTCCGCCCCTCTCTGCCTGGTTCTCTCCCGTTCTGCCGGGTTCTTCCCCTCTCTCCTCCGGGTTGCCGCTGTGCCGTCCGGTTGTTTATGCGGTTACTGCTCGGTCGTCGCGCCGTCGAGGGCGTCGCGCAGCAGCGAGATGGCGAAAGCACTGGCGCGGTCGATGATCTGACCGCGGTCGGTGCCGCACTGCTTGACGACGGCCCGTGTGCCGGTGGGGGTAGCCACGGCGATCCAGACCGTGCCGACGGGTTTCTCGGCCGAACCGCCCGTCGGGCCGGCGATACCGGTCGTGGCCACGGCGTAGTCGGCGTGACCTACGCGGCGGGCTCCTTCGGCCATCTGGCGGGCCACCTGTTCACTCACCGCGCCGTAGCGGGCGATGTCCTCGGCGCGGACGCCCAACACGTCGACCTTGGCCTCGTTGCTGTAGGAGACCACGCCGCAGTGGAAGTAGGCCGAGGCGCCCGGCAGGGCCGTGAAGCGCGAGGCAATGGTGCCGCCCGTGCAGCTTTCGGCCGTGGCAAGGGTCAGGTGACGTTCGGTGAGGATGCCGTGGACAAGCTCCTGCATCGAGGCCGTTTCGAAGCCGATGACGTTGTGGGGGATCAGCTGGCGCAGCTTCTCGAACTGGCGGTCGATCTCGCGGGCGACGCTCTCACCCTCGACCTCGTAGGCCGACAGGCGCAGCCGTACGGCGCCCGGATTGGGCAGATAGGCCAGTTTGAGGTAGGGCGGCAGGGCATTCTCCCAGCTTTCGATGCGTTTGGCCAGCATCGATTCGGCCAGTCCGGCGGTGATCATCGTACGGTGGACGATCTGCCGCAGCGAGAAGCGGGCCTTCAGACGGGGCATCACCTCGTCTTGCATCAGGTGTTCCATTTCGAACGGCACGCCGGGCAGCGAGACCACCACGTGGCCGTCGCGTTCGAACCACATGCCGGGAGCCGTGCCGTGGGCGTTGAAGAGCACCGTGCAGCAGTCGGGGACCAGCGCCTGCGAACGGTTGAGTTCGTTGAAGTCGATGCCGCGGGCCGTGAGCATCCGCTCGACATGGTCGGCCACCGTCTGGTCGTAGTGCATGCCGCTGTGGAACATCTCGGCCAGGGTCTTTTTGGTGATGTCGTCCTTCGTGGGGCCGAGGCCGCCGGTGATGACCGTCACTTCGAACTGCTCCAGGGCGCGGCCGACGCACTGCTGGATCTGTTCGCGGTCGTCGCCGATCGAGATCTTCTCGCGCACGACGATGCCCGCCGAGTTGAGGTGTTTGGCAATGGAGACCGAATTGGTATCCACGATCTGGCCGATGAGAATCTCATCGCCGATGGTAATGATCGTTGCTTTCATGGTTTTATGCCTGTTTCCCGGACTCTTCGGGAGCCGCCTGCGCGGCGGCAGGGTCGGCCGTGCGGGGCGTGGCCTCCGGGAGCCCGGAGTCTGTATGTTCCGAATGGGGGTGCGGCCGGCCGTCGGTGTCGGCAGAAGCCTCGGTGTCGGCCGGTTTGGCTGCGGAGCTCTCCGAAACGGTGCGGGCCGCCTCGGTCTGGCTCTGCAGCCCGTCGGCGATCAGCTGGCGGCAGATGCGGCCCACGAGCCCCGGTCCTTCGTAGATATAACCCGTGTAGAGCTGCACCAGGTCGGCTCCGGCATCGAGCATCGCCCGGACATCTTCGGGGGTCATCAGACCTCCGACGCCGATGATCGGATAGGTGCCGCCCGAGCGGGCGTGGATGCGGCGGACGATCTCGACGGCCCGACGGGTCAGGGGGGCTCCGCTCAACCGGCCGCTGCCGATCTTATCGATCGAGACGCGGCTCGTCTGCAGTCCTTCGCGGCGGTAGGTGCCGTTGGTGGCGACGATGCCGTCGAGCGGCGTCTCGAGCAGGATGTCCGCCACGCGGTCAACCACCTCGTCGGGCATGTCGGGCGAGACCTTGAGCATGATCGGCCGGTATTGGTTCTGCCCGCGGCGGAAGTCGAACAGCGGGCCGAGGATCCGCAGGATGTACTCCCGGGTATGGGTCGTTCCTTCGCGGCAGGCGTTGTCGCAGCTGACGTTGACGGTGAAATAGTCCACGTATTGGTAGAGATTGCGGAAGACCTTCAGGTAGTCGGCCGATGCGTTTTCGGGGAGGGTGCTGGTGTTTTTTCCGATGTTGCAGCCCACGATTACGCCGTCGTGCGGGCGGCGCAGGTGGCGGATGGTGACCTCCAGACCGCGGTTGGCCAAGCCGATGCGGTTGATGATGGCGCGGTCCTTGGGCAGGCGGAAGACCCGCGGCCGCGGATTGCCCGGCTGGGGGCGCGGCGTGACGGTGCCGATCTCGACGAATCCGAAGCCCATGGCGGCCAGTTCGCGATAGGCTTCACCGTTGCGGTCGAAGCCGGCGGCCAGCCCCACGGGGTTCTTGAAGCGGATGCCGAAGACCTCGCGTTCGAGCGAGGGGTGCTCCACGGCATAGCACTTGTGCAGCAGCCAGCGTCCGCCGGGGATGAGCCCGATGATGCGCAGGAAGAGCACCACGATCCGGTGCGCCCGCTCGATCGAGAGCGAGAAGAGCAGCGGTTTTATAAGCTTGCGGTACATATCGCGGGCAAAGGTAGTGAAAAAACGGTTATGCTGAACGGCCCAAGTCAAAAATACTCACGCCGATAGGCGTAGTTGTCGCGCAGCGCCTCGAAGGTTTCGGGGTGTTGTTTCAGACGCGCGCTTTCGGCCTCGATGTCGTAGTGTTGCGGGATGGTGCGGCAGAGCTCCTCCCAGCTGACGGGCCGGGGCTCGGAGCGTTCGACCTGCGGCGGATACCACCCTTCGAGCGGCAGGTGGAAGTGGCGGCTCACGGCGGCTACGGCCATGGCCGTGGCGTTGGCCTTGCCCTGCATCGAGTAGCCGGCGATATGGGGCGTGGCGAGCAGCGCTCCGTCGAGCAGCACGGGATCGAGCGCCGGCTCGTGCTCCCAGACGTCGAGCACCCAGCGTAGGCCGCTCTTCGGCAGGGCCTCGCCGTCGACCACCTCGCCGCGCGAGGAGTTGATCACCACGGCGCCGGGGCGCATCATCTGGAAGAGCCGGGCGTCGGCCATGTGGCGGGTCGAGGCGTCGAGCGGCGTATGGAAGGTGAGCAGATCGGCCTGCCGGGCCACCTCTTCGAGCGTCAGGAAGCCGCACCGCTCGCGCTCCTCGCGCGGCGGGTCGCAGCACACGACGCGGAAACCCCACGACTCGGCGTAGCTCTTGACCAGCGAGCCGACGTGTCCCACGCCGACGATGCCCAGTGTCCGCTCCTCGGGGCGCCATCCCTCGCGGCGCGCGAGCGTGGCCAGCACGGCGCCCACCCACTGCAGTACGCCGCGGGCGTTGCATCCGGCGGCCGTGGCCACCTCGATGCCGTGGCGGGCGCACCACGCGAGGTCGATGTGGTCGAATCCAATGGTGGCCGTGGCGATCATCCCGACGCGCGAACCCTCGAGCAGGCGGCTGTCACAGCGTGTCCGCGTGCGGATCACCAGGGCGTCGGCCGTGCGCACCTCCTCGGGCGTGAACTCCCGTCCGGGGCGGTAGCGTACTTCGGCGAAGGGTTCCAGAGCGCCCTTCAGAAAGGGGATGGCTTGATCGACAATGACTTTCATGGCGTATGACGGTTTACGGCCGGGCCTCGGCGGCCCGCTGCGGGTGCGCAAATATAGCAAAATAGTCGACAGAGTGTACACGACGGTCAAAATGGCGGTTTTGTGCGGGATTTTTGCCGCCCGCCACCGTCGGTTTGGGCAAAAATTCGTACCTTTGTCTTTCAAACGCGTGTTATGGAACAGAAAACCTTCGATCCGGACGGCGTAGGTGTCGCCACCGGGAGCTATTTCGGGCTTCCGTTCGAACCCGAAACCTCGGCGCTGGTGCTGATCTCGGCCCCGTGGGACGTGACGGTCTCCTACGGCGCCGGCACGGCCTATGCGCCGGATGCCATCATCGAGGCCTCGACACAGCTCGACTTTCACGAACCGCTGGCCCCCGGAGCCTGGCGCCGCGGCATTGCCACGGCCGATATCGACTACACGATCCAGGAGCAGTCGCAGCGTCTGCGCAGCGATGCCGAACGGGTGATCGACCACCTCGAGGGGGGCGGTGAGATCGACGACGACTATGTCGTGCGCAAGATCCGCCGCGTGAACGAGGGGAGCCGCGCCCTGAATGCCAACATCGAGGCACAGGCCGCCCGCTGGCTCGACCAGGGACGGCTGGTCGGTCTGGTCGGCGGCGACCACTCGACCCCCTACGGACTGATCCGTGCGCTGGGGGCGCGCCACGCGGAGTTCGGCATCCTGCACGTCGACGCCCACCGCGATCTGCGCGAAGCCTACGAAGGGTTCGAATACTCGCACGCCTCGATCATGTACAACGTCCTGCGCGACGTGGGGCAGGTGCGGCGCCTGGTGCAGGTGGCCGTGCGCGACTTCAGCGCCACGGAGGCGGCGCTGGCCGAGGCCGACGAGCGCGTCGTCTCGTTCGAGGACCTGGAGCTGGCCGGCGGGCGTTTCCGTGGCCAGACGTGGGACGAACAGTGCCGCCGCATCGTCGCCGAACTGCCCCGGGAGGTCTACGTGAGCTTCGATATCGACGGTCTGAGCTTCGACAACTGTCCCCATACCGGGACGCCCGTCTGCGGCGGGTTGAGCTTCAACGAGGCCGTCTGGCTGCTCCATACGCTGGTCGGGTCGGGGCGGCGGATCATCGGCTTCGACGTGGTGGAGGTCTGCCCGGCCCCCGAGGGGCGCATCGACGCCATCACCGGGGCACGCATCTTGTGGAAACTCTGCTCGCTGACACTCAAGTCCAACGAATAGCCCTGCCTTTGCTGAAACGATGAGACTCTTTTCGATGTTCCGCTGGGTCCGCCGGCGACACCTGATGAGCCTGCGCGGACAACTCTTTCTCGAGGCCCCCTGGGCGGGCGGCGCCGTGCTGCTCGTCTGCGTGGTCGCAGCCATGCTGCTGGCCAACCTCCCGGCCACGAAGATCTACTACCGCCATCTGCTGGAGACGGATCTCTCGCTGTTGGTGCGTTCGCCCGACGGCGTGATCAACTGGTTGTTCCCGCGGGGCATGACCGTCGAGAAGTTCGTCAACGATGGTCTGATGGTCATCTTCTTCTTCGCCGTGGGGCTGGAGATCAAGCGCGAGGTGGTCTGCGGACAGCTCTCCTCGGTGCGTCGGGCCATCCTCCCGGTGCTGGCCGCGGCGGGCGGCATGCTCGCTCCGGCGCTCATCTTTCTGGCGTTCAACCACGGTACGGAGGCCGTCAACGGCTGGGGAATCCCCACGGCCACCGACATCGCCTTTGCCGTCGGGGTGCTCTCGATGCTGGGCGACCGCGTCCCGGCGTCGCTCAAGATCTTCCTCACGGCACTGGCCGTGGCCGACGATCTGGGGGCCGTGCTGGTCATTGCCCTCTTCTACGGCGGGCACGTCGAGCTGACGTGTCTGGTGCTGGCCCTGCTGATCATGGCCGGGGTCTACGTGATGAACCGAATGGGCGAAAAGCGCATGTTCGCCTATCTGCTTCCGGCCGTCGTGGTCTGGGGGCTGTTCTACTATTCGGGCGTGCACTCGACCATCTCGGGGGTGGCCATGGCGCTGCTGATCCCCATGCAGCCGCGTTACAGCCGGGAGTATTTCGCCCACAAGATGAAGTGGCTCAACGCCCGGGTGGTGCGGGCCGCCACGCACGAGGATTTCCCCAACGAGGAGCAGCGTTTCTACCTGCGGCGCATCCACAACCTCACGAGTCAGTCGGTGGGGATGAGCTACCGCCTGGAGCACGCCCTGGCCCCCTATGTGGCCTTCCTCATCATGCCGGTCTTCGCGCTGGCCAACGCCGGGGTGGAGATCTCCTCGGCAGCCTATTTCGATATCTTCCACCGTTCGGCCGAAACGGGGGCCGTCGGCATGGGTGTCTTCCTCGGACTGCTGGTCGGCAAACCGCTCGGAATCTTTCTGGCCAGCTGGGGCGCCGTGCGTGCGGGACTGGCCGAACTGCCCGAGGGAACCTCGTGGCGGATGCTGCTGGCCGTGGCCTGTCTGGGCGGTATCGGTTTCACGATGTCGCTCTTCGTCGATTCGCTGGCCTTCGACGATCAGGTACTCGTCGACCGGGGCAAGATCTCGATCCTGATGGGATCGGTCGCCGCGGCCGTTGCCGGAAGCGTGCTGATCCTGCTCTCCTCGCGAAAAACGAAAAAGCTACAAAACAATGCATAAAACGATGAAAAACCTGCTTTGGATCCTCCCGGCGGTGGCCCTGCTGGGGGGCTCTTGCTCGAAAAAGTCGGGCGGCGGGGGTGTGAAACTCCGCAACGACGTGGACTCGGTGGCCTACGTCATCGGCATGAACGTGGGGCTGAATCTGCAGCGCATGGACTCGACGCTCAACGTCGAGGCGGTGTGTGCGGGCATCCGGGATATCTTCGCCGGGCGGCCCGTCCTGACAACCTCCGAGGCCGAGACCTTTTATCTGAGCTACGTGAACTACGCCCTCCCGGAAAAGGCCCGGGCCTACGAGGAACGGTTCCTCGAGGATATCGCCAAATCGAACCGTTCGTATGCACGCACCTCGTCGGGCGTGACCTATACGGTCGAGGAGGTCGGCGACCAGAACCGGATCCCCGTGTCGGACCGCGACAGCGTGGCGCTGCGCTGGGTGATCCGCACGGCCGACGGACGGGAGATCCTCTCCTCGTACGAACGCGGCGATACGGTGCGTTCGACGCTGCGCGACCTGAACCGCGGCGTGCAGGAGAGTCTGAAACTGATCGGCGTGGGCGGCCGCATCAATGCCTGGATGCCCTCGTCGGTCACCTACGGCGCCGACGGTGACAAGACGCTCGGAATCGGTCCCAACACGACGCTCTGCTATCAGATCGAGCTGCTCGATCTGGACAAGTATGCCGATCGGTTCCGCCGTCGATAATTTGCGCGAAGAAAATCGGTCATTATCCAATATTTTACTATCTTTGCGCGTGCGAAAAAACATTCAACATACATATTCAAAAACAACCATGAAAAGAGTCTTTTTTGCCGCAGCGCTTGCAGGTGCGGCGATGCTTGCCTCCTGCGGGGGCAACAAGACCGGAGTCGAGATGGGCAGCCTGTCGAAGTTCGATTCGCTGTCGTACGCCCTGGGTGCGAACATCGGCTACGGCATCAACTATGAGATGAAGGACATTCCGTTCGATTTCAAGGCTGTCGACAAGGGTATCCGCGAGGGGGCTCTGGACAAGGCCTCGCAGCCGCACGACGAGTCGCTTGACATGCTGCGCGAATACTTCATGTCGAAGCGCGGCGAGCGTGCCCGCGCCATTGCCAAGAAGCGTGCCGAGGCCGACAGCGTCCGTCTGGCCGGCGGCGATTCGACCAAGGTCGAGTATCCGGCCGCCGATCCCGAGATGTTCGAGTCGGAGGAGGAGCGTACACAGCTCTCCTACGCCTTCGGTAACGACATCGGCTACAACATCGCCAACAGCGGTATGCCGGTTCAGCTGGTATGGATCTGCGAGGCCATGCAGAACGTCCGCGACAAGAACGCCAAGATGGATGAGGATGCCGTGAACCAGTACCTGCAGTACTACTTCATGGTAAAGCGTCCGGCCGAGAATGCCGAAGCTTCGAAGACCTGGCTGGAGAAGATCGAGAAGAAGTCGGGCGTGAAGAAGACCGAATCGGGTCTGCTCTACAAGGTGACCGAGATGGGCGATACGACGATGATGGCCAAGGATCCGCGCGACGTGGTGAAGGTGCACTACACGGGCCGCACGCGCGAGGGCAAGGTCTTCGATACGTCGAAGTTCGCCAACCGTCCCAAGGAGCAGCAGGAGATTCTCAAGAAGCAGCGTCCGGACAGCTATGACAAGGACGAGCCCGTGGAGTTCCCGCTCAATCGCGTGATTCCGGGTTGGACCGAGGGCCTGCAGCTTGTGGGCAAGGGTGGCAAGATCACGCTCTGGATCCCCTCCGATCTGGCCTATGGACAGCGTGGCGCCGGTCGTGACATCGGTCCCAACGAGGCCCTGGAGTTCGAGGTCGAGCTGATCGACGTAACTCCCTACGAGGAGCCGGCTCCGGCCGATTCGACGGTTGCAGTTCCCGCCGTTGAGCCCCTTGCCAAATAAGGTTCCACGTCAGCGATAAAAAATCCCGGAATGCTTGCGGCATTCCGGGATTTTTTGTTTGGCGTTCCGTTGTGGGCTTCTGACGTCAGGGTACCGCCTTCTTTCAGAGGTCCTTCTCAGCAAGTTCCTCTCTCTGCCCTCTCTGCGGTTCCTCTCTCAGCAGCCCTCTTTTTCTGCGGCCCCTCTCTCGGCCAGCGGGCCCCTTTCCTCACACTGCGGTCTCTCTCGGCCAGCGGGCCCTCTCACACTACGGCCCCTCTCTCAGCCAGCGGCCCTTTCCCTCACACTGCGGCCCCGCTTTCTCAGCGGCCCCTCGGACTCAGAAGGGGAGGTCGTCGACCTCCTGGGAGGGAGTCGAGGCGTAGGAGGGTTCCTCGACGATGGGAGGCATGTCGGGCATCGGTGCTGCGGCGGCCGGCTCCTGCTGCCTGGGCTGGATGCGCCAGGCACGCACGTCGGTGTACCAGCGGCCGTTGTATTCGCGCGACTCGATGTTGACCGAGACGGTATAGGCGGCACCCTCCTTCAGCCGGGCCACATCGTCGGGCTTGTTGAAGAACGTGACGCAGATCTTGCGGGTGAACGATCCCTCGTTCATCTCAAAAACCACATCCTGACGCTGCCATTCACCGCGGGCCGAAGTGCCCTTCGTGACCGGCAGTATTTTGTAGACGGTTCCTTCGAATTCCATAATTTCGTATCGTTTTTTGGTGATTGTCTCCTCTGCAGACCGTGCGGAAAGGGACTCCGGCGCGGTGCTCCTGCAAAGATAGGCAAATTTTGCGATTCCGCGTCCCGGAACCTTGAATTTTCCATCTTCGGGAGTCCGGTCCCGCGGGATTGAACCTCAATCCTCGTCGTCGGGCCTGCTCTGGCGGGGGTGTTTGCGCTCGATGCGCTCGGCCAGGCGGATGCTCAGTTCGTAGAGCCCGTAGAGGGGAATGATCACCAGCACCAGGCTGAAGATGTCGGGCGGGGTGATGATGGCCGAGATGACGAGCAGAATGACGAAGGCGTGGCGGCGGTAGCGCTTCAGAAAGGCTGCCGAGACGATCCCCATGCGCGAGAGGAAGTAGATCAGCAGCGGCAGTTCGAACATGAAGGCGCAGGCCATCGAGACTACAATGACCGTCGAGAGGTAGTCGCCGATGTCGATCATGTTGGTGATCTCGGGGCTGACCTGGTAGTTGGCGAAGAAGTTGATCGACAGCGGCACCATGATGAAGTATCCGAAGAGCAGCCCCGTGAAGAAGCACCCCGAGACGGCGGTGACGAACCAGCGTGTGCCGGCAATCTCGCGCGGGGTGAGGGCCGGCCGTACGAACTGCCAGAACTCCCACAGCACGTAGGGCATGGCCAGGGCGATGCCCGCGACGAGCGAGATCTTCATGTGGAGATTGAACTGTCCGGCCAGCGAGGTGTTGATCACCTGGAAGCGGTCCGAAGCAATTTCGAACGAGGCGACCGATGTGTCGAACGAGGTTCCGAGCGTGGCATTGAGCCATTCGGCCAGGTGGGCCCATTCGACGCCGATCCACGAGAGCAGCCGGTTGGTGGGGAAGTCGGCCTGCCGGGGTCCGAAGAGGACGGTGTCGATGATGAAGCCCTTGCAGAGGAATGCTGCGATGCCGATGAGGACGATGGCCAGCGCCCCGCGTACCAGATGGGGGCGCAGGGCGTCGAGGTGCTCGAAGAAGGTCATTTCCGAGGAGTCGGGTTCGGGGTGTTTCATGCGGCGGATGGCGTTTGACAGCGGAGTTCAGACATCGACGGGTGAGGCCGGCGGGTCGGAGCGGCGGAACGGACTGCCCGGCGGAGCAGCGGAACGTGGCGTGCAACGGACCGCGTGACGGGGCTGACGCTGTGCGGGGATCCGGGGCCGGCCGGGCTGACGGTGTGCGGGGGGCCCGGGACCGGTGCGGGGTTGACGGAGCACGAGAATCCGGGACCGGTCGCGGGACGGCGGCTACTTCTCGGACTCCTTGCCCGACGAATCGTTTTTGCGGTTGGCCTGATTCTCTTCGGCGGAGTAGTCCTTGTTGACGGCATCCTTGAACTCCTTGACGCCGCGGCCCAGACCGCGCATCAACTCGGGAATCTTGCGCCCGCCGAAGAGCAGCAGAACGACCAGCACGATGATCAGCAGTTGTCCGTAACCGATTACACAGGGAATGAACATCTCTTTCAGTTTTGTTTAGGTTTCTGGGGCGGATCCGACCTTCGGATTCCGTCGGGGTCGGCCCCGGGCGCGCAGGGTGCGCCTCCGGTCCGGGACCTCTTTCTGACAAAGATACGGATTATTTGGACAAATCCGCGTGCGGGGACGGAATTTTGCGCTCCGACGGAGGGGATTCAGGCGTGACGCCGGGCCAGTTCGCGCTCGAGATCGGCAATCGACAGACCGGTGGCCTCGAGCAGCACGAGCAGGTGGTAGACCAGGTCCGAAGCCTCGTAGACCAGGGCGTCGTGGTTGCCGGCCACGGCTTCGATCACCGTCTCGACGGCCTCTTCGCCGACCTTCTGGGCGATCTTGTTCACGCCGCGCGTGAAGAGACGCGAGGTATAGGAGCCTTCGGGCATCTCGCGGTGGCGTCCCTGGATGACGCTCTGCAGGTAGCGGATGAAGCCCTCTTCGTCGGGTGTGGCCTTGCCGAAGCAGGTGCGTGAACCGGTGTGGCAGGTGGGGCCGTGGGGGATGACCCGCACGAGCAGCGTGTCGGCGTCGCAGTCGGCGGCCACCGAGACCGCTTCGAGCCAGTTGCCGCTGGTCTCGCCCTTGGTCCAGAGGCACTGCCGCGTGCGGCTGTAGAAGGTGACGCGGCCCTCGGCGAGGGTCTTCTCGTAGGCCTCGCGGTTCATGTAGCCCAGCATGAGCACCTGCAGCGTGCGGTCGTCCTGGATGATGGCGGGAACAAGCCCGCCGGGGAGTTTTTCGAGGTTGAGCTCCGAAAAGGAAATTCCTGAAATCTTCATGGTATCTGTTTTTTTGTCGGTTTGTTTTTTGTCGGTTTGTTTTTGCGGGGCGTCGGGCGGCAGGAGACCGGACGTGGTTGGTCCGCTCGACAGGTCCGGCAGGCCCGGATGGTTCGGATGGCCCGGGGAGCGGCTTCAGAGGCGGACGGGGATGCCGCGCTCACGGAGCTCCCGCTTCAGGCGCGGAATCGGAATCTCTCCGTAGTGGAAGATGCTGGCGGCCAGTGCGGCGTCGGCTCCGCCGCGGGTGAGCACCTCGGCGATGTGGCCGACGGTGCCGGCTCCGCCCGAGGCGATGACCGGCACGGGCAGTTCGGCCAGCCGGGCGAAGGTCTCGCACGGGTAGCCGTTCTTCGTGCCGTCGTGGTCCATCGAGGTGAAGAGGATCTCACCGGCGCCGCGATCGACGGCCTCGCGGGCCCACGTGAAGAGTTCGCGCTCGGTCAGATGTCGTCCGCCGTGGGTCGTCACCCGCCAGCGGCCGTCGATCTGCCGGGCGTCGATCGCCACGACGACGAACTGCGAACCGTATTTCGAGGCGATCGAGTCGATCAGCGCGGGGTTTCCGACGGCGGCGCTGTTGACCGTCACCTTGTCGGCCCCGGCATCGAGCAGCCGTCCGGCGTCGTCGACCGAGGCGATGCCGCCGCCGACGGTGAAGGGGATGTCGATGCGGGCGGCGATGTGCGAAACCAGATCGGTGAAGGTGCGGCGCCCCTCCTGCGAGGCGCTGATGTCGAGGTAGACCAGTTCGTCGGCCCCTTCGGCGGCGTACTTGGCCCCGAGTTCCACGGGGTCGCCGACGCGGCGCAGATCCTCGAAGTGAATCCCCTTGACGGTCTGACCGTCGCGGATGTCCAGACAGGGTATTATTCGTTTTGCAAGCATCGTTCTATTTCCTCCAGGGTGATACGTCCTTCGTAGAGCGCCTTGCCGATGATGACGCTCCGCAGTCCCAAAGTGTCGAGGCGGCGGATGTCGTCCATCGACGAGATGCCGCCGCTGACCGTGACCTCGACCGTCGGGAACTGCTCCTGCAGCCGGGTGTAGAGCTCCGCACCGGGGCCGCAGAGCATGCCGTCGCGCGAGATGTCGGTGCAGATGACCTGCGCGAGGCCCTGCGGCAGGAAGCGTTTGATCAGTTCGTCGGCCGTTGCCGTCGACTCTTCGAGCCATCCCAGCAGGGCCACCTTGCCGTCGCGCAGGTCGGCGCCGAGGATCATCCGCCCGGGGCCGAACTCTCCGAGCCATGCGGCGAACCACTCCGGTTGCCGCACGGCCACGCTGCCGCAGATGGCCCGCCGGGCGCCGGCGTTGAAGACGTCGTGCAGCGCCTCGCGGCTCTTGATGCCGCCGCCGTACTCGATGTCGAGCTCCGTGCGCGAGGCAATGCGCTCCAGCGTGCGGAGGTTGCGCGGTTCGGAGGCCTTCGCACCGTCGAGGTCGACCACGTGGAGGCGGCCGATGCCCGCCCCTTCGAAGCGGAGCGCCGTCTCGAGCGGATCCTTGCTGTAGACTTTCCGGCTGGCGTAGTCGCCCTGCGTGAGGCGTACGCACTGGCCCTCGATGAGGTCCATGGCCGGTATGAGGGTGATGTTCATGGTTTTTCGGGGTTTGTGGTGGATATGTCCGGTCGTATCGGTGGAAGGTTGCCGGTTCGGAGTCGGGCGGCGGCGCCTTACTTCAGATTCAGGAAGTTCTGCAGGATCCGGGCCCCCGTTGTGCCGCTCTTTTCGGGGTGGAACTGCGTGCCGTAGAAGTTGTCGCGCCGGAGTGCCGCGCTGAAGCGTCGTGCGTAGTCGGTCGTGGCGATTGTAGCCGGACAGAGCTCCGCCGCATAGGAGTGGACGTAGTAGACGTAGCTCTGTTCGGGAATCCCTTCGAAGAGCGGCGAGCGCAACCCTTCGATCGTATCCCAGCCCACGTGGGGGACCTTCAGCCGGGAGCCGGCATCGGATGTTTCGGGAAGAGGCCGGGGGGTGTGGCGGCCGGTCGGTGTGGCGGCCAGCGGGGCCGTATCCGGGAGGGTCGGGCTGGCCGCCGCTTCGTGGAGGATTTCCTCTACGGCGGTGGTGGGGAGGCGCCGCACCCGTGTGGGGAAGATCCCCAGACACTCCGCCCGCCCCTCCTCGCTCGAGAGGCACAGCAGCTGCATGCCGATGCAAATACCCAGCACGGGGCACGTCAGCGTCGGCAGCACCTCGTCCAGCCCCCGTTCGCGGAGCTTTGCCATGGCGCTCGAGGCTTCGCCCACGCCCGGGAGGATCACCCGCTCGGCGCAGCGCAGCTGAGCGGCATCGGCCGTGAGCGTGAACTCCGCACCGGCCCGCCGCAGGGCATCGGCAACCGATCGCAGGTTGCCCGTATCGTAATCGACGACGGCTATCATAGGACTCCTTTGCTGCTGGGTATGTCGTATCCGAAACCTTCGCGCCGCACGGCCATGCGCAGTGCCCGGGCGAAGGCCTTGAAGATGGCTTCGGCCTTGTGGTGTTCGTTCTCGCCGCGGGCCGCGACGTGGAGGTTGCACCGCGCGGCGCAGCACAGCGAGTGGAAGAAGTGGCGGAACAGCTCGGTCGGGACGTCGCCCACCCGTTCGCGGCGGAATTCGGCCTCCCACTCGAAGTCGATACGCCCGCCGAAGTCGAGCAGCACCAGCGCCCGGCAGTCGTCCATCGGCAGGGCGAATCCGTAGCGGGCGATGCCGGCCTTCGAACCCAGCGCGCGGTCGATGGCCTCGCCCAGGGTGATGGCGACATCCTCCACGGTATGGTGTTCGTCGACCTCCAGGTCGCCGTGGGCCTCGACCGAGAGCGAGACGCCGCCGTGGTGGGCAATCTGCGAGAGCATGTGGTCCAGGAAGTGGAGGCCCGTCGAGATGCGGTCGTTGAAGTCGCCGCGGCCGTCGAGGTCCAGCCGCACGCGGATCTGCGTCTCGCGTGTCTGGCGCCGCAGGTCGACCTGCCGCTCCCCGCGGCGGATGAACTCCGCCACCTTGGCCCACGAGTCGCTCACCAGCGCGCAGCTCTCCGCCACGCCGGCCTCCTCCACCATCCGCCGCCCCTCGGCCGCGGGCCGCAGCAGGATGCCGCGGGCCCCGAGGTTGCGGGCCAGCAGAAGGTCCGTCACGCGGTCGCCGATCACGTAGCTCGATGCGAGGTCGTACGACCCGTCCAGGTATCGGGCGAACATTCCGGTGCGGGGTTTGCGCGTCGGGGCGTTGTCGCGCTCGAAGGTGCGGTCGATGAGCTGGTCGTCGAAGACGACCCCTTCGCCGCCAAGCGTCGCGAGCATCTTCTCGTGGGCGGGCCAAAAGTCCGCCTCGGGGAAGGAGTCGGTGCCCAGACCGTCCTGGTTGGTGGCCAGCACCAGCTCGAAGCCGAGCCCCGAGAGGGCCTTCAGCCCCGAGATGGCGCCCGGTACGAAGCGCATCTTTTCGAGGCTGTCGATCTGCTCGTCGGCGGGTTCCGCGAGGATCGTGCCGTCGCGGTCGATGAAGAGGGCTTTTTTCATGGTTGGAAATTTTGGATGGTTCGGATCAGCAGGTCGTTCTCCTCGGGACGGCCGACGGTGATGCGCAGGCACCCCGCGCAGCCCGCCACGCGCGAGCGGTTGCGGACGATCACCCCGGCGCGGATCAACGCCTCGTAGAGGCGGTCGGGCGCCGCGGTGCGCACCAGCAGGAAGTTGGCCTCCGAGGGGTAGACCCGTTCGATGGCCCGGCAGCCGGCCAGCGCCCGCGCCGTGCGGAGCCGCTCGCGGCGAAGCTCGGCGATCTGCGCCGTGATCGGCTGCGTGAGGCGTTCGAGAACCTCGCGCTGCGTCGGACCGTTGATGTTGTAGGGGTACTTCACCCGGGCGAAGAGCTCCGCCACGGGCTCCGCCGCAAAGGCCAGTCCGAGACGCAGCCCGGCCATGCCCCACGCTTTGGAGAGGGTCTGCAGGATGATGAGATTCGGAAACTCGTCGAGCCGGCTGAGAAATCCCGGCTTCGAGGCGAAGTCGATGTAGGCTTCGTCCAGGAGGACCATCCCCGGGAACTCGCGCAGCAGCCGTTCAATTTCGCGGGCCGGAAAGGCGTTGCCCGTGGGGTTGTTCGGCGAGCAGATCCACAGCAGCTTCGTGCACTCGTCGGCCGCCGCGAGCAGTGCGTCGGTCGGCAGCGCGAAGTCGTCGCCGAGCGCCACCTCGCGCATCTCGACGTCGTTCGTGTCGGCCGCCACGCGGTACATGCCGTAGGTCGGCGCGATCGAGACGGCGTTGTCGCGCCCCGGCGTGCAGAAGATCCGGTAGGCGAGGTCGATCGCCTCGTCGCTGCCGTTGCCCAGGAAGATCTGCCCCTCGCGAACCCCCTTCAGGGCGGCAATCCGGCGTTTCAACTCCCGCTGGTGGGGATCCGGGTAGCGGTTCACCCCGTTGTCGTAGGGACTTTCGTTGGCGTCGAGCCACGTGGAGATCTCCCCGCCGGCGTACTCGTCGCGGGCCGTGGAGTAGGGTTGCAGGGTCCGGATATTCGGCCGGACCAGCTCGTCAAGGGGTCTCATGATCGCTTCGGATTTTGCGGGTTAAGCGTATCGTTCGGGACGTCGGCTGATTCGAGCCGGATGCGGACCGCCGCGGCGTGGGCGTCAAGTCCCTCGGCCATGGCCATCGCCTCGATGGTCGGGGCCAGGCGCCGGAGCCCCTCGCGCGTCAGCTCCTGGAAGGTGATCTTCCGCAGGTAGGAGTCGACATTCACGCCGTTGCACGAACGGGCCCAGCCTCCGGTCGGGAGGGTGTGGTTCGTCCCCGAGGCGTAGTCGCCGGCGCTCTCGGTCGACCAGCGGCCGATGAAGACGCTTCCGGCCGAGGTGATCCCGGCGGCCGCCTCCCACGGCGACTCCATCGTAAGGATCAGGTGCTCCGGGGCGTAGGCGTTCGAGAAGGCGATGCGCTCTTCGCGGTCCGTGAGGACGATGATCCGGCTCTGTTGCAGCGCCTCGCGGATGATTGCGGCACGGCGACGCCGGGTCAGCTGCTCCGCAACGGCCCGCTGCGTGGCCCGGGCGAACTCCGTCGAGGCGCAGACCAGCACCGCCTGGCTGTCGCCGCCGTGTTCGGCCTGCGAGAGCAGGTCGGCGGCGGCAAACTCCGGCGAGGCGCTGTCGTCGGCCAGCACCAGCACCTCCGAAGGGCCGGCCGGGAGGTCGATCGCCACGTCACGGGCGCCGACCAGCTGTTTGGCCTTCGTCACGTAGCGGTTTCCCGGGCCGAAGATCTTCTCCACACGCGGAATGCTCTCCGTGCCATAGGCCATGGCGGCAATGGCTTGGGCCCCGCCGACGGCGAAGAGGCGTGTCACGCCGCAGAGCTGCGCCGCGTAGCGGATCTCCGGGGCGACGCTCCCGTCCGCACGGGCCGGGGTGCAGAGGATCACCTCGCGGCAGCCCGCCACCCGGGCCGGCAAGGCCAGCATCAGCACCGTCGAGAAGAGCGGTGCCCGCCCGCCGGGAATGTAGAGCCCCACGCGGTCGATGGCCACGGCGCGCTGCAGGCAGGTTACGCCTGGCATTGTCTCGACGCGCACCTCGGCGGGCAACTGCGCCCGGTGGAAGGCCTCGATATTCGCACGGGCCGTGTCGAGGGCCTGTTTCAGCGCGTCGGAGAGCTCTCCGGCGGCCGCCTCCACCGTCTCGGCCGGAATCTCGAACGCTTCGGGCCGCCGCCCCTCGATGCGCTCCGTGATGTCGCGCAGGGCCCGGTCGCCCCCCGTGCGCACCTCTTCGAGGATCTCCTCCACCTGTCGGGTGATCTCCTCCTCGCGGCGCGTGCAGCGTTCCATCAGCGCGCCCCACGCGCTGCGGGGCGGATTGTCGTAGATGGTCAGCATCGCGCTGTTTTCGGTCGTATTCATGTCGTTCATGGCTTGCAACGTTTTCAACGGATCATGTTTTCGAGCGCCAGCACAAGAATGCCTTCGGCGCCGATCTTCTTCAACTGTTCGATGCGCTCCCAGAGCTGCTCCTGTGCCAGCACGGCATGGATCGAGCACCACCCCTCCTGGGCCAGCGGCAGCACCGTCGGGCTGCGCATCCCCGGCAGGATGCGGATCGCCTCCTCGAGCCGCTCTTCGGGCAGATTCATCAGCACGTACTTCATGCCGCGGCTCTCGAGGATCGAGTTGAAGCGGAAGGTCAGCTGCTCGGTTTCGCGCCGTTTGTCGGGTCCGAGATTCGGGCAGGCGATCAGCACCGCCTCCGAGAAGAAGACCTTCTCGACCTCGGTCAGTCCGTTTGAGATGAGCGTACCGCCCGAGGAGACGATGTCGAAGATGGCGTCGGACATCCCCACCGCCGGGGCGATCTCGACCGAACCCTCGATGCGGTGAATCTCGGCTTCGATGCCCCGTTCGGCGAAGTAGCGCATGAGGATGTTCGGATAGGAGGTGGCGATGCGCCGGCCCCGGAAGTACTCCGGACCCGGGTAGTCGGTCCCCTTCGGGACGGCCAGCGAGAGGCGGCACCCGCCGAATCCGAGATCCATGAGCTGTTCGACGCGGAAGCCCTTTTCGGCCACTTCGTTCAGCCCTACGATCCCCAGATCGGCGACGCCCATCGCCACGGCCTGCGGGATGTCGTCGTCGCGCAGATAGAGCACCTCGAGCGGGAATCCTTCGGCCCGCGAGATGAGTTTGCGCTTGCTTTCGGCAACCTGGATGCCCGCTTCGGCAAGCAGACTGGTGCTCTGTTCGTTGAGTCGGCCCTTGGCCTGGATGGCTATTCGCAACATGTTTCGTGTGGTTTTGATTGTCCTGTTTTTTTTTTCCCCCCCCCTCCCCCTCCTCCGTGTGGCCTGATACGAAAAAAGCCCACCCGCAAGGGGTGAGCTTCATGTATCGGTATGGTTCGTTATCTCTCTTTCGGACCGTTTATCGGTCTGTCGTTCTGCGGTTGTTCCATACATGATCGCCTGCCCCCGGGATTTCGTGGCGGTGATGATGATGGATATGGATAAACTGCAGCATGCTGTTTCGGATCGTTGAGGACAAATATAGTGATTCCGATCCGAAAATCCAAATTTTTCATCCGTTTTGTGCCGCGCACGGCGGTTGGGAATGCCGTGTCCCTTGCCGCCTGACGGCCGAAAAGTGTCTCTTTCTCTGGAAGTTTTGCGGAGGAGCGGGGAAGTTTTGAAAAATTTTTCATATCTTTACGGGAGATCGCCGCAAGGTTAGGGCGGCGCTCTCATCCTAAAAACGAAACGCCATGTGTGACGACCCCATTCTGTCGATCGCAACCCGTCTGCGCGGGCTGCGCGAAGTTCTCGAATTGTCGGAGCAGGAGGTGGCCGACAGCTGCCGCATCTCCCTCGACGAGTATCGGGCCCTCGAAAGCGGGCATTCCGACATCTCGGTCAACCTGCTGCAGACCATCTCCCGCCGCTACGGCATCCCGCTCGACGTGCTGATGTTCGGCGAGGAGCCCCGCATGAACTCCTATTTCATCACCCGCGCCGGGCGTGGCGTGGCGGTCGAACGCCGCAAGGCCTACCGCTATGAGGCGCTGGCCGCCGGATTCCGCGACCGGCGGATCGACCCCTTCATCGTGACCGTCGAACCGGCTCCGGCCGATGCCCCGATGCACCTGAACACCCACCCCGGACAGGAGATGAACTACGTACTCGAAGGCCGCCTGCTCATCGAGCTCGACGGCCGGCAAATCGAACTCAATCCCGGAGACAGTCTCTATTTCGACTCCTCGCTGCCCCACGGCATGAAGGCGCTCGACGGCAGGACGGTCCGTTTCCTGGCCATTATATATAGAGGTATGAATCTGGTAGATCGTTATCTGTCTCGGACCGACTTCTCCTCGCAGGAGGAGTTTCGCGAGCACCTGCATATCCGGGTGCCCGAGCATTTCAATTTTGCCTATGACGTCGTCGACCGCTATGCCGCCGAAGCTCCCGACCAGCTGGCCATGCTCTGGACCGACGACAAGGATCATGTGGCCCGCTTCACCTTCGCCGACCTCAAGCGCGAAAGCGACCGTACGGCCTCCTGGTTCCGGAGCCTCGGCATCGGCAGGGGCGACCCCGTGATGTTGATTCTCAAGCGCCGCCATGAGTTCTGGCTCTCGGTGCTGGCTCTCCACAAGCTGGGCGCCGTGGTGATCCCGGCCACCCACCTGCTGACGAAAAAGGATGTCGTCTATCGCTGCAACACGGCCTCGATCCGGGCCATCGTCGCGGCCGGCGAGCGGGTCATCACCGACCACATCGCCGCCGCCATGCCCGAGAGTCCCACGGTGCGGGCCCTGGTGAGCGTCGGTCCCGAGGTGCCCGAGGGTTTCCTCGATTTCCATCGCGGCATCGAAGAGGCCGCCCCCTTCGTGCGCCCCGAACACCCGAACGACAACGACGACATCATGCTCATGTACTTCACCTCGGGAACCACCGGCGAGCCGAAGATGGTGGCGCACGACTTCACCTATCCGCTGGGACACATCGTCACGGCCCGCTACTGGCACAACCTCCACGAGGGGAGCCTCCACCTGACGATCGCCGATACGGGGTGGGCCAAGGCCGCCTGGGGAAAACTCTACGGGCAGTGGTTCGCCGGCGCCACGCTCTTCGTCTATGACCACGAAAAGTTCACGCCGGCCGACATCCTGCACAAGATCGAACAGTACCGGATCACCTCGTTGTGCGCCCCTCCGACGATCTACCGCTTCCTGATCCGCGAGGATCTGTCGCGTTTCGACCTCTCGTCGTTGGAGTACTGCACCACGGCGGGCGAGGCGCTCAACGGTTCGGTCTACGACACGTTCCTTGCCCAGACCGGCATCCGGCTGATGGAGGGTTTCGGCCAGACTGAGACGACGCTGACGCTGGGCACCTTCCCCTGGATGGAGCCCAAACCCGGCAGCATGGGCGTCCCCAATCCGCAGTATAGGATCGACCTGCTGACGCCGGACGGCCGTTCGGCCGAGGACGGCGAGCAGGGGCAGATCGTCATCCGCACCGACGGCGGAAAGCCCCTCGGCCTCTTCAAGGAGTACTACCGCAGCGAGGAGCGCACGCGCGAAGCGTGGCACGACGGCGTCTACTACACGGGCGACGTGGCCTGGCGCGACGAGGACGGTTACTACTGGTTCGTCGGGCGGGCCGACGATGTGATCAAGAGTTCGGGCTACCGCATCGGCCCCTTCGAGGTCGAGAGTGCGCTGATGACCCACCCGGCTGTCGTCGAGTGTGCCATCACGGGCGTTCCGGACGAGATCCGCGGGCAGGTGGTCAAGGCGACGATCGTCCTGGCGGCCGAATGGCGCGAACGGGCCGGTGCCGCGCTGGTCAAGGAGCTGCAGGACCATGTCAAGCGCGTCACGGCCCCCTACAAGTATCCGCGCGTGATCGAGTTCGTCGAGGCGTTGCCCAAGACCATCAGCGGCAAGATCCGTCGGACGGAGATCCGCCGCGACGACGCCTCCAAAAAGGGGTGATCCATTCCGTGTGACGGGAGCGTGCTTGTCCGCCGGGCGTGTGAAGACTTGCCGCCGGGTGTCCTGTGGAAAGGGAGGCGCCCGGCCGTTCGATCCGGATCCGGAGGGCGGGGGAGGCTTGAACGGCGGTTGGGTCCCCGTCGGAAACGGCACCTCTTCTTGCCTGTTGGTCGTTTGCCCGATCGGCCGGTTGAAGCATGAAAAAAGGACTGTCTCGCGAGACAGTCCTTTTTCGTTTCCGGCGAATTGTCCGGTATCGGGCAATCCGCCCGGCAGGTGGGCCCAGAGGGGCATGATCCCACGACCTTCGGATTATGAGTCCGCTGCTCTGACCGACTGAGCTATGGGCCCCGGGGCGTTTTGGATACCTCCGCAGAGGATCTTCCGCGCTTTGCGACGACAAAGATAGAAAAACAATCCGGATTCCGCAACCCCGCAGCCGGCTGCCGATGCGAAAAAATTTGTCCCGGCGCTTGTTTCTTGCAAATTAATTCGTACCTTTGTCCCGCTTAAGCACTAATTATTAACAAAAACAACGAAATGAAAAAGGGTATCCATCCGGAAAATTATCGTTTAGTGGCGTTCAAGGACATGTCCAACGACCACGTGTTTTTGTGCCGGTCCGCCGTTTCGACAAAAGAGACCATCGAAGTGAACGGCGAAACCTATCCCGTGTATAAGATGGAAATCTCCAACACCTCGCACCCGTTCTATACGGGCAAGATGAAGTTGGTTGACACCGCCGGTCGCGTCGATAAGTTTATGAGCCGCTACGCAAAACGCTACGATAAGAAAAACGCCAAGTAAATCGTCGCTGTCGGCATTTACCGCTTACGGGCTGCATCGCAGATGCGGCCCGTCTTTTTTTGTGTAAATCACCGCTTTTTTCGGGTCGGGGGTGTTGTTTTTTCGCTACAACGTTGTTGTTTTATACTTATATTTGCGGCCGAAGGCAAACAGGATTGATTGCAAGTCTTAATTTGTTGTGTGTCATGAAAAACGGATTCAAAATGATGGTCGTGGCCGCGCTCCTCGCTGCGGCAGCCTCGACCTCCTGCGTCAGCCGGCAGGTCGCTCTTCAGGCCGAAAACCAGCGCGACTCGCTCTCCGTGGTGGTCGGCCAGAAGGATTCGCTCATCAATGTCGTCTTTTCCGATATCAACGCCATCTCGGAAAACCTCGCCCTGATCAAGTCGCGTGAAAATCTGATCACCGTCTCCGAACCCTCCGACGGCGCCCGCCGCCCCGTTGAGGAGATCAACAACGATATCGCGGCCATCGACCGCCTGCTGCAGGAGAACAAGGCCAAGATCGCTTCGCTGCAGCGTACGGCCGCCCAGCTGCGCAAGGCCAATCTGCGCATCGACGCCCTCGAAAAGATGATTGCCGATCTGAACGGCCAGCTCGCCCGGAAGAGTTCCGAAATCGAGCAGCTGCGCGAAAATCTCGCCCAGATGGGTATCGAGGTGCAGACGCTCACCGAAGAGGTTGCCCAGCGCGATGCGCGTGTCGAGAGCCTCAGCGGCGAAAAGGTCGAACTCCAGAACCTGCTCAACACCGTCTACTACATCGTCGGCTCGGAGAAGGAGCTGCGCGATGCCCAGATCATCAACAAGGAGGGCTTCATCGGCCGGACACTGACCGTCGGCGACATGTCGAACCTCGACAGCTTCACGGTGGCCGATTCGCGGCTGCTCACCGAGATCCCCATCGGCCAGAAACGCGTGACGGTCGTCTCGTCCCACCCCGAGGATTCGTATGAACTGGTCACGGCTGCCGACAAGAGCGTCGAGAAGCTTCTCATTACCGATCCGGGCCGCTTCTGGGAATCATCCAGGGTGCTCATCGTAAGCTACAGGTAGCGTCGCGGCCGATCCCTTCGTGAGCCTCTCTGAAAAGGTCCGTTCCCCGTCGGGGACGGACCTTTTCTATTGTGCCGGCGGTCTTTTCATTTGCTTTTCCGGACTTTTTTTGTAATTTTGTCGAAACTTCACTCGTGTATGGATTATCAAACCAAACCGCAGTTTGTGGAGCCGGACCTGAAGGAGAATTGTTCTGCGGATTGTAGTAGTTGTCCTACCTTTCCGGCGCCCTTCCGGCGCGTCGGTGACTCCTCATACTGCCGGTTCTCGCAACTTACGTTCGCCGTCGGTGACGGCGTGACCTTCCCCGCCGATCGGATCGTGCGGATCCTCTTCGTCCTCTCCGGATCACTCCGCCTGCAGCAGGGCGCCGACATGCTGCGGCTCGTCACCTCGAAACAGTGCGTCTGCCTGGCCCGCAACGAACAGATCGTCGCCACGGCTCAGGATGTCGAGACCCGCGTGGTGGTCCTCTCGCTCGTGCATCGCATCGAGTTCTGCGAACAGGACTTCTTCAACCGTCTCCCGCCCTCCGATTCGAAGATCCCTGCCGAAGCGGCCCCCATCCTCTCGATCCATCCGGCCATCGAGCAGCTGCTCGTCTCGTTCTTCGCCATCCCCCAGATGGCCGGCTGTGTCCGCTACCACCGCATGAAGACCTCCGAGCTTTTCATGATGATCAAGGTGCTCTATACGCCGACCGAACACGCCTATTTCTTCCAGGCGCTGGTGCAGCCGCGCGACAATTTCCGCCTCTTCATCTGCAACAACTACGAAAAGGCGCAGGGCGTTACGGAACTTGCCGCCCTGGCCGGCATGAGCCTGTCGGTCTTCAAGCGCCGCTTCGCCGAACACTTCAACGACAGCGTCTATCACTGGATGATGTCGCAGAAGGCCCAGAAGATCTACGCCGATATCCGCGACGGGGAGGACAGCACCAAGGCGCTGATGAAAAAGTACGGCTTCCGCCACTACACGCAGTTCAGCCGTTTCTGCAAAAACTATCTGCAGGCCACTCCGGCGCAGTTGATCAGTTCGGTGCACAGCAAGTGATGCGGCGGGGTCCGCGTGCTGCCGCCGCCGGGTGAGTCGTTTGTCGGTTGCGGAGGCCGTCGGACGTGGAGACAGCGGGCTGAGGAGGCTGCCTGCTGAGCTGTCGGATATGGAGGCGGCCGGGTGAGGCGCTTGTCGGTTGCGGAGGCTGTCGGACGTGGAGACAGCGGGCTGAGGAGGCTGCCTGCTGAGCTGTCGGATATGGAGGCGGCCGGGTAAGGCGCTTGTCGGTTGCGGAGGCTGTCGGACGTGGAGACAGTGGGCTGAGGAGGCTGCCTGCTGAGCTGTCGGATATGGAGACGGCCGGGCGCTTGTGCCGGAGACGCTACGCCGGGGCGGATTCTTCTTCGGACGGCGGGCGGGACAAAGAGTTTTCCTTTGAAGACGATATTTTTTGCCGAACGTGTTGCGTTATCCAAAACTTTTCCTATCTTTGCACCCGATTTCGCCCCCGTACCACAGACGCATGGGCGCCGTTCTTTGAGAAGAGTGAAAAAGTAAAAAATTTGTCAACGAAATATTTGGTCGATAAATTTTTTATGCCTACCTTTGCAATCCAAAACGGTAAATAATTGCCGATGTAGCTCAGTTGGCCAGAGCAGCTGATTTGTAATCAGCTGGTCGTGGGTTCGAATCCCTCCATCGGCTCGGAAGCCGATCCGAGGAGCCTCGCCGGACAGGAGATCCGGAGTGGGGCAGGTTACTGAGGCTCGGTTTTACGCCGCGAAAGCGAAAAACTTGGGAAGTTACCAGAGTGGCCAAATGGGGCAGACTGTAAATCTGCTGGCGTACGCCTTCGGTGGTTCGAATCCATCACTTCCCACTCTATAGGAAAACCGATTGGAGCTCCGTCCGGCTGCATGCGGCAAGGCCACTCCGATACGGGATATTTTTGCGGAAGTAGCTCAGTTGATAGAGCATCAGCCTTCCAAGCTGAGGGTCGCGAGTTTGAGCCTCGTCTTCCGCTCCAACGCAAGCAGCGTGTGATGCAAAAATCCGGTTCGAGGACCGGAGGTTTGTGTCGCCCGCTTGTTCTGCGGAATAAGGATGAATTTTAAAACTTGAAGTAATTTTTAACAATACTTTAAAATACTTAATACTATGGCAAAAGAAAAATTCGACCGGTCGAAACCGCACGTGAACATCGGTACCATCGGTCACGTTGACCACGGTAAGACTACCCTTACGGCCGCTATCACGACCGTTCTGGCAAAGCAGGGCCTTTCGGAGCTCCGTTCGTTCGACTCGATCGACAACGCCCCCGAAGAGAAAGAGCGTGGTATCACGATCAACACCGCACACGTTGAGTACCAGACCGCAAAGCGTCACTACGCTCACGTAGACTGCCCGGGACACGCCGACTATGTGAAGAACATGGTAACGGGTGCCGCTCAGATGGACGGTGCCATTCTGGTTGTAGCCGCTACCGACGGCCCGATGCCCCAGACCAACGAGCACGTGCTGCTCGCCCGTCAGGTGAACGTGCCGAAGATCGTTGTCTTCCTGAACAAGTGCGACATGGTGGACGACCCCGAGATGCTCGACCTGGTTGAAATGGAGGTTCGTGACCTTCTGTCGAAGTACGACTACGACGGCGACAACGCCCCCGTAATCCGTGGTTCGGCCCTGGGCGCCCTCAATGGCGAGCCCAAATGGGAGGAGAAGATCATGGAGCTGATGGATGCCGTAGACAACTACATTCCGCTGCCGCAGCGTGACAACGAGAAGCCCTTCCTGATGCCTATCGAGGACGTATTCTCGATCACGGGTCGTGGTACCGTAGTAACGGGCCGTATCGAGACCGGCGTTATCCACGTGGGTGACCCCGTTGAGATCATCGGTCTGGAGGAGAAGACGCTGACGTCGACCTGCACCGGCGTGGAGATGTTCCGCAAGCTGCTCGACGAGGGCGAGGCCGGCGACAACGTAGGTCTGCTGCTCCGCGGTATCGACAAGAAGGAGGTAAAGCGTGGTATGGTCGTTGCCAAGCCGGGTTCGATCACCCCGCACACGGAGTTCGAGGCTGAGGTCTACATCCTGAAGAAAGAGGAGGGTGGCCGTCACACGCCGTTCCACAACAACTACCGTCCCCAGTTCTATCTGCGTACGATGGACGTAACGGGTGAGGTTCACCTGCCCGCCGGAGTCGACATGGTAATGCCTGGCGACCACGTAACGATCACCGTGAAGCTGATCTACCCGGTAGCCCTGAACGAGGGTCTGCGTTTCGCAATCCGCGAGGGTGGCCGTACGGTAGGTGCCGGTCAGATCCTGAAGATTCTCAAGTAACAAGGATCTATCCCCGATATTACGGAGGCGGTGCTCACCGCACCGCCTCTTCTTAGGAGCATAGTTCAAGGGTAGAATAGCGGTCTCCAAAACCGTTGATGGGAGTTCGAATCTCTCTGCTCCTGCCAGAAAGCAAACGAAAGAGTTATGTTCAACTACTTTAAAGAGTCCTACAACGAGCTTGTTCACAAGGTGACGTGGCCCACGTTCCCGCAGCTCCAGAGCTCAACGATCGTCGTGATGGTGGCTTCGGTCATCTTCGCTATTGTCGTGCTGGCCATGGACCTTACGTTCGAGAACCTCATGGCCGTTATCTACAAGACCCTGGGAAATCTCGGTCGTTAATAGCCTGTCGTTAGAAAATGAGCGAGATTAAGAAACAGTGGTATGTAGTCCGTGCCATTGGCGGCAAGGAGGCGAAGGTCAAAGAGTACATCGAAGCCGAAGTTCGCCACAACCACCTCGAGGACTATATTTCCCAGGTGCTGATCCCCACCGAGAAGGTCTATACGATCCGCAACGGTAAGAAGGTCTCCAAGGAGAAGGTTTCTTACCCGGGTTACGTGTTGGTGGAGGCGGCCTTCGTAGGACAGATTCCCATTCTGATTCGTAATACTCCCAATGTGCTGGGTTTCCTGGGCGATACCAAGGAGGACAGCCGGAAGATGATTGCAACCCCTCTCCGTCCACAGGAGGTGGCCCGCATCCTCGGTCGCGTCGACGAAATGAACGCCATGGAGGAGGAAAACGAAATACCATTCTTTGTCGGCGAGACCGTCAAGGTTACGGACGGTCCTTTCTCGAGCTTCCAAGGTACTATCGAGGCAGTCGACAACGAGCGCAAGAAACTCACGGTATCGGTGAAGATATTCGGGCGCAAAACTCCTATGGAGTTGGGTTTCACACAAGTTGAAAAAGAATAATTAACCAAGGAAAACTATGGCAAAAGAGGTTGCTGCATTTATTAAATTGCAGATCAAAGGTGGTGCCGCCAATCCTTCGCCCCCGGTTGGTCCCGCGTTGGGTTCCAAGGGAGTCAATATCATGGACTTCTGCAAGCAATTCAACGCGCGTACGCAGGACAAGGCGGGCAAGGTCCTGCCGGTGATCATCACCGTTTACAGCGACAAGTCTTTCGAGTTCGTTGTAAAACAGCCGCCCGTAGCCGTCCAGCTGAAGGAAGCTGCCAAGATCAAGAGCGGTTCGGCTCAGCCCAACCGTACGAAGGTCGCTCAGGTCACCTGGGATCAGGTCCGCGAGATCGCTCAGGACAAGATGGCCGACATGAACTGCTTTACGCTGGAATCCGCTATGCGCATGGTAGCCGGTACCGCTCGCAGTATGGGTATCAGTGTCGTCGGAGAATTTCCTAACTTGTAATGACAGAAGAAGATGAGTAAGTTGACAAAAAATCAAAAGATCGCCTACGCAAAGGTGGAAGCCCACAAGGCTTACAAACTGCCCGAGGCCGCCGCTCTTCTGAAGGAAATTACGTTCACGAAATTCGACGCTTCCGTTGATATCGACGTTCGTCTGGGTGTAGACCCCCGCAAGGCCAATCAGATGGTCCGCGGCGTGGTGACGCTGCCTCACGGTACGGGCAAGACCGTTCGCGTGCTGGTGCTCTGCTCCCCCGAGAAGGAGGCTGAGGCAAAGGCTGCCGGAGCCGATTTCGTAGGTCTGGACGAGTTTGTCGACAAGATCAAGGGCGGTTGGACCGACGTTGACGTGATCATCTGTACTCCCAACGTGATGGGTAAGGTGGGAGCCCTGGGCCGTATCCTCGGTCCGCGCGGCCTGATGCCGAACCCCAAGACCGGTACGGTGACGATGGAGGTCGGAAAAGCCGTCAGCGAGGTGAAGGCCGGCAAGATCGACTTTAAGGTCGACAAGTTCGGTATCATCCACACCACGGTAGGCAAGATCTCGTTCACGGCCGAGCAGATCGTCGAGAACGCCAAGGAGGTGCTCAGCACGATCATCAAGCTCAAGCCGGCCGCTGCCAAAGGTTCTTATGTGAAGAGTATCTATCTCTCGACCACGATGAGCCCCGGCGTGCAGATTGATGCCAAATCAGTAGAAACCAAATAACAGGGAGGATAACAGAGATGACTAAGGAAGAAAAACTGGTTGTAATCAACAGCCTCGCCGAGCAGCTCCAGGCTTATCCTCACTTCTACATCGCCGATATCGAGTCGCTCAACGCCGAGCAGACCGCTGCCCTGCGCCGCAAGTGCTTCGAGAGCGATGTGAAGCTGGTGGTCGTCAAGAACACGCTCCTGGGCAAAGCCCTCGAGAAGGTGGAGAAGGCCGATGCTGATCTGGTAAAAGTATTGGAGGGTCCTACCTCGATCATGTTCGCCAACGTGGCCAAAGCCCCGGCGGTGCTGATCAAGGAGTTCCGCAAGAAGTCCGAGAAACCCGTCCTGAAGGCCGCTTTCGCCGAGGGATGCGTCTACATCGGCGACGACAAGCTGGACGCCCTCTGCAACATCAAGAGCAAGGAGGAACTTATCGCAGACGTTATCGCCCTGCTTCAGTCCCCGGCCAAGAATGTTATTTCTGCATTGCAGGCTAATGCAGGCCAAAAGATTGCGGGCCTCGTGAAGACGCTCGAATCGAGAAACAACTAATTTCACAAACAAGAATCAAAAACAAATTAATAAGCTTACTATTATGGCAGACGTAAAGAAACTCGCTGAAGAACTGGTAAACCTGAAGGTTACCGAGGTTAACGAACTCGCTCAGATCCTCAAGGAGGAGTATGGCATTGAGCCGGCTGCTGCCGCTGTTGCCGTTGCAGCTCCCGCTGCAGGTGCCGGTGAGGCCGCTGCTGCCGAGAAGTCGACTTTCGACGTGATCCTGAAGAACGCCGGCCAGGCCAAACTCCAGGTAATCAAGGCCGTTAAGGACATCGCAGGCCTGTCGCTGGGCGATGCAAAGGCACTCGTTGACGGTGCTCCGAAGGCCGTGAAGGAGGGTGTTTCCAAGGAAGAGGCTGAGCAGATCAAGGGCCAGCTCGAGGAGGCAGGTGCTGAAGTTGAGCTCAAGTAGCATTGCTGCTTAAGCCGCATAACACACGAACAGGTATAGGGCTTACCACTGTGTAGGCTCTATGCCTTTTCTTGGTCTAAAGACTGGAAGTGCCGAGTAGGAGCTGTGTCCAGTCTTTGGCGGATGAATGCTCCCGGGGCGCGGATTGCCCTTCGTCGGGAGCATTGCCGGGATAATACCCGCACATTTTGGGGAGCGTAACCCATTACAAGTCAACTAATTTGGATTTTACGATGTCCGCAGCAAAAACACAACAGAGAATTAGCTTTTCCACGGTCAAGAACCGGGTTCCGTATCCGGATCTGCTGGAGGTTCAGCTTAAATCATTCCGGGACTTTTTCCAGATGGACACCACGGCCGAAAACCGTAAGAACGAGGGACTCTACAAGGTCTTTCAGGAAAATTTCCCCATTACGGATACCCGGAACAACTTCGTTCTGGAGTTTATCGACTACTATATCGACCCGCCCCGCTACTCGATCGAGGAGTGTCTCGAGCGCGGACTCACATACAGCGTGCCCCTCAAGGCAAAACTGAAGCTCTACTGCACGGACGATGAGCACGAGGATTTCGGCGTCGTAGTCCAGGATGTCTATTTCGGTACGATCCCCTACATGACCGAGCGCGGTACGTTCGTCATCAACGGTGCCGAGCGTGTCATTGTCTCGCAGTTGCACCGTTCGCCCGGTGTCTTCTTCGGGCAGAGCATGCACACCAACGGTACGAAGCTCTATTCGGCGCGTATCATTCCGTTCAAGGGTTCGTGGATCGAGTTCGCCACGGACATCAACAACGTGATGTACGCCTACATCGACCGCAAGAAGAAGCTGCCCGTCACGACGCTGCTGCGCGCCATCGGCTATGAGGCCGACCAGCAGATCCTCGAGATCTTCGACCTGGCCGACGAAGTGAAGGTCACGAAGGCCAACCTGAAGAAGGCCGTAGGCCGCAAGCTGGCTGCACGCGTGCTCTCGACCTGGGTCGAGGACTTCGTCGACGAGGATACCGGCGAGGTGGTCTCGATCGAGCGTAACAACGTGATCGTCGACCGCGAGACGGTGCTCCAGGAGGAGGACATCGACAAGATCATCGAAAGCGGCGCCAAGACCATTCTGCTGCACAAGGAGAACCAGTCGGGCATCGACTTCTCGATCATCTACAACACCCTTCAGAAAGACCCCTGCAACTCCGAAAAGGAGGCTGTGGTTTACATATACAGGCAGTTGCGCGCCTCGGAGCCGCCCGATGAGGCCACGGCCCGCGACGTGATCGAGAAGCTCTTCTTCTCGGACAAGCGCTACGACCTGGGCGACGTGGGCCGCTACCGCATCAACAAGAAGCTGGGTCTGGACATCGACCCGGCGATCCGTACGTTGACGCGCGAGGACATCATCGCCATCATCAAATACCTGATCCAGCTGATCAACTCGAAGGCCGACGTCGACGATATCGACCACCTGTCGAACCGTCGCGTGCGTACGGTCGGCGAGCAGCTCTCGAACCAGTTCTCGGTGGGCTTCGTGCGCATGGCACGGACGATCCGCGAACGGATGAACGTGCGCGACAACGAGGTCTTCACGCCGGTGGACCTGATCAACGCCAAGACCCTCTCGTCGGTGATCAACTCCTTCTTCGGCACCTCGCAGCTCTCGCAGTTCATGGACCAGATCAACCCGCTGGCCGAAATCACCCACAAGCGCCGTCTGTCGGCCCTGGGTCCCGGCGGTCTGTCGCGTGACCGCGCCGGTTTCGAGGTCCGCGACGTGCACTACACCCACTACGGACGTCTCTGCCCGATCGAGTCGCCGGAAGGCCCGAACATCGGTCTGATCTCGTCGCTGTGCGTTTATGCGCGCATCTCGCCCATGGGCTTCATCGAGACGCCCTACCGCACGGTCGAGAACGGAAAGGTCGATCTGGACAACTCCCACATCCGCTACTATTCGGCCGAGGAGGAGGAGGGCAAGATCGTGGCCCAGTCGAACGTGCCGCTCGGTGACGACGGTTCGTTCCTGCAGCCCGACCGCGTGAAGGCGCGTGAGGGTGCCGACTTCCCGGTAGTGACGGCCAACGAGATCAACCTCATGGACGTGGCCCCGAACCAGATCGCCTCGATCGCCGCCAGCCTGATCCCCTTCCTGGAGCACGACGACGCCAACCGTGCCCTGATGGGATCGAACATGATGCGCCAGGCCGTGCCCCTGGTGACGTGCGAAGCCCCGATCGTCGGCACGGGTATCGAGAAGGACATGATTCCGGACAGCCGCATCCAGATCGTTGCCGAAGGCGACGGCGAGGTGGTCTTCGCCGATGCGACGAAGATCCAGATCCGCTACGAGCGTACGGAGGACGAGATTCTCGTGTCGTTCGCGCCGGAGATCACGACCTACGAACTGCCGCGCTACCGCCGTACGAACCAGAATACCTCGGTGACGCTCAAGCCTACGGTGCTGACGGGCGACCATGTGACCAAGGGTCAGATCATCACCGAAGGTTACTCGACGCAGAACGGCGAACTGGCCCTGGGCCGCAACCTGAAGGTGGCCTACATGCCCTGGAAGGGTTACAACTTCGAGGATGCCATCGTGATCTCGGAGCGTATCCAGCGTGAGGATATCTTCACGTCGGTACACGTCGACGAGTATATCATGGAGGTGCGCGATACGAAGCGCGGTGTCGAGGAGCTGACGTCGGACATCCCGAACGTCTCGGAGGATGCCACGAAGGACCTGGATGCCAACGGTATTGTCCGCGTGGGCGCCAACATCCACCCGGGAGACATCCTCATCGGCAAGATCACCCCGAAGGGCGAGAGCGATCCTTCGCCCGAAGAGAAGCTGCTGCGTGCGATCTTCGGCGACAAGGCCGGCGATGTGAAGGATGCTTCGCTCAAGGCCCAGCCCTCGCTGCACGGCGTGGTGATCGACACGAAGCTCTACAGCCGCGCCAACAAGGACGGCAAGAAGAGCAAGAGCGCCGAAAAGGCCCAGCTGGACAAACTCGACGAGAAGTTCGCAGCCGAAGTTTCGGAACTGACCAAGCGTCTGGTCGGCAAGTTGTGGACGCTGCTCCAGGGCAAGACCACCACGGGCATTACCGACTATTACGGCGTGGAGCTTTACCCGGCCGGCACGAAATTCTCGCAGAAGATGTTCGAGGAGATCGCCCGCAAGTCCTCGGACGAGAAGACCGGTGTGGAGATGGGTTATCTGAACCTCGGATCGTGCAACTGGACCGGCGATGCGCATGTCGATTCGCTGATCGAGGCCACGGTCAACAACTATACGATCGAGTGGAAGAAGGCCGATGCCGCCATCAAGCGTGAGAAGTACAACTTCACCAACGGCGATGAACTGCCCCAGACGGGCGTCATCCAGATGGCCAAGGTCTACATCGCCAAGAAGCGTAAGCTGAAGGTGGGTGACAAGATGGCCGGACGTCACGGTAACAAGGGTATCGTGGCCAAGATCGTGCGCGACGAGGACATGCCGTTCCTCGAGGACGGAACGATCGTCGACATCTGTCTGAACCCGCTGGGCGTGCCTTCGCGAATGAACCTGGGTCAGATCTACGAGGCCGTGCTCGGCTGGGCCGGCCGCGAGCTGGGCGTGAAGTTCGCTACGCCGATCTTCGACGGCGCCTCGCTCGAGCAGATCAACGATTACACGGCGCAGGCCGGTCTGCCCCACAGCGGCCGTACGTACCTCTACGACGGCGGTACGGGCGAGCGCTTCGACCAGCCGGCTACGGTGGGCGTGACCTACATGCTCAAACTGGGCCACATGATCGACGACAAGATGCACGCCCGTTCGATCGGTCCCTACTCGCTCATCACGCAGCAGCCGCTGGGCGGTAAGGCACAGTTCGGTGGCCAGCGTTTCGGAGAGATGGAGGTCTGGGCGCTCGAGGGATTCGGCGCCGCCAACATCCTGCAGGAGATCCTGACCATCAAGTCCGACGACGTCACGGGCCGCGCCAAGGCTTACGAGGCCATCGTCAAGGGCGAGAATCTGCCCAAACCCGGTATTCCGGAGGCCATGAACGTCTTGCTGCACGAGCTGCGCGGTCTGGCTCTCTCGGTGAAACTCGAGTAAGGTTTGTTTAAGAGGATAAGATAAACGAAAACAGATATGCCAAATATCAAAGACAATAAACCGAATAATGGTTACAGCCGCATCTCGATCGGCCTGGCCTCCCCGGAGGAGATCCTGGCCCAGTCGAGCGGCGAGGTGCTGAAGCCCGAAACCATTAACTACCGGACCTACAAGCCCGAGCGCGACGGTCTGTTCTGCGAACGGATCTTCGGCCCGGTGAAGGATTACGAGTGCCACTGCGGTAAGTACAAGCGCATCCGTTACAAGGGTATCGTCTGCGACCGCTGCGGCGTCGAGGTCACCGAGAAGAAGGTACGTCGCGAGCGCATGGGTCACATCTCGCTCGTGGTGCCGGTGGTTCACATCTGGTATTTCCGCTCGCTGCCGTCGAAGATCGGTTATCTGCTGGGCATCCCGTCGAAGAAGCTCGAGGCGATCATCTACTACGAGCGTTACGTGGTGATCAACCCGGGAGCCGCTTCGGAGCAGGGCATCGAGCGTCTGGCCACCCTTTCGGAGAAGGAGTATCTCGACGTGCTGGCCGCCCTGCCGAAGGGCAACCAGTCGCTGGACGATTCGGACCCCAACAAGTTCGTCGCCCAGATGGGTGCCGAGGCCATCTATACGCTTCTGAAGCAGGTCGACCTCGACTCGATGTCGTACGCCCTGCGTCACAAGGCCTCGACCGAGACCTCGCAGCAGCGTAAGTCCGAGGCGCTGAAGTGTCTGAACGTCATCGAGTCGTTCCGCGCCTCGAAGGGCAAGAACAAGCCCGAATGGATGGTGCTGAGCGTCATTCCGGTGATCCCGCCCGAGCTGCGCCCGCTGGTGCCGCTGGATGGCGGACGTTTCGCCACGTCGGATTTGAACGACCTCTACCGTCGTGTCATCATCCGCAACAACCGTCTGAAGCGTCTGATCGAGATCAAGGCCCCGGAGGTGATTCTGCGCAACGAGAAGCGCATGCTGCAGGAGGCCGTCGACTCGCTGTTCGACAACTCGCGCAAGTCCAACGCCGTGAAGAACGAGTCGAACCGTCCGCTCAAGTCGCTTTCGGACTCGCTCAAGGGCAAGCAGGGCCGCTTCCGTCAGAACCTGCTCGGTAAGCGTGTCGACTACTCGGCCCGTTCGGTGATCGTCGTCGGTCCCGAGCTGAAGATGCACGAGATGGGTATTCCGAAGGATATGGCTGCCGAGCTCTACAAGCCGTTCGTGATCCGCAAGTTGATCGAGCGCGGAATCGTCAAGACGGTGAAGTCGGCCAAGAAGATCATCGACCGCAAGGATCCGGTGATCTGGGGCATTCTGGAGAATGTCATCAAGGGCCACCCGGTGCTGATGAACCGCGCCCCGACGCTGCACCGTCTGGGTATCCAGGCCTTCCAGCCCAAACTGATCGAGGGCAAGGCCATGCAGCTGCACCCGCTGGCATGTACGGCCTTCAACGCCGACTTCGACGGTGACCAGATGGCCGTCCACCTGCCGCTGGGCAACGCCGCCATCCTGGAGGCCCAGCTGCTGATGCTCGGTTCGCACAACGTCCTGAACCCCGCCAACGGTGCTCCTATTACGGTGCCGTCGCAGGATATGGTCCTCGGTCTGTACTACATCACCAAGCCCCGCAAGGGTGTCAAGGGTGAGGGCCAGATCTTCTACGGCCCCGAGGAGGCGATCATCGCCTACAACGAGAAGCGCGCCGATCTGCACGCCATCGTGAAGTGTCTGGTCGACGATCTGGACGAGCAGGGCAATCCGGTCCGCGTACTGAAGGAGACCACCATCGGCCGCATCCTCTTCAACCAGGTCGTGCCGAAGGAGGTAGGATATATCAACGAAGTGCTCACGAAGCGTTCGCTGCGTGACATCATCGCCGTGGTGATGAAGAAGGCCGGTGCCGACAAGGTGGCCAACTTCCTCGACGACATCAAGAACATGGGTTACAAGATGGCCTTCCAGGGCGGTCTGTCGTTCAACCTCGATGCCGTGATCATCCCCGAGGAGAAGGAGAAGCTCGTCCAGGAGGGTTACGAGCGCGCCGACGCCATCATGGAGGACTACAACATGGGTCTGATCACCAACAACGAGCGTTACAACCAGATCATCGACGTCTGGACGAACATCAACACCAAGCTGACGAAGGCGGTGATCGATACGCTGATCAAGGATGACGACGGTTTCAACCCGGTCTACATGATGCTCGACTCGGGAGCCCGTGGTTCGAAGGAGCAGATCCGTCAGCTGAGCGGTATGCGAGGCCTGATGGCCAAGCCGCAGAAGTCGGGTGTCGAGGGCGGTCAGCAGGTCATCGAGAACCCGATTCTCTCGAACTTCAAGGAGGGTCTTTCGGTGCTGGAGTACTTCATCTCGACGCACGGTGCCCGTAAGGGTCTGGCCGATACGGCCCTGAAGACGGCCGACGCCGGTTATCTGACGCGTCGTCTGGTCGATGTGGCCCAGGACGTGATCATCAACGAGGAGGATTGCGGCACGCTGCGCGGTCTGACGGCTACGGCCATCAAGCGCAACGACGACGTCGTGCAGACGCTCTACGACCGCATTCTGGGACGTGTGGCTCTGAACGACGTGATCCACCCGCTGACGGGCGAGGTGCTGTGCAAGGCCGGTGAGGAGATCACCGAACCGATTGCCGAAGCCATCGAGAAGTCGCCGCTGGAGTCGGTGGAGATCCGTTCGGTGCTGACCTGCGAGTCGCGCCACGGCGTCTGCGCCAAGTGCTACGGCCGCAATCTGGCTACGGCCCGCATGGTCCAGAAGGGCGAGGTGGTCGGCGTGATTGCCGCCCAGTCGATCGGCGAGCCGGGTACCCAGCTGACGCTGCGTACGTTCCACGTCGGTGGTGTGGCCGGCGGTACGGCCGTCGAGACCAACGTCATCTCGAAATACGAGGGTCGTCTGGAGATCGACGAGCTGCGTACGGTCAAGGGCAAGAACGCCGCCGGAGAGACGATCAACATCGTCATCTCGCGTCAGTCGGAGTTCCGCATCGTCGACCCGAAGACCGAAATCGTCCTCTATACGCACAACCTGCCCTACGGTGCCACGCTCTACATGGAGGATGGTGCCGAGGTCAAGAAGGGCGATCTGATCTGCGAGTGGGATCCCTACAACGCCGTGATCATCTCGGAGTACGAGGGTCGCGCCGTCTACGAGAACATCATCGAGGGTGTCACCTACCGCGACGAGCGTGACGAGCAGACGGGCCTTTCGGAGAAGGTGGTCATCGAGTCCAAGGACAAGACCAAGAACCCGGTCATCAAGATCCAGAACAAGGAGGGCGAGGAGGTCAAGCAGTACAACCTGCCCGTATCGGCCCACATCGTCATCAAGGACAACGCCAAGATCAAGGCGGGCGATATTCTGATCAAGATCCCGCGTGCCGTGGGCAAGTCGGGAGGCGATATCACCGGAGGTCTGCCGCGTGTTACGGAGCTCTTCGAGGCCCGCAACCCGTCGAATCCGGCCATCGTTTCGGAGATCGACGGTGAGGTTACGTTCGGCAAGATCAAGCGCGGTAACCGTGAGATCATCATCACCTCGAAACAGGGCGATGTGAAACGTTACCTGGTACCGCTGTCGCGTCAGATCATCGTTCAGGAGAACGACTACGTCAAGGCGGGCAGCCCGCTGTCGGACGGCGCCATCACGCCGAGCGACATCCTCAACATCCTCGGCCCGACGAAGGTACAGGAGTACATCGTCAACGAGGTGCAGGAGGTCTACCGTATGCAGGGTGTGAAGATCAACGACAAGCACTTCGAGGTGATCGTCCGTCAGATGATGTCGAAGGTCAAGATCGAGGATCCGGGCGATACGCGCTTCTTCGAGGACCAGGTGGTCGACAAGTGGGAGTTCATGGACGTGAACGACGAACTCTACGACAAGGTGGTTGTGACGGATGCCGGCGACTCCACGACGCTGCAGCCGGGTCAGATCGTCTCGCTGCGCAAGCTGCGTGACGAGAACTCGAGCCTCAAGCGCCGCGATCTGCGTCCGGTTCAGGTGCGCGACATCGTACCGGCCACGTCGACTCAGGTGCTGCAGGGTATCACCCGCGCGGCCCTGCAGACCTCGAGCTTCATCTCCGCGGCATCGTTCCAGGAGACCACGAAGGTCCTCAACGAGGCTGCCATCCAGGCCAAGGTCGATCCGCTGGAGAATCTGAAGGAGAACGTCATCTGCGGTCACCTGATCCCCGGCGGTACGGGTCTCCGCGAGTACGACGACCTGGTTGTCGGCGCCAAGGCCGACCTGGAGACACTCAAGCAGCAGTCGCAGGCTCAGTAGCAAACCGGTTCCGAGCCGGGATCTCTCGGGTGGGGGGGGGAAAAAGAACCTGCCGCTTGGGGAGTTCGGTTCGGACGAATCGAGAAAAAAGCCTCTTCCCGATATCGGGAGGAGGCTTTTTTGTGTGGTGTTGTGTGGAAGACGGGTGGAGTGGGAGGAGGTTGAACGGAGGATGGATGTGCGGATGGGTGGAGATGCGGTCTGCCGGGTGAGGCATTGATATCGGAGCCGCTGGAGGTTACCGCGTGTCGGAAGGCTGTCGCGGATCCGCCGCGGGCTGTTGGTGCTGCGGGACGATCGGGCGGCCCGATTGGAGTTCCGCCGGGTAAGAGCGGTTGCCGCACGGCCGGTTTTGCCGGGGCAGGGAGTGACTCATGCGGGCGGCGGGGCTGTCGGTGGAGCGCTCGAATCCTTGGAGCAGGATGGGCCTAACCGAGGCCGGTTGGTGTGGGCGGCGGGGCTGTCGGTGGAGGGCAGTGGCGGGTCGGGTCCGGAGGGCAGGGCCGGCAGACGGCTATTTCCGGTCGTAGTTGCGGGCCAGACCGCCCTCGGAGGTCTCGCGGTAGAGGCTTGGCAGGTCGTGGCCCGTTTCGGCCATCACCTTCACGACCTTGTCGTAGGAGACCAGATGGGCCCCGTCCGAGAGTGTGGCGTAGATATTGGCATCCAATGCCCGGGCTGCGGCGATGGCGTTGCGCTCGATACAGGGGACCTGCACCAGTCCGCAGACCGGATCGCACGTCAGTCCCAGATGGTGTTCGAGTCCCATCTCGGCGGCATACTCGATCTGCGAGGGGGTTCCGCCGAAGAGCTGGCAGGCCGCGGCGGCAGCCATGGCGCAGGCCACACCGACTTCACCCTGACAACCGACCTCGGCCCCGGAGATCGACGAATTGGTCTTGGCGACGTTGCCGAACAGACCGGCGGTGGCCAGGGCCCGCAGGATGCGGATGCGCAGGAAGTCGCGCGAGGTGGCCAGGTGGTAGAGTACGGCCGGCACCACGCCGCTCGAACCGCACGTCGGAGCCGTCACCACCACACCGCCCGAGGCGTTCTCCTCGGAGGTGGCCAGTGCATAGGCGTAGATCTTGGCCCGCGAGGAGAGTGAATCGGCGTAGCTCTTCGACTTGACGAAGTAGGTGGCGGCCTTGCGGGCCACCTTCAGTCCGCCGGGCAGCACACCGTCGTTGTTCAGACCGCGGCGGATCGTTTCGCACATCGAGGTCCAGATCGTGTCGAGGTAGTCCCAGATCTCGGGGCCCTCGCAGTCGTCGACATACTCCCAGTAGGTTTTTCCCTCGCGGTAGCACCACTCCTTGATCTCCGAGATGGTGGTCAGCGGGTAGACGCTCTTCGGGACCTCGAGCCGGGAGGTTTCGTTGGCCAGCGCTCCGCCGCCGATGCTGTAGATGGTCCACGAATCGACGACCTTCCCCTGACGGAGCCCTTCGAAGAGCATTCCGTTGGGGTGGAACGGCAGGACGATGTCGGGCCGCCAGACGATTTCGGTCGGGGCCACGGGATTCAGCACCGAGCAGATGGCGACATCCGTAAGGTGGCCCTTGCCCGTGGCGGCCAGCGATCCGTAGAGGGTGACACGATAGGCGTCGACCTCGCGGCAGCGGTCCACGAAACGTTCGGCAGCCCGTTTGGGGCCCATCGTGTGGCTGCTCGAGGGGCCGTTCCCGATCTTATAGAGTTCTTTGAGCGATTCCATTTTTTTGGCTTCTGGATGGGGCAAAGATACGCAAAAATCCAAAAAAAGAGCGAATCTTTTCGATCCGCTCCCGGCGTGTAGCTCCACCGCGACTCGAACGCGGATTTAGGGTTTAGGAAACCCTCGTTCTATCCCTTGAACTATGGAGCCTTCAGCCATGTGGCGCATACCCGGTGAGAGCATGCGCCACAAAGATAGCAATTTTTTCCGTTTTCAGAAACTGAATCTCACTCCCACGGAGAATACATGGGCGTGAAGCTTGTAATTGCCCGAGAAGACCTCTTCGAGCGAACCGCTCGTGTAGCCGTAGACGGGGTAGGAGCCCGTCCGTTCGGGGTCGGCCGAGGAGACGTAGCAGTAGGCCAGATCGACCGACATGAAGCGTGTCGGCTGCAGGCTCAGACCCGCCGTATAGGCCACCTTGGTCATCGAGGGGGTTTCGGGATTGAGGTAGTCGCTGCTCACGGGGCTCTCGTCGACGTACATACCCATGCGGGCCGAGAGGAAATCCGTCGCCCGATACTGACCGCCGAAGCGGAACGCCAGCGTATTCGAGTAGTTCTTTACGGAGTAGATGTCCTTGATCCCGAGCTCCTTCTCGTTGAACGAGACGTTCAGATCCTTGTAGGCCGACCAGCCGACCCACTGCAGATCGACGGCCAGTTCCCAGCGCTTGGTCGGGCGGAACGATACGCCCCACGTCACGGTCGTCGGCAGCGGCAGTTCGGTGCGGAACGTCCCCTTGTCGAGGGCCGGAATCAGCTCCGTGCCGGGGCTCAGCTGACCGAGCTGCTGGATCAGGGCGGCGGCCGTCGGATCGATGTTCATGGTGGCGTGTCCGCTGTTGACCTTCATGTTCATGCGCGAGCGGTAGCTCATGGCCACGGACCACTGGTCGGTGATGTCCCACAGAATACCGGCGTTCACGCCCACGGCCACGTTGGCCGAGCCTTCGAGGCGGGCCGCCACGATCGACTGATCCATCGTGCTCTCGAGGTATCCCTTGCCGCTCTGCAGCATCTGGAGAACCTCCTGAGCCTGTTGGATCTGTTCGGCGGGAGTCAACGGGTTGTTGATGATCTGATTCATGTAGTTGATCTGCGGGTCGAGCATCCCGGAGATGATTCCCTGCCGGGTGTTTTTCGAAAGGAGCGAGCGCGAGAGATCGAAGTTGCCCCACGTAATCATCAGACCCACGCCGATCGACAGCCGGTCGCAGATCTTGTAGGAGACGGTGGGTTGTACGGTGTAGGCCGCGAGGTTGATCTCCTGGATGAGGTGCGAACCGGACCAGTTTCCGTCCCACTTCATCGACGAACCGTCCGGAGTGTAGAATCCCAGTCCGACAGCCAGCCGGTCGGTGGGTTTGTAGTTGAAGTAGACGTGCAGCGGAGTCGAGAGTTTGTTGTCCGAGGTTTCGGCCGGACCGATCTGATAGTTATTGTCCTTTGTCGGGAGCGAACGGTAGGTGACGTCGGAGAGGATGCCCGTGAATCCGGCCGAGATGTTGAAGCGGCTCTTCTGGAAGGCCGTGGCGGCGGGGTTGAAGTAGATGGATTCCGAGTTCAGTTTCATGGCCGTACCCACGTGTCCCATACCGGTCTGTCGGGCCGACATGTTGTTGACCTGGTAACCTTCGGCGCGGGCGCCCGCAACGATGGCCATGCAGGCCAGAGCAAGGAGAATTTTCTTCATGACGTTTTGGTTTGGTTCATACTCGGCGTGTCGTCGCGACACGCAAAATCGGGGGCAAATGTAGGAAATCTATCCGCGCGGGCCAAACTTTTTGGTCGGAAATTCGGATAAATTGGACTATATGGTAGAAGTTTGGACGAATTGGCCGGTCGGATTGGTTGCTGGGGAGGCGGGCGGGTGTACGGGTGTCGGAGCGGTCGTGGGGGAGACGGTTGCTATTTTTTTCCCCCCCCCAAAAAAATCGACCTCCCGAAAGAGGTCGATTCCTTTCATTCCATTCGGACTCCGTTTGCCTTGCCGTTTAAGGCCGGATCCTTCACTCCGTTCAGTCGGGGAGTCCTCTGCCGGACGCTCTATTGCTGCTCCTGCTGCCGGCTGTTGTAGGCATCGAGGGCTTTGCTCAGGATGAAGAGCGCGCGCTCGAGATCCTCCTTTTTCAATACGTAGGCGATGCGGACCTCGTTGCGGCCGCATCCGGGATCGGAATAGAATCCCGAGGCCGGGGCCATCATCACCGTCTCGCCCTCGTAATCGAAGTGCTCGAGACACCAGGCGCAGAACTTGTCGCTGTCGTCCACCGGAAGGCGGGCTACCGTATAGAAGGCCCCCATCGGGATGGGCGAGTAGACGCCCGGAATACGGTTCAGACCGTCGATCAGACACTTCCGCCGTTCGATATACTCCTCGTAGACCTCGGTGCTGTACGACCGCGGGGCGTCGATCGAGGCCTCGGCAATGATCTGTCCGATGAGCGGTGGCGAGAGGCGCGCCTGGCAGAACTTCATCACCGCATTACGCAGTTCGCGGTTTTTGGTGATCAGCGCGCCGATGCGGATGCCGCACTCCGAGTAGCGTTTCGACACCGAGTCAATCAGCACGACGTTCTGTTCGATCCCCTCGAGGTGGCAGGCCGAGATGTAAGGCGACCCCGTGTAGATGAATTCGCGGTAGACTTCGTCCGAGAAGAGGAACAGGTCATACTTTTTGACGATGTCACGGATGCGGTTCATCTCACGGCGTGTATAGAGGTACCCCGTGGGGTTGTTCGGGTTGCAGATCAGGATGCCACGCGTGCGTGAGTTGATCAGCTTCTCGAACTCCTCGATCGGCGGCAGCGCAAATCCGGTCTCGATCGACGAGACGACGGGGCGGATCACCGCACCGGCCGAAATGGCGAAGGCCATGTAGTTGGCGTAGGCCGGTTCGGGGACGATGATCTCGTCGCCCGGATTGAGGCACGACATGAAGGCGAACAGAACGGCTTCGGAGCCTCCCGTTGTGACGATGATTTCGTCGGGCGAGAGTTTGATCTGGTACTGGTCGTAATAGGTGACCAGTTTTTCGCGCAGCGAACGGTAGCCGTCGCTGGGGCTGTATTCGAGGACTCGGCGGTCGATGTGCTTCAGGGCATCGAGACCGATCTGCGGGGTGGGCAGGTCGGGTTGTCCGATGTTCAGGTGATAGATCTTGATACCCCGGGCGCGGGCGGCGTCGGCCAGCGGCACGAGTTTACGTATCGGGGAGGCCGGCGTCTCGACGGCCCGATGTGAAATTTGCGGCATGTCTCTTGAAAGGTGTCACTTGAGGGGACGGGTCATTCGATCTCCACGGCCGGCCGGAAGCGGATAACCTTGCGTGCCGGGATTTTGACGGCGGCACCCGTGCGGGGGTTGCGGCCCACACGTTCGGCCTTCTGCTGGATGCTGAAACTTCCCAGACCGGTCAGCGTCAGCCGTTCTCCCTCGCGGAGCGCTTGCACCGTGACACGGATCATGGCGTCGATTGCCTTTCGGGCCTCGACCTTCGTGAGGTTTGCGTCGAGGGCAACAGCCTCGACAAACTGGGCTTTGTTCATGGCCTGAGACGTGAAGAGATTAATCCAACCTGTTGACAAAGATAGGTATTTTTTGCAGAAAGTGAAAAACTTCGTTGGAATTTTGAGCAATGACCGGATTGTGGCGGAGAAATTCACCGCTTAGATTTGGCAGAATGGAAAATCGGTGCTACTTTTGTCGCTGGAAAGTTGGCGGAGTGGTCGATCGCGGCGGTCTTGAAAACCGTTGAACCGCAAGGTTCCGGGGGTTCGAATCCCTCACTTTCCGCTGAGATAATACCGAAAATAAAAGCAAATCCCTGTAAATAATGAAATTACGGGGATTTTTATTTTGGCCGAAATGCAGAAAAAGGCATCGAAAAGCGGGTTGCCTGTGGCCTGTTCGGTGTACTTATGGAAAGGACAACATTCGGACTGTTGTTTTACATTCGGCGGGACAAGACCAACAAGCGAGGCGAAGCTCCCGTGTTTATGCGTCTGACAATCAACGGAGAACGCGCTGACGCCTCGATCAAACGCTTCATCGAGCCGCACGCCTGGAACTCGGCAAAAGGAAAAGCCAACGAAAAATGCCG
>NZ_NFIA01000012.1:0-90708 GCF_002159375.1 Alistipes sp. An54
GTTTCTGTTTGCAAAGGCAAAGATAGATAGTTTCCGGTTATTCGCAAAGAAATTCCGGTCATATCATTTTATACCACCATCAGCAGAAACGATACGCGGCATCCGACCTGCAAATCGGATGCCGCAATCGTTTTTCAGATTCGTTTCAGTTTCGCGTTGGAACTTTGCAGCAGGAAATAACGGAAACCGATTACAGACGATTATGAAAAAGTTCACGATTCTTTTGGCCGCCCTGCTGGCCGTATGCACGACCGTTGCGGCTTTGGCCGGCAACGACCGGATGATCTCCGTCGGGGAGCTCCCCGCTTCGTCGCAGCAATTTATCAATACCTATTTCAAGGGGCTCGAAGTCTCCTATGCCAAGGTCGACGAGGAGCTCTTCGACAAGAGTTACAAGGTCCTCTTCGTCGATGGTTCGAAGGTCGAATTCCGGCGGAACGGCGATTGGAAGGAGATCGAGTGCAAGTATGGCGAAGTCCCGGCCGAGATTGTTCCCCGGCCGATCCGGGATTGTGTCTCGACCCGTTTCGCTCAGCGCCGGATCATCAGCCTCGACCGCGATCGCCGCGGTTACGACGTCGAGCTGGACAACGGGCTGGATCTGGAGTTCGACAGCAGCTTCCGCCTGGTCGACATCGACGACTGATCCCCGAAACCAACCTCCGGCAACGATTGCGGCATCCGATTTGCAGGTCGGATGCCGCGTATCGTTTCTGCTGATGGTGGTATAAAATGATATGATCGGAATTTCTTTGCGAATAACCGGAAACTATCTATCTTTGCCTTTGCAAACAGAAACCATACAACCTGAAAACGTTACCGCTATGTTGAGTCAAAAGCTGCACGAGGCGCTCAATGCGCAGATCAATGCCGAGATGTGGTCGGCGTATCTCTATCTTTCGATGTCGGCGGATGCCGAGGCCAAGGGGCTGAAGGGCATTGCCAGTTGGTTTTACGTTCAGTTCCGCGAGGAGCAGGACCACGCCCGGATCATCATGAATTACCTGCTGACGCGCGAAGGCAAGGTGACGCTGCGTCCGATCGAGGCCGTACGGACCGAATGGGCCTCGCCGCTGGAGATGTTCCAGGATACGCTCAAGCATGAAAAGGAGGTGACGGAGATGATCAACCGTCTGGTCTCGATCGCCGCCGAAGACCACGATTACGCCTCGTCGAACATGCTCGTGTGGTTCGTCAACGAGCAGGTCGAGGAGGAGGAGACGGCCCGTGAGATGATCGCCGCCTGCGAAGCGGTCGACGGCAACAAGTTCGGCCTCTACATGCTGGACAAGGAGCTCTCGTCGCGCACCTATGCGCTGGCTGCACCGCTCTCGTCGACCGAGGCCTGACGGCTGTAATGCCGCCTCTCCGGATACGGAGGCCTCTTTCCGGAGCCGTGTTGCCCGGATGATTGTACCGAAAAGGTTTTTGTCATAGTAGAATAGTAGTTGTGAGGTCCGGTCCCGGCGTGTCGGGGCCGGATTTTTTTTTGAGCGCTGGGGTCGCTGGCGGGATCCAGAGGGCGGTGGCGCGGGGCGGCATGTCCCGTTTTTTTTTTGCAAATCACGGATATTATTGTATTTTTGTTCGGCTCCCGATTCTCGGAGATCCCCGGGAGCGCGCAGATGAGAGCTGCCAGCGAAAATACGCAACAGGTGGTCGACATGCAGGACAACCGTACGGTCGTCCGACTGCTCCATGCCGGCGACGAAGCGTGTTTCCATGCGCTCTTCCGGCGCTACTACAAACCCCTGTGCACCTATGCAACCCGCTTCGTGACCATCGACCGGGCCGAAGAGCTGGTGCAGGATACCATGATGTGGCTCTGGGAACACCGCATGACGTTGCTTCCCGAGATGCCGCTCAAGTCGCTGCTCTTCACCATCGTCAAGAACAAGTCGATCAACAGCGCCTCGCGCCATACGGTCCGCAACCGCATCTTCCGCGAACTGGCCCGGGATTGCGAGGAGGAGTTCGACGATCCGGACTTCTACCTCGAGGGCGAACTCATGCGCCGTCTGAACGAGGCCCTGGACAAACTGCCTGCGGAGTTTCGGCAGACGTTCCGCATGCACCGTCTCGAGGGGATGACCCACCGGGAGATCGCCGAGGCCCTCCACGTCTCGCCCCAGACGGTCAACTACCGCATCGGTCAGACCGTCCGCCTGCTGCGCGACGAGCTGCGCGAATACTGGCCTCTGATCGCGCTGGTGCTCGGAAACAGGCTTTCCTGAAAAAAAAGTGAAAAAAATGCGTCTCTCCGTTAGTAACTTTTACCGGCGGATTGTATTACTATGCAGACAAGCAGATGAAAATGGCGGATTTTGAAATCAACGAAGCGACGCTGGCCGCTTATCTGAGCGGAGAACTCGACGCGCAGCAGCGTGCCGCGGTGGAGGCCTGGTACGATGCCTCGCCGGCCAACCGTCGGCGGTTGGGCGAGATCTATCGGCTGCTCTATCTCAACGACCGCATCAACGATACGGCCCGCATCGACGTGGAAAAGGCCTACGGGCTTTGCCGCACGCGGCTCCGCGAACGGGTTCGGCGGATGGTGTGGATCCGCGGTCTGAAGCGTGTGACGGCCGCTGCGGCCGTGGCCGTCGTGCTGCTGGCCGGCGGCTGGATGGCCCGGACCTCCGTCGAGCGGCTGACTCGTCCGGTTGTCGTCTATACCGAACTCGGCGAACGCTCGCAGGCCGTGCTGCCCGACGGCACGAAGGTCTGGCTCAATTCGTCGAGCCGCGTGGAGTATGCCGCCTCGTTCTTCTCGCGCAAGCGCCGCGTGAAGATGGACGGCGAAGCCTACTTCGAGGTGTCGCACGACCGGCATGCTCCGTTCGTCGTCTCGACCAACGGCCTCGATATCCGGGTGCTGGGAACGCGTTTCAATATCCGGAACGATGCGCAGAAGCACCTGATAACCACCGTTCTGCTCGAAGGATCGGTCGAGGCCTCCGTCACGGGGGAGCACCGGCCCGCTCTGCGGCTTCGCCCCTCGCAGCAGCTGCTCTTCCATACCGATACGAAAGACATGCAGCTGTCGGATATCCCGACGGCCGAACGCTCGATCAACTGGATCTACGGCCGCTTCAGCTTCGAACACAATACCCTCGAAGAGATTGTCCGGGAGCTCAACCGCTACTACAATGTCGATATCCGCTTCAAGGACGATGCGCTGCGCGGGCTGCGTTTCTCGGGCGACTTCCAGGTCGAGGACGGCATCTACCACATCATGTCGGTGCTGCAGCTGACCTACAAGTTCAACTACCGGATCGTCGGTGACGACATCGAAATATACGCCAACTGAAGGCCGGCCGGAAACCCCTCCAACCCGGATCCCGGCTCCGGCCCAACCTGACCAAATACCAACCAACCCCGAAAACCTAACTTGAAACCGTAAGACCTCTGCTGCCTATGGAGAACTGACCGACCTGCTCCTGCCCGCGGTAAACCGCGGCGAAAACGACCTGAAAACATTACCAACCTACTTTAACCTTTTTATGAAAACTTTCAACCTTGTTGCAGGCAAGGCGGGGCGGATTGTTGCCCTATGTTTCCGCAGCCTGCTGCTTGTCTCGATGCTTTTGTCGGGATATTCGAGTGCCCGGGCCGCGGCCCAGACGCCGCAATCGGCTCCCCGCGTAAGCCTCGGCGTACGGAATGCCGCCATCATCACGGTATTCCAATCCATTCAACAACAGACCGGCTATTCGTTCGTCTACAACACCTCCGATATCGATACGGAGCGCAAGGTGACCCTCTCGGCGCATGACGAGGTGCTTGAGAGTGTGCTCGACCGCCTCTTTGCGGGGCTCGACATCGCCTACACGCTGCGTGACAAACACATCGTCCTCTCGCGCAAGGCCTCTTCGCCGGCCGCAGCGTCCGCCGCGCACAATGGCGTGAGCGGTACGGTCAAGGATGACAAGGGGATGCCGCTGGTGGGCGCCACCGTCCTGCTGAAGGGGACGACCATCGGTGTGGCGGTCGACCTGGACGGCAACTTCTCGCTGCCGCAGGCCAAGCCGGGCGACGTGCTCGAGATCTCGCTGATCGGCTATACGAAACAGGAGATTCCGGTGACGGGTGCCGTCACGTCGCTGGCCGTGGTCATGCACGAGGACAACGAGGTGCTCGATGCCGTGGTCGTTACGGCCCTCGGTATCAAGCGCAAGGAGAAGTCCCTGACCTACAACGTGCAGGAGGTTGCCGGCTCGATCGTCAACACGGTCAAGGACGCCAACTTCATGAACTCGCTCTCGGGCAAGATCGCCGGTCTGCAGATCAATGCCAGCGCCTCGGGTGCGGGCGGTTCGACGCGCGTGGTGATGCGTGGTGTCAAGTCGCTCAACGGCGACAACAACGCCCTCTATGTCGTCGACGGTATTCCGCTGCCGAGCCTGCGCTCGAAGCAGACCGAGGGTATCTACGAGACCCCCGACGGCGGTGACTACGAGGGTATTGCCAGCATCAACCCCGAGGATATCGAGTCGATGTCGGTGCTGACGGGCGCCACGGCCGCCGCACTCTACGGTTCGCAGGGTGCCAACGGCGTGATCCTGATCACGACCAAGCGTGGTGAAGAGGGGCGCGTGCGGGTGAACTACTCGAACAGCACGACCTTCTCGTCGCCGTTCGTCATGCCGAAGTTCCAGAACACCTACGGCACGGATCTCAACTCGCCGTCGATGAGCTGGGGCGAGAAGCTGGCCACGCCCTCGTCGTACGATCCGAAGGATTTCTTCCAGACGGGATTCGACGAGACCAACGCCATCGGCATCACCGCCGGTACGAAGCGCAACCAGACCTACTTCTCGGCCGCTTCGGTCAACACGCGCGGTATCATCCCCAACAACGTCTACAACCGCTACAACTTCTCGCTGCGCAACACGACGGCTCTGGTCGAAGACAAGCTGACGCTCGATCTGGGCGCTTCGTACATGAAGCAGTACAGCCGCAACCCGCTGATCCAGGGTATCTACCACAACCCGCTGATCGGTGTCTACCTCTTCCCGCGCGGCGACGATATCTCGAAATACCAGCTCTACGAGCGCTACAACCCGAGTCTGGGCTACAGCGAGCAGTTCTGGGGGCTGGAGTTCATCAACGGTGTCGAGAACCCCTACTGGGTGGTCAACCGCGAGATCTTCGAGAACAACATGCAGCGCTATACGTTCAACGCCACGCTGAAGTGGGACCTCTTCGACTGGATGAGCCTGACGGGCCGCGTGCGCACCGACAACATGGTGATGAACTACACGCGCAAGATCTACGCCTCGTCCAACCCGCTCTTCGCCTCGGAGTACGGAAACTACCTGAACCACACGTCGCGTCACAGCAACCTCTACGCCGATGCGCTGCTGTCGATCGACAAGAGCTTCTGGGAGAACGCCTTCTCCGTGCAGTTCAACTTCGGAGCGAGCCTGACCGACGACCGCAACGCCCTGACGGGCTATGAGGGTCACCTGGCCGGCATTGCGAACAAGTTCACCTACAACAATATCGTCTCGAGCGACCTGAACACGCTGCCCATGGAGGAGAACTACCACGACCAGAACCAGGCGATCTATGCCACGCTGCAGCTGGGCTGGAAGGGGATGCTCTACCTCGATGCCACGTTCCGCAACGAGTGGGCCTCGCAGCTGGCCTTCACCGATCAACTGAACATCTTCTATCCTTCGGTGGGTCTGTCGGCCGTCATTTCGTCGATGGCCGATCTCTCGAAGGCCGGCATCTCGTTCCTGAAGGTGCGCGCCTCGTATGCCGAGGTGGGTAACCCCCCGCAGCGCTTCATCACGGGCCCCAACTACGCGATCAAGAACGGCGTGATCACCACCCAGACCTATGCTCCGGCCTCCCACCTGCGTCCCGAGCGCACGAAGTCGTTCGAGGTGGGTATGAACGCCAAGTTCCTCGGCAACAGGATCTGGCTCGACGCCACCTACTACGATACGAACACCTACAACCAGCTGTTCCTCTACGATGCGCCGCCCAGCACGGGTTACAAGCAGTCGTATCTGAACGCCGGAAAGGTCAACAACTGGGGTGTCGAGGCCGTGGCCGGATACAACAACACGTGGGGTGACTTCGCCTGGTCGACGTCGTTCAACTTCTCGCTCAACCGCAACAAGATCCGCGAACTGGTTCCCGAGGGGACGATCGACCCGGTGACGGGTGCCGAAGTGTCGCTCCCGGAGGTGAACATGGACTACGGCGGCTACCGCGTGAAGCTGCGCGCCGGCGGTTCGATCGGTGACTTCTACGTGACGGGTCTGAAGACCGACGACCAGGGTCAGATCTACGTCGATCCCAACGGCGGTACGGTGACGATCGACCCCGATACGTGGATCTACGCCGGCAATACCGATGCCCGCTACCGCATGGGCTGGAACAACCAGTTCTCGTGGAAGGGCATATCGCTCGGCGTGCTGGTCGACGCCCGCATCGGAGGCCGCGGCGTTTCGGTGACGCAGGCCCTGATGGACCGTTTCGGCGTGTCGCAGGCCTCGGCCGATGCCCGCGAGGCGGGAGGTGTCCGCATCTCGGAGAAGCAGACGATCTCCGGCGTCAAGGAGTTCTATGCCAACTCGGGCGACGGCATGGGCATGCTCTCGCGGTATGTCTACGACATGACGAACGTGCGTCTGCGCGAGCTGACGCTGGGGTATGACCTGCCTTCGTCGTGGTTCAACGACAAGCTGCGTGCGACGGTGTCGCTCGTCGGCCGCAACCTCTTCATGTTCTACAACAAGGCGCCGTTCGATCCCGAGGTGACCGCCTCGACGAGCACCTACTACCAGAACCTCGACTTCTTCATGCAGCCGAGCGTGCGGACGATCGGATTCAGCGTACGGCTTCAATTCTAATACCAACCATTCATGAAAACGACTGTGAACAGAATCAAGATATGGGTCGGAGCCGTGGCCGCGATGGCCGTTGCGGCTACCGCCTGCACGAGTGAGTTCGAGAGCTACAACACCGATCCCAACGCCGCCCAGGTGGTGGATCAGGCCTCGCTGATCACCACCATGGAGCTCGATGCCGCCTATCCGACGACGGGCGAAACGACTGTCCCCGTCAACCGCTACCAGACGGGCTGGAACCTGCTGGCCGACCACTATGCCGGCTATATGGCCTGCGCCAACCACTTCGACGGCGGCAGCAACCCGATGGTCTACAACCTGACGGCCAACAACTGGAGCAATACGGTCTTCGAGGTGGCCTTCACGCAGGTGATGCCTGCCTGGCTGATGCTCAAGGCGGGGTATGACGAAGGGCTGCTGAGCGCCCACGCCATGGCCGTGGCCGATATCCTCAAGGTGCTGACGCTGCACCGAGCCAGTGACATGTACGGTCCGCTGCCGGTGCTCCATTTCGGGGAGTCGGTCAGCCCCTACGATTCGCAGGAGACCCTCTATCACCACTTCTTCGAGACGCTCGACCGTTCGATCGAGGCCCTCAAGGCACAGATTGCCGTGGCGCCCGGCGACAAGTCGCTCGAGAAGGTCGATGCCATCTATGCGGGTGATCTGAACAAGTGGCTGCGCTTCGCCAATTCGCTCAAGCTGCGCCTGGCGATCCGTATCCGCTACGTCGAGCCCGACCTCTCGCTGCAGTATGCCCGCGAGGCCATTGATGGCGGGGTGATCACCTCGACGGCCGACAACGCCATGCTGAAGAGCTACCGCCAGATTACGATCAACAACCCGATGGAGATGATCTGGAACTCGTACAACGACGCCCGCATGAGTGCCTCGATGGACTCCTACCTGAACGGTTACGAGGATCCGCGCCGGGCTTCGATGTTCCAGCCCGCGACGATCGACGGAGGCGGTTTCCACGGCGTGCGCAACGGTCTGGGCGCCACCGAGCAGAAGTTCTACACGAAGATGTCGGCCCCGAACATTCAGACCGATACGCCGATGAACTGGCTGCTGGCCTCGGAGGTGGCCTTCCTGAAGGCCGAGTACTGCCTGATGACGAGTGACAATGCGGGGGCGAAGAGCAATTACGAGGAGGGTGTCCGCCTGTCGTTTGCCGAGAACGGACTCTCGGCAAACGAGGCTGCGACCTATCTGGCCAGCGAGAAGACGCCGGCGACCTTCACCGACGTTTCGGAGAACCCGACGAAGTATTCGATCAGCGCCCGCGGCCGGGTGACGGTCAAGTGGCAGGACGACGGCAACGAACTCGAGCGCATCATTACGCAGAAGTGGATCGCCCTCTTCCCGAACGGCATGGAGGCTTGGGCCGAGTTCCGTCGTACGGGCTTCCCGCGGTTGTTCCCGATCGTGGCCAACAGCGAGGATCCGACCATCAGCAAGGAGACGCAGATCCGCCGCATGGTCTTCCCCAAACTCGAGTATTCGAACAATGCCGGAGCGGTCCGTGCGGCCGTGCGGCTGCTCGACGGCCCCGATGCCGGCGGTACGAAACTCTGGTGGGACAACAAGAAATAAGCGACCTTATCCAAGTAAAACAGACTAATCAAGATGAAAAGAGAACTGATTCATATATTGACCGTGATGGCCGGCGCGGCCCTGCTTTTCGCGTGCGAGAAGATGACGACGCCCGAACCGGTCCGTATCCAGTATCCGGACAAGCAGTCGCCCATTCTGCGTGACGACGCCTACTACGCCCGTCTGCGCGCCTACAAGCAGACCGATCACAAACTGGCCTTCGGCTGGTACGGTTCCTGGACGGGAATCGGCGCCTCGGAGCAGAGCCGCCTGCGCAGTGCGCCCGACTCGATGGACATCATCTCGATCTGGAGCCAGTGGCACAGCCTGAGCCCCGAACAGCTCGAGGACAAGGCCTACGTGCAGCAGATCAAGGGGACGCGGGTCGTCTTCTGTATCTCGGCCAAGGACATGCCCGAGGAGTTCAAGGTCAACGGCCAGATCACCGAGGAGGGTATCGTGGCCTACGCCAGGGCCTGGGGCAAGGACTCGATGGACAAGTACCAGTACGACGGTATGGACATCGACTTCGAGACGGCCGTCGACCACCAGGGCCCGATGAACAAGAACCCGGAGAACTTCAAGCGTTTTGCCGAGGAGCTGAGCAAGTATATCGGTCCCAAGTCGGGGACGGGGCGCCTGTTCCTGATCGACGGCAACATCGACAGCAACTGGCTGCCGGCCAACATCGGCGAATTGTGCGACTATGCCGTTTCGCAGGCCTACAACTGCTCCGGCGCCGGCAACCTCCGCAGCCGTACGCAGAGTGCCGCAGGCCGCGGCTGGCGTCCCGAGCAGATCATCTTCACGGAGAACTTCGAGTCGCTGTGGCAGACCGGCGGCACCAGCTACGGCTACAACGGCACGTCGATCCCCTCGCTGCTGGGCATGGCCTACTTCGCCCTCGAGGAGACCTCGGCCGGCTTCGGATCCTACCACATGGAGTATGAGTACGGCAACGCCAGCATGCCCTACAAGTATATCCGCGAGGCGATCCAGATCGCCAATCCCGCGCCGCAGGGCGACTATACGAAGAACCTCCTGACGCTCGACCAGGCCGGTGAGACGACGGTCGAACTGACGCCCTCCCCGTCGGGTGCCACCGAGGCCGTGACCATTCCGCTGTCGGGATCGCTGTCGGCCGTGGCTGCCGGGGAGATGACCCTCCCGCTGATCCTTGACTCCTCGCTTGTCGGGCCCTACAACGAGTACAACTATACGGAATACGAGGCCATTGATCCTGCGAGCGTTACCTTCACGGCACCGCTCCACTTTGCGGCGGGCGAGCGGCACTCCTCCGCGGAGACTCCCGTGCAGATGATCATCACGGGCAAGGGTCTCGAGGCCGGCAAGGAGTATCTGGCCGCCGTGCGCATCGACTGTTCGGGTGTGGAGGGCGTTGCCCCGAATACGGCCCGCGAGGTGCTCTACGTGCGGGTAAGCCTGAAATCCAGGCAGATGGCCAATACGGTCGCGATCTCGGGCTGGACCTTTACGGCCAACGAAAAGGACTACACGACGGCGATGTCCGACGGACAGCTGACCGGCGGATGGACTGCCTTCACGGAGGAGACCCCCGAAATCAAGGTGAAGATCGACCTGGCAGCTCCCCGCACGATTGTCGACTGGCGGATGGGATCCATCGACTCCTCGTTCAAGAATCTGCGCGACATCGAGATGAGCCTCGACGGCCAGAAGTGGGTGGCGCAGGCCTCGGGAACGGTCGAGCTCGCGCTCACGGACGGCACGGGCGCTATCTGCAACTGCGCAGTCCGGTGGAGTGCCGCTACATCCGCATGACCATCGTTCCCTACACGTGGGCCTGCAACATCTGTGAGTTCGAGGCCTATGCACCGAAAAATTAACCGATCAAAACGACTTAAACCATGAAAATGAAACAGATATGGGCCTCTTTGGCACTGGTTGCCGCACTTGCGGGCTGCCAGGAGGCTGCCCAATACGAGCCCGCGATCTACATCACGGAGGCACAGCGTGAGCCGGCGAAGATCGTCACCATCACGCAGGCGGGCGAGAAGGCCACCTTCTCGGTCTCGGCCTCGCAGATTGTCGGCCATGAGACGCACGCGACGCTGCAGGTCTGCCCCGAACTGCTCGAGGCCTACAACTCGCGCTACGGCCGTACGTGCGTGCTGCTCGATGAGAAGCTCTACGATTTCGAGAAGCAGGAGGTGACCATCAAGGCCGGCACCAGCGTCTCGGATGAGGCTGAAATCGTCGTCAAGGAGGCGCTTCAGCCGGGTACGTTCTACTGCCTGCCGATGCGGATCGTGCAGACCGACGGCTCGATGTCGATTCTCGACGCGTCGAGTACACTCTACCTCGTCTTCCGCGCACCGGTTCACGGCAAGGGCGTCTACATCGGTTCGGGCAACAAGTACATCGTGCCGGGCTTCTACGATCAGCGCGGACAAGAGGGTACGCGGGACTTGTCGGCCCTGCCGGAGCTGACGCTCGAGTGCCGGGTCTATGCGAAGAGTTTCCAGAAGAGCGATCCCTACATCTCCTCGATCATGGGTCTCGAAGGAAACGTCTGCATGCGTTTCGGCGATGTGAAGATCGGTTACGACGTGCTTCAGGTCTGCAAGGGCGATTATCAGCCGGCGGCGATCAACGCTCCGTGCGCCACGAACCAGTGGTATCACGTGGCGGCCGTATGGACCCGCAGTTCGCTGCGCGTCTACATCGACGGGCAGTTCATTACCGAGACGACCCACAAGGGCGAAACGGTCGACATTTCGCAGGTTCAGCTGTGGAACGGCCGCGGTATCGGCTTTGGCCTGGGCTGCGCCTCGAACTACAACAGCAACCGTCCGCTCGACGGCTATCTGGCCGAGGCGCGTGTCTGGACCCGGGCACTCTCGGCCAGCGAGATCGCCAACGTGAAGGATCTGGTGATTGCCGATCCGCAGTCGCCCGATCTGCTGGCCTACTGGAAGATGGACGCCAGCGAACCGGCTTCGATGAGCGAATCCTACTCGGGCTGGAACCTGAAGAACAAGGTGGTTGACCAGACCGGTCACGGGTATGATGCCTACGGATTGTCCTCCGATCCGCAGTATCTGGAGGCAACCTGGTAATAACAGGGAGTTTTGGTGCGTTGATTCTGCCGGGATCCGGTATGGAATATTGGGGTCCTCGGGTTCCCGGCGGAACGGCGCTAAAATGAGATCAGAGAGGAGCGGACGGCTTTCGGGCCGTCCGCTTTTTGTGTGTGAGGAGCGTTTTTCTGTGTGAGGAGAGGTGCTCCGCGGATTGTCAGAAGAGGGAGACGACCCCTTCGAACGAGGCCAGGATGACGATGTAGCGCAGCGTCTTGCCCGCGAGCATCGAGCCGGCCGTCAGGTAGATGTTGCTGCGCATGAGCCCCAGCACGATGGCGATGGCTTCGCCGATCGTGGGCAGGAACGAGAAGAAGGCCATCAGTGCACCGCGGCCGGAGAGGAACTTGCGGGCCCGGGCCAGTTGGCGCGTGGAGACCCCGATACGGGTGATCCACTCCGTGCGGCCGAGCGTGCCGATCCAGTAGCAGGTCATGCCTCCGAGGGTGTTGCCCAGCGCGGCGGCCGCAACGCATCCCACCGGATCGAGCCCCATGCGCACCAGTACGACCATTACCGCCTCGGAGCTGAACGGCAGCACGCTTCCGGCGATGAAGGCCGAGAGAAAGAGGCCCCAGTAGCCCCAGTCGATCAGAAATTGGGTGACAGCTTCCATGTGTTCGGTTTTCGACCTTCGTTCGGAAGGCTCTGCGGGGCAAAGATAGGAATTTTTTGATTCCATCCCCTCTTTGGAATCTCCCGTCCTGTTGTGCCGATGTCGCTTTTTCGGGGCCGTTCCTCTTCGGGGGATCGGCTATTCGCCGAGGATCGTGGCCGTGATCTGCCGTCCCGAGGCCCGGTCGCGGAACTCGCAGAGGTAGATCCCCTGCCAGGTCCCCAGCCCGAGACGCCCGTCGATGATCGGGATTGTCAGATCGACTCCCACGAGAGCCGATTTGGCGTGGGCCGGCATGTCGTCGTCTCCCTCGAGCGTATGGGTGTAGTAGCTTTCGCGTTCGCGGACCAGCCGGTTGAAGATGGCTTCGAGATCCTGCCGTACGTCGGGGTCGGCGTTCTCGTTGATCGAAAGCCCCGCCGAGGTGTGGCGGATGAAGAGGTGCAGCAGCCCCGTTGCGGGGAGCTCGGGCAGGTGGCGGCGGATTTCATCCGTCACCAGATGAAAGCCCCGGCCGTGAGGACGGAGCGTGAAGGTGCATTGGCGAATCATGGGTATGGTCGGTTGTCGGTTGTCGGTTGTCGGTTGCGGGGCGGCGGCCGGCGGCGGCCGGCGGCGGTTCGTCGGGACGGATTCCGGCTCGGATGTCTGTGGCGGCGGTTGTCGGCCCGGATACCAGCGGCGGCGGTTACTCCTCCTCCTGGTAGTAGACTTTGTAATATTTGCCCTTTTCGTCCTGACCCTGCTCGATCAGGTCGCGGTTGCCGTGGATGTAGATGTGGAAGTTGCGGTCGAGTTTGATCACGCTCTTGTAGGCCCGGGCCTGCCGCTTGACCGCCGCATCCGAGATGCCGAATTCATCCTCGATGCGGATGTCGCGCTCCTCTTCGTAGGCCTGCTTGAAGCGGGCGAAACTCTCGGCCACCTCCGGCTGGCGGATCACCCGTTCGGAGAAGTCCGACATCGAGAAGTTGTCCTGCTCGCGGAAGTAGTTCATCGTCTCGTTGAGCAGTTCGGCCTGGTCGGCCTTCGAGACGTCGAACTCCCGGGCCAGATGCTTCGTGACGTATTTCTTGCACATGGCCAGGGCATTGTGCGTCTGGTGGTAGCTGTCCTGGCGCTCGCGCACGTGGAGAAAGTCGTCGATCCAGTAGCGGGCTTCGGTGCGGTTGGTGTTGTCGACGATCTGCACGACGAAGCCCTCGTCGCGATCGAGGTTGAAGATCACGGCTCCCTTGTCGAGGTGTTTGATGTCGATACCCTGGTGGGTTGCAAGGCGTACTCCCTGCTCTTCGGGATGGGCGTCGAGGTAGGTGTCGCGCGTCTCGGACTTGAAGAGCCCGACGGCATCGACCGTCTCACCGGCACCGCGGCAGTTACGGAAGCAGACGACATAGAACTCGCCGCCCTTGATCTGGGGCAGCGTGCCGCAGGCGTAGAGGTGGCGGGCCAGATTCACCGAGTTTTCGTAGAGGGTCGAGGGGTCGTCGAAGATCCGCCCGACGAAGTTCCAGACTTCGTTGCACGACAGATCGCTTTCGTGATGGAGGTTGTAGAGGATCTCCTCCTTGAAACCGTCGAGGAAATAGGAGGTCAGCGTGCGCATGAGTTCCTCGTCCGAGGTTTGGGGCGAGAGACCGGGCGAGACGAGCAGCGGTTCGTCCTTCGACTGGTTGCCGACTACGTGTACGGCCAGTGCTTCGATGCGGGTATCTTCGGTGTAGAGCATGTTTTTCGGAATTTTGCGACGTGCAAAGATGCGGATTTTTCACCGTTCGGGCAAATTCCGACGGTGGAAACGGGCTTCCAAAAAGAGCCCCTGCCGCAAAAGACGGCAGGGGCGTGGCTCCGACCGGAGGGGCGCGTTACTCCTCCTTGATGTCCACGAAGGTTGCCTTCACGTTGTCGATGAAGAAACGGTTCAGCTTGTCCTGGATACCCGTGAATTCGATCTGGGTCTCCTTGGTCGCGCCAACGATGTAGAGCGTCATGCTCTCCCATTTGTTGCTCGACGTGAGTTCGTATTCGACCTCCGACTCTCCGTCGATCGTGCCGCTGTTGTGGACCTTGATCATGAAGCGGCCGAGGTCGGTGTTCATGATGCCGACATTGAAGCTCAGCGTGACCGTCACCCGTTTCTCGCCGATGGCTGTCATGGCGGGGCTGGTGAGCCAGCCGCGGCTGCTCGACGTGCTGATCTTGGCGAAGCCCGGATGCTGGTAGACGCGCGTTCCCGACCAGCCGTTATGGTAGGTGGGGCCTCCGTTGTCGGATCCGGGCAGCGTACTGTTGTCCTCGCCCGCCTTGCCGACGCACCAGTCGAAGGTCTCGTCGAAGATCGTATAGGTCTCGTACTCGACGATGTCCTCGACGAAGGTGATGGTCTGACCGCTGCCGTCGCCCTCGGCCAGTTCGATATCGTCGATCCGGTAGTTGCGGGCATTGGCGCCGTGGAAGCGCACGTAGAGCTGCGAAACCCCCTCGGGAAGGTAGAACGGAAGTTCGCTCCGCTCCCAGGCGGCGGCCGTTGAACGCGTATAGGTGAGCTGGGTCCAGTTCTGGCGGTCTTTGCTGATGAAGAGCTGCAGGGCGTCGGGATCGAACGCCGCATCGGAGGTCATGCTGGCGAACGAAAGACGGAAGTTGATGTCGCCCTTCAGATCGATGCCTCCGAGCATGAAGTCGGCATCGTCACTCCCGAAGGTAATGTTGTTGCCGCCCGAAGCTCCGTCGTAGCCCGTCGAGGGTGAACGGCTGTCGACCAGGGCATCCGTACCCCAGTACTGGCAGCGCAGGCTGCCGATGCCCCGATTCTCCCACGCCTCGAACCGGTTGATGGAGAGCTGCGAGGCTCCGTCGCCGAAACGGCCTTCGTAGAAGGTGACCCGACTCTCCGCACCGGACTGCCGGACGGTGAATCGTTTCATTTCGCCCTGCCGGGTTTCGAAAACGAGGACGGCCGTACGTTCGGCCCCGTTGTTCGGGGCCGCCTCGACGACCACCTCCACATCGCCCGATCCGGCCGTCGGGGAGAAGTTGAGCCATTCGGCCTGTGTCTGCGTGCGGATCATCCAGTAGGTGTTCGAACGGACGTCGATGACCGGAGTTTCGCCTTCGGCATCGAGTCCGCGCTTGTTGATGTCGAGCTCCTGCAGTCCGGTCTCCACGAAGTCCTGACGGGGTTCGGGTTCGTCGCTGCAGGCCGTGGCCGCGGACGCTCCGACGAACCACAGCAGGAGATACAGATATGTGCTGAACGTTTTCATGTTGGTCTGTTTTGGATTCGATTACTGGTTGTAGCTGTTGGTCGAGAAACTCTTCGGACGGGACATTACCTCCTTGTAGACGTTGCCGAAACGGTCGGTGACGGTGATCGTCAGCGTGGTGTTGGCGTCGGGCGCCTGAACCGAGAAGAGGTGGATGAGCGGCGTCGAGGCGAAGGACTGCGTATACTCGCCCGCCTCGGAGACGCGCGGCACGTCGTAACTGATCGTATGGAGCGGATCCCGCTGGTAGATCTGATCGACGGGCAGATCCCGTGTTCCGTCGTTGACCTTGATCTCCCAGTCGGCATCCCAGTTCCAGACGTTGATGTAGACGATATTCTCGCCCACGTCCCGGTAGTCGTCGCGCGAGGGGTAGACCTTCAGGAAGTTCACGGCCATCTGGTTGATGCTGAAGTGGCGTTTTACCTGATTCATGTCGTAGGTGAGGAACTGCCGGTCGGCATCGAGTCCGAAACCCTTGTAGCGCCATTTGATCTTCGTACCGTCGATCTCGAAGATGCTGTAGCCGCCCGGCGAACCGTCCCGGCAGACCTGGCCGTTGCCGTATTTGCCCGTCCACCACCACGTCGAGCAGGCTGCCGCCGTGTTGTGCTCCATGATCGAGGGGGAGTAGACCGTGTTGTGGTTGTAGTGGGTGTGCCCCGTGAGGAAGTGGACGTCGGTGAAGCCCTCGAAGCAGTTGAGCAGATTCGTCCGGTCGCTCTCGGCATACATGGCGTTGGTCACCTCCAGGTCGCTGTTGAATCCGAAGATCGGGCAGTGGAGCCCCACCAGAATCGGGGTCTGTTTGTCGACCAGCGCCAGATCCTTGCGCAGCCAGTCGAGCTGTATCTGCGTGAGATAGCTGCGGAACGTCCGGTCGCCGGACACCCCTTCTGCGCCGCCGTTGTTGATGTAGACGTTGTTGTCCAGCGCGATGCAGTGGACCTTCCCGAGGTTGAACGAGTAATAGGTCGGGCCCAGCAGCTCCTTGTAGGCGGCTTCGGCCTTGAAGTCATCGGGACAGTAGGGGTCGTTGTCGTGGTTGCCCGGCAGGTGGAAGAACAGCGAGGGGAGTTCGGCTTCGTTGAGCGTGGTGATGTAGTTCTCGAGGTTGAACTTGTTGGCATACCAGAACTGGTCCCACGACATGTCGCCCAGCACCATCGTGTAGAAGGGCCGTGTGCCGCACGCCTCCATCGAGGCGAGCAGATCGGGCACGACAATCGAATTGTACTGCGTCAGGTCGCTGTTGCGGTTGGCCAGATGGATGTCCGTGGTGACGAAGAGGGTGAAGTTGTCGTTGTCGGTTTCGACGAGTTCGAAGTTGTGCTGTTCGTGTTCGAGCAGCGACCCCGTGAGCGGCTGCCAGAATTGCGGAAGAGAGCCTTCGGCCAGCGGCAGATACCCCGAGGGGATCGTGACGAAGACGTAGCCGTGGTACTTCTCCGACGGAAGCCAGTAGTAGCCGCTCTCGTCGGTGGTGGTCACCTCGACGCCGTCCGAGACTACGGCTCCCTGGATGGCCTTTTCGCCGCAGAAGACGGCTCCGCGGATCGTCATGCCGGGTTTGTCCGGAACGTTCAGGTCGATGCTCTGGCGGAATTTCAGAATGCCCAGCGCCTGTTCCTCGGTACCGCGCACCAGCGTCAGCGTGTATTCGCCCGTTGCGAGATCCCGCGGAACGGCAAACGTGACGTAGGTGGATTCCAGGGCGGAGGTCTCCAGCGGAATCTCTTCGGAGCCGTTGCCGCGCAGGCAGAAGCGGTCGCCGGCCTGGAATCCCTTGCCCTGAATGGTCAGCGTTTCGATGGCCGAGACATAGAAGGTTGTCTCCGGAACGTAGAGGTGGGTGACGAGCTTCTCCTGTTGGAAGGTATCCCCGGCCGTTTCGTCGTTCTGGCACGAGAACACGCACGGCGAGAGCATCAGGCAGCTCAACAGCCAGAGCGTATGGAAGGTATGTTTTTTCATTGCGTCTTGCATTTAGGTTCTTTCGGGTTGAATCCCTCCTCGCCCGGAGTCTCCGTGCGGGCGGCTCCGGAGAGAGGAGAGTGGTGGATTATTTTTGTTCGGTGAGGGCCCAGAAACTGATTCCCGAGTAGCCGCCCGAACTGATGGCCAGACCGTTGGCTCCGGCACGGTGGTTCTCCGTGGCGCGGAAGCGGATGGTGAAACTGCGCTTCGATTTCAGTTCGTCGGGGAGTTTGGCCGTAAACTGCCGCAGATGGAAAGCTCCGCCTTCGTTCCACAGCGGGCTGACGAACTCCTCAATGGGGTGATACTCGTTCAGCGGGGCATCTTCGTTGTCGGCCCATTCGATGCACATCTCCAACGGGCCGTACCAGCTGCTGGCGATCGTGAAGGTCAGCCACAGATCGCCGCCCGAGGGGGCAAAGTCGGTGACGTTGAAGACCCAGGCCTCGCCCTTGTAGTCGGGATCGGTGCTGCCTTCGCGGTTCATCGACGAACCGGTGTGATTCCAGAAGTCACGGGCGAGGATGTAGGGATAGGTGTTCTCCTGGCCGTTTTCGGGCGGGGTGACGGTTTGTTTGCCGTTCGCTCCGACGGTGAGGACTCCCGGGATGTTGCGCGTATGGCTGTAGCCGAGCTCAAGAGCGATGCTCTGTGTTGACTGCAGCCCCTTGAAGGCCGTGGTCTTGATCTCGCCTGAACCGACGACCGGCGTCACCTTCTCCAGCGGGATGGCGTTCCAGTCGAAGGGCCCGAACTGCACGAGCGTACGGGTCAGACGGGTCGATTCGTCGTCGGAACCCTCGATGTCGCCGATCGTGCGGACGCGGAGCGTATTCTCCGTCAGGTTGTTCTTCGTGTATTTCATCACGATGCCCGTGACCGAGCAGGCACCCTGCGGCACGATCCGGTTGTAGCGCTCGAGGAAATAGCTGCGGGTCAGCAGTTTGGTCCAGTTTCCGGTAGCGTCGCGCAGGATGTGCACATAGCGCAGGTGACCGTCCGTGTAGGGCTCGGCCTGGAGGTTGACCGAACCGGCGGACGTCTGGTCGTACTGATCCTCCTGGCTGTTGTAGAGAGTGCCCAGCGGCACGGAGAACTCGACGCTCGGCAGCTTGACCAGCGTGTTCTCGTAGTTGTCGAGCCGGTCGATTGTCACCTCCACCGGCTGGATCGGCTCGCCCGCCGACTGGTCGAAGATGGCATTGGGCGTGAAGGCGGCCAGCTTCGAACCCATCGTCACGGGATCCTGCACGAACTCGGCCTCGTAGAGATGGAGTTTCAGCTTGTCGTTCAGTTTGTAGATGTTATCCTTCGTGTTGGCGAACTCGATCAGAATGCCCTGCCCGCTCTCGTCCTGCACCACCATCTGATTGCTTTCGATATTGAGCAGCGAGGGGTCGCTGACCACGGTGGCCTCCACCCAGAGGTTCTCGGTGATGTGTCCGATGCCGTTGTTGAGGCGCTGCTTGATCTGGGCAATGGTCTGCTGCGTTCCGTTGTAGGGGTCGTGCTCCTGGTCGAACTGCTTGATGATGACGTTGGTGTAGAACTCTTCCAGTCCGGTGCCGAGGGCGAAGAAACGGATCTCGCCGCTTCGTTCGGCGCCGCTGTTGGGCTTCACGCTGACGATCTGGGTGCTGTCCGTGGCCTCGCCGAACTCGATCCACGAGGCGGCTTCACCGACGGCTTCGGCCTTCCAGCCGACGTTCGTCTGCAGGGCGATGTTGAATTCGCTGCCCTGGGCCGAGGCCTTCAGGGTGTTGTTGCCCATGCCGAGGGCGAAGATCACGTCGCCCGATGCCTGGCGGACGGTGAACGATTTGACGGATTTGCCGCCGACCACCACGTTGACCGTGCCGTAACGCGCGAAGGCTTCGGTATTTTCGCCGACGGTGATGGTGAAACGGCCGCTGTTGTGGCCTTCGCGGGGCCAGATGTCGATCCACTCCTCATCCTCGGCGAAGGTGGTCTCGATGGTCCAGTCGCCCATGTTGGTATACATTTCGAAATCCTGCGCGCCGCCCGCACGGTCGTAGGAGATCTCCCGGATCTCTTCGCCGAAGCGTACGTAGGGTTCGTCCGCTGCCGTCTCGTCCTGCGAACAGGCGCTTCCCGAGAGCCCCAGCGCGAAGATCAGCCCCAGGCGCAGCAGAAGATTCGAATGAAATCGTATCGTTTTCATGAAATAGTAGGATTACGTGTGAATGAATCAGTTGTTGACGGCCTTCAGGCTCCACCATACGGGAATGCGCATGTTGTCGCCGCCCATCTGCTCGACCGCTTCGGCATAGTGCTCGCTGTTGGTCTGCTGCGAACGCTGGGGATACATCAGACGGGTCGGAAGCACGCCGTTGTTGTCGGTGCCCGTACCGATGATCAGCTCCGGATAACCCGTCCGGCGGTAGTCGGCCCACGCCTCGTAGCCGCACCAGAACTGGGCGATGTACTTTTGCTCCATGATCTGCTTCAGGGTGTTGTTGTAGGTCGTCTTCTGGAGGTACTGCTCCTTCTGGAGCTCGTTGATGTGCACCGACGAGGGGTTGATGCTGTCCCAGTAGTCGATCGAGGCGAGGATGCCCTGTTCGTAGTAGCGCTGGGCCTGGATCTCGCCGCCCTTGATCATGCCGCGGTAGGTGGCTTCGGCCAGGATGAAGAGCACCTCGTCGTAGCGCATGAAGCAGTAGGGCGAGGTGTAGTCGCCCAGAATGGCCTTGTTGAGGGTGGCGCTGCCGTTGTTGATGGTCTCCGTGGTGGGGTAACCGCTCGGCAGACCCTGCCACGTGTCGCCCTGCAGCACGGCGTAGAGCGGCAGCCGCGGGTCGCCCAGTTCGTTGAGCAGGTTGATGAAGTATTCGGCCATCACCCGCACGTTCGACGAGAAGTTCTTCTCGGTATATTTGCCGAAGCGGTTGATGTTGGGCGAGATGTTCGTGTAGACGTACATGGCGTTGTCGCTGTTGTCCGTGAAGATCGGGTAGGTCGACGGATTGTTCAGCATCGCCTGCATCTTCTGCGAGACCTGCATCTCCTCGTCGCGGTTGCTCAGACGCATCAGCAGCCGCAGGTGGAGCGAATTGGTGAATTTGCGCCATTTGCTCAGGTCGCCGCCGTAGAGGAGATCCTTGTTGGGACTTTGCAGGGGTTTGTTGACGTTGTAGAGCGAGTTGGCCCGTTCGAGATCCTCGAGCAGCTGTGTATAGATCTCCTGTTGCGTGTCGTAGCGGGGCTGGGTGATGGCTACCGTGTCACGCCCCTTGTAGGCTTCGCTGAAGGGGATGCTGCCGAACAGGTCGGTCTGGTTCGAAACCATCAGCGCCCGCATGGTCAGGGCGATGGCTTCGCAGTTGGGCTCGTTCTTCAGGATGGCCAGACGCCGCATGTGGTCGGCATTGGCCGCCTGACGCGAAAGGTAGCTCCAGGGTGTCTGTACGAAGGCGTCGCGGATGATGTAGCGATGGATGTTCTCGGCCTGCAGGCTGACGGTGTACTGCATCAGCTCGCCGTTGAGCTGCCAGGTGCCGTACATCAGGCCGTCGGCTGCCGAGAAGAGCAGTTGTTCCATCATGCCCTCCGGATGGATCTGCCACATTTCGATGCTGTTGGGGTCCGTGTTGTATTCGTCGAACAGGTGTTCGCAACCGGAAACCAGCGTCGCGGCGATGACCAGGGCGAGATATTTGATTTTTTTCATGGTTCAGCGTATTAGAAGTTCAGTTTCAGGTTCAGACCGTAGGTGCGGGTCAACGGATAGGCGCCGGCCTCGATACCCCGGTTGATGGAGGAGCCGACCATGTATCCGGCTTCGGGATCGTAGATCGGGAAGTTGGTCCAGCAGAAGAGGTTCGTGGCATAGAAGGCCAGCGAGGCGCTCTGGACGATCTTCAGCTTCTCGCAGATCCGTTTCGGAAGGGTGTACTCGAGGCGCAGCTCCTTGAACTTGAGGAAGGAGGTGTCGAAGGTGTTGTTTTCGGCATTCTCGCGGGCGTAGACATAGGTGCTGTAGTAGTCGACGATATCCTTGGTGATGGTCGTGTTCCGGCGGTAGGTTCCGTCGTCGTTGAGGTTGACGCCCTCGTGGATCAGACCGGCGTAACGGCCCGGCAGCGAGTTCTTCAGCTTGCCCTGGTAGGCCAGTGCGAAGTGGGTGACCGAGTAGGCGTTGCCTCCCCACTGTCCGGTGAAGGTGAGCGAGAGCTTGAGGTTCTTGTATGACAACGTATGGGTCATGCCGGCCTTCCAGTCGGGGTAGATGCTGCCCAGATCGAGCAGCGGGTCCTCCGTGCCGGTGAGGACCGGAGCACCGCTCGCGGCGTCGACGATGACCTGTCCCGAGCAGTCGATCTTCGCGCCGTTCTCGTCGACGTAGAAGGCGCCCTGCGGAGCCCGTTTGTAGCCGCGGCCGTAGAGCCGGCCCAGCTCCGTTCCCGGATAGGCGTTGATGTAGATGTTGCCGCTGACGTTCATGTTCGAGTTCATCTGCCAGACCTCCACGCCCGGGGCGAGGCTGACGAGTCGGTTCCAGTTCTTGCTCCAGTTGAGGTTGATCTCCCAGCGGGTGTCCTTCGTCCGGATGGGGACGATGCGCGTGGAGAGTTCGACACCCTCGTTGCGCACTTCGCCGGCATTGATAAGTTTGCTGGTGGCGCCGGTGACCTGGTCGACGGGTACACCGATGATCTGGTCGGTGGTGCTCGAGTGGTAGTAGGTGGCGTCGAAGGACCAGATGTTGTCGAAGAGGTGCACTTCGGTACCCACTTCGAAGCTCTCGACGTTTTCGGGTTTGATGTCGGGATTCTGAATGGTGCTCGAGAGGTAGTAGGCGCTGGCGAAATTGCTCGACGAGTAGACGTGGTTCAGGCTGTAGGGCGAGGTGTCGTTGCCGACGTTGGCCCACGATCCCCGGATCTTGAGCATGTTGATCCACGGCGCGCTGTCCCCGAGGTTGAGCAGCCGATCGAGCAGGATGCTGGTGCTCACCGAGGGGTAGAAGTAGGAGTTGTTGCCGCGAGCCAGGGCACTCGACCAGTCGTTGCGGCCGGTGATGTCCAGGAAGATCATGTCACGCCACGAGAGGTTGACCAGTCCGTAGAAACTGTTGACCGACTTGTTGCTGCGGCGCACGTAGGAGAGCGGCGTCGACCGCGAGTTGTTGATTTTGTAGATGTTGTACTCCTGCAGACCGTCCTTGGCCGTCAGCTGTACGTTCTGGTAGTTGTAGACCATGTTGTTGCCGCCGAATGAGGCCGTGAGGTCGAAGTCGCCGAAGCGGCGCTTGTAGGTGAGCAGAAAGTCGTTGTTCATCTCGTAGTTGCGCACAGTCTGCTCCTTGTAGTAGCCGTACTTGTAGCCGTACGAGTACCAGGGTTTCTGCTGGGTGCGGAAGTCGTTGTAGAAGTCGACACCCGAACGCAGGTCGAGCGTGAGGTTCTTGTGCAGGTTGAGCGTCAGGGCGACGTTGCCGTAGACGCGGTCACGATCCAGCGTGTTGAGCTGCTGGTAGAGCTGCATGTAGACGTTGTCGGCGTACGAGGAGTTGATGAGCAGATACTCCGTACCGGCTTCGTACATCTGGCGGATCCGGTCGTTGTAGTACTCCCGGGCGTAGGAATCCACGCCGATGACCGTCGGATTCCACAGCAGCGTATAGAGCGGTGCGGCGGGGTTGTAACCCGACATGGGGAGGTTGTCGCTGTTTTTGCGGTAGTAGGTCACCTTGCCCTTGAGCGAGATGAAGCGGTTGAGCTTGGAACTGACCGAGAAGCTGATGTTCTGGCTGTTGTATCCCGTGTTGGGAACGATCCAGTTGTTGCGCGAGTCGCGGATCGAGAGGCGGACCGACGTGCCGTTGCCGTTGCTGCCCTCGACCGATACGCTGTTATTGTAGGTGATGCCGGTCTGGAAGAGTCCCTTGTACCAGTTGTCGTTGTATTGCCAGGGGAGTTTGTGGTATTTGCCGGTCTCCCAGTCGCGTGATTCGTACTGGTAGAACATCTGACCCTCGAATTTCGGTCCGAAGCCCATGCGCGAATAGATGCGCGTCGGGGCTTCGATGCCGTCTTCGGCATCCTCGGCCCGGACGGTCCAGTAGTTGTAATACCGCTGCTGGATGACGTTGGTGAGGTTGCCGTTTCCGGCACCGTATTCGGTCTGGAAGTCGGGCCAGTAGCCGGCACGCTCGAAGGTGAACGACGAGTTGAACGAAACGCCGATGCCCTTGGTCGTGCGGCCCGATTTGGTGGTGATGATGATGGCGCCGTTGGCGGCCCGCGATCCGTAGAGGGCCGTAGCGGCCGGACCCTTGAGTACCGATACCGATTCGATGTCCTCGGGGTTGAGGTCGCTGGCGCCGTTGCCGTAGTCGATCGGGGCGTCGGTGTCGAAGGTCTGCGAGGCAGAGCTGCTGGCGGTCATGTCGCTGCTGATCGGAATGCCGTCCACGACAAAGAGCGCCGTGTTTTTGTCGTGCGAGAGCGAACCTTCGCCGCGCAGCGTCACGCGCAGCGAGCCGCCGGGTCCCGATGAGGTGCCTTCGAGGTTCAGACCAGCGACCTTGCCCGAGAGCGAATTGAGCCAGTTGCTCGAGACGGTGGTGTTCAGCGCTTCGTTGTCGACCTTCGAGACGGCGTAACCGAGCGACTGCTCCTGACGGGTGATGCCGAGGGCCGTGACCACGACATCCTGAATGGCTGTCGACGAGGCGCGCATCGTCACGTTGACGATCGACCGCGTGGGCGAGACGGGAATCTGCTGCAGGTCGTACCCGATGAAGGAGAAGAGCAGCACGGGTGAACGGTCGCTCTCACGGACGGTGATGCGGTAGGAACCGTCGGCATTGGAGGTGGTGCCGCGCGTGGTGCCCTGCAGCAGGATGGTGGCTCCGACGATCGGGGAGCCCTGTTCGTCGGAGATCTTTCCCGAGACGGTCCAGGTCTGTTCCTGCTTCATGGTGGCACGGTCGGCCAGGAAGATCTTCCGGTCGGCGATGCGGTACGAGATGCGTGTTCCGGCGAAGAGTTCGGTGAGAACCTCCTTCAGATCGGCGTTGGTCTTGCGGATCGAGACGTTGCGTGTGACGTCGACCACCTCGGGGCTGAAGGCGAACGTATAGTGCGTCTGGCGGGAGATCTCGTCCAGAACCCGTTCAAGCCGGGTTTGCGAGAAGATCAACGTGACTTTCTGGGCCCACAGGTTCGTCGTCGACGAAAACACGAAAAAGACAATCAGGAAAGCGATCCGGGCCAATGGGTATTTTTTTGACCCGACTTCCCCCGAATGTAATTTGTTTTTCATACATTTGCGGTTGGTTAGAATTGGAAAAAGAGGACTGATTCTGCCATTCGGGTCGGGCATGTGGGGCATGTCCGACTTTTTTGGGTATTGGGGGGTGTCAGGTCATAGGCGGGAAGTTTTGAGGTTTGTTCAGGTCGGTTTTCATGGTTTTTGGTTTTAGAGCGGGTAGATGGTGATCGAATCGTTTATCCGCACGATCCGCAGCGGTGTAATGCGTTCCATAGCCGAGAGAATCTGGTCGATGGATTCGTTGTAGAAGTTGATCGTATAGGTGTACCTGTAAAGACTCTCGTCGCAGACGCGGCACTCCACGCCGTAGTTCCGCTCCAGGAAAGCGAGCAGATCACGCAGCGGCGTATTCTTGAAATAGTATCGTTTGTGCATCCACCCCATGAGCTGTGTCGAGTCGGCATCGCTCTTCAGAAGGGTTTCCCCCGATTCGCGGTTCAGTTCGAGCAGTTGTCCGGGGTGCAGTTCGTAGTTGCGTTCCTGTCCCGAGACCAGCTCCCGGGCCCTCACCTTTCCCTCCTGCAGATAGAGGCTGGTGATGCCGGGCGAGGCCGTGTTGAGGTTGAACCGTGTCCCCACCACCCGGATCGAGAGACCGTCGGTCTGGACCACAAAGGGGCGTTTGGCATCCTTGGCCACGGTGAAGAAGGCTTCGCCGTGGAGTTTCACCTCGCGCCGCCGGCGGTCGAAGCGGGAGGGGTATTCAAGAGTCGTTTCGGAATTGAGCATCACGGAGGTGCCGTCGGCCATGAGTACGTGCATCTGTTCGCCGGCCGGGACCACGATCTTCCGGCTGGCAGTCTCCACGCCGTCCCGGGGCTCCAGCTGTGTGAGTAGCAGCAGGTTGAGCAGAATGAGCGGCAGGGCGACGGCCGCGGCCATCCGGAGTTTGAGCAGGCGGTTGTGACGGCGGCTGCGGCGGCCGATCTCTTTCAGAATCCGTTCGCGCAGTTCGGCGGAGGGTTGCGGCACGGCCTCCGAAAGCAGGGCGCGGGGATCGTTCAGTGCCTGTTTGATGTCCCGATCCATTGCCTTGGCGGCGATCCTCTGTCCGGCGGGGGTCTTCAGCAGCCGGCGGGCCTCCTCCTCGCGTTCCGGAGGACAGTTTCCTTCGAAAAAGGCGAGCAACAGGTCGCGGTCGGTTTCGGGTCGGGGGGATGAGGTCGGTTTCATGGGCCGTGTTTTATCATAAATACACACGGCGCGGGGAAAAGTATTATGCCGGAGAGCGATTTTTTCGGACCGATCCGTTGTGGATCAGTTTTCCAACAGCAGGAGTAGCAGCAGACACCCGGCTCCGATCATCTTGCGCAGTTGCTGGATCGACTGGTGGTAGAGGACCTTGACGGTGTTGACCGAGATGTGGAGCCGTTCGGCGATCTCGGCATTCGAGAGCCCTTCGTGGAGTTTCATGCGGCAGACGGCGATCTTCTGCGGGGAGAGGCGTCCGATAGCCTGGTCGAGTTTGTCGAGCAGGTCGCGGCGTTCGAGCTCATTCAGGAATCCGGCCGAATCCCTCTCTGTCATTCGTTCCCAGGCTCCGTCGGTGGGGATTCCGGATCTCAGCACGTTGAGTGTCAGATTTCTGGAGATGGTAAAGAGATAGCCTCCCAGTCCGGATTGCGGATCGAGCCGCGAACGGTTTTCCCACAACTTGAGGAAGGCCTGCTGGACGATATCCTCGGCGGCCGAACCTGTGCGGGTATATCGGTAGGCGAAGGCATAGAGTTGCCGGTGGTATTTGTCGTACGCCATCGCGAATGCCAGATGGTTGTCTTGGCGTATCTCCTGTGCCAACTCGGTGTCCGTCATCTCTTTGAAGGGTTCATGTTTCGGGTTATCAGTTCTTTGCTGCCTTCGGCGAGGGGCCTGCCGTGAGGTAAATATAGAAATTATTTGCGAGATACCGAAGCCCCGATTTGATTTTTCATGAAGATGCAACCTCTCCCGGCGGGGTACGGAACGGCTTCTTACAGTCCGGAACCGCTTCGTCCGACAGTATCGTCTCTTCTGCTGTTCCACCTTCAAAGAGACGGCCTCTTCCCGGCAGCGATTTTTTTGCGGAGATGACTTTTTGCAAAAAATAGTATATTTGTACAATTCAAATGCAACTTCTCCGTGGAACACACCCCTGTCAACAGGAATGACGATGATGATTTCGGCCGGCTCTATGACGAGTACCGTCCGCGCTTCATCGAGTTCGCCCGCGGATATGTCAAGGACCGGCTCGCGGCCGAGGATCTGGTCACCGATTCGTTCCTCTACTTCTGGGAGAACCGCGGCCGCATCGATCCCTCGTGCAACGTGGCGGCCTATGTCTTCACGACGCTGCGCCACAAGTGTCTGAACTACCTGCGGGCCCGGCTGGTCCGTCTGCGGGCCCACAACGAGATGGAGGCGCTGGAGAACCGTGTGCTGCGCGAGAACATCCGTTCGCTGGAGATGTGCGACCCCCGGCAGCTCTTCGAGGGGGAGATCGAGCGGCTCGTGCGCGAGAGTCTGGACGAGATGTCCGAGCTGACGCGCGGCGTCTTCACCGAACAGCGTTTCCGGGGGCGTTCCTACCGCGAGGTGGCCGAACTGTTCGGCATCACTGAACGCCGCGTGGCCACCGAACTCGAGAAGGCCCTGACCGCGTTGCGCCGGGGACTGCACGACTATCTGCCGGCCGTGCTGGCGGCAGCCCTTCTGGAGCGTCTCTCCAGGCCCTGAAATCACTTTTTTCAAAAAAAATGCATTTTCTTCCGGTAAAACGCTTCGCTGAAGTGCTTTTAGGATGTATGCACCCCAAAACGAGCTGCCGAAGCATGGAAAAAGAGACACTGTACCGGTTTTTCCGAGGTGAAGCCTCCCCCGAGGAGGAGCGCCGCCTCATGGAGTGGCTCGACGCCGATGCGGAGAATCGTCGGACGTTCGACCGCGAACGGGCCCTGTTTACGGCCCTGCAACTCTTTGCACCCCGTCCGAAGGTCCGTGCCCGCGTGTCGGCATCGCGTCCCGGCCGCCGTTCGGGAGTCCTCCGGCGTCTGGCCGCACCCGCCCTGCGGATTGCCGCCGTGGTGGCTCTGGCCGTGGGGATCAGCTGGGGGGTCATCTCCCACCGCGAACGCAACTGGGAGCAGCTGACCAACCGGATCGTCGTCCCCGCCGGACAACGCATCAACCTTACGCTGCAGGACGGCACCTCGGTGTGGCTCAACTCCGGTTCGGAACTCGAATATCCGGCCCTCTTTGCCGGTGCGACACGCCAGGTAAAACTCCGGGGTACGGCCCTTTTCGATGTGACGGGCAATGCCGAACGCCCCTTCATCGTCGAGACCTACGCCTGCCGCGTGGAGGTGCTCGGCACCCGATTCAACGTCCGTGCCGACGAGCAGAACGATGAGTTCTCGACGGCTCTCTTCCGTGGCAGTGTCCGCGTCACCTCCCGCGATTCGCTCCATCAGCAGGTAACGCTCCGCCCCAACGAGCGGGTCCTGCTCGAAGAGGGGCGCCTGCGCGTCGAACCTGCCGACGATCCGAACGAATACCTCTGGACCGAGGGGCAGATCTCGATCGGCGGCTGTTCGTTCGAGGAGATCCTTGCACGCTTCGAGAGTTGTTACGGCGTACGCTTCGACGTGCGGCTCGAGCAGCTGCCCAAAGTCGGGTCGATCGGCAAGATCCGCATCTCGGACGGCATCGAACACGCCCTGAGCATCCTGCAGCGCAACGGCGACTTCCGATACACCTACGATACCCAGACCAACGTAATTACGATCTATTGATAAACCTGAATCCCCGAACCTTAAACTCCGCCTGCCTATGATGCTGTAATCCGTCTCTTTTCGACCGTATCCGGTCCTCTGCGGACATTTCGTGAAAGAAAAACCCGGAATTGTGCCAACAACTCCGGGTCGTCAGGATAACGGTCTATTCCCAGCCTTGGAACAACCTGAATTATTATCCTTTAACCAATCTGCAAAGATATGAAGAAAAAAGTATCAGGCCAAATGAAAAGCCTGATAATCTTCCTGTTCGCGGCGATTCTGTGCCTCGGGGCACGTCCGGCCGCGGCTCAGACCGCACGCGTCACCATCGACCTGCGGCAAGTCAAAATGGAACGGGTCATGAACGAAATCGAGAAGCAGACCCGCTATCTGTTCATCTACGACAAGAGTCTCAACATCGACCATACGGTCAGCGTTGTGGCTGACAATCTCCCCGTGACGGAGGCCCTCGGTCAGATGGTCCGCGGTACGGGAATCTCCTACGAAATCAAGGGCTCGAACATCATTCTTTCGGCCGGAGAGTTGCGGACCCCCCCCCTTGCATCGGCTGCTGCGCCGGGTGAAGTCTCCGGACGGGTCGTCGATGCCCACGGCCTGCCGGTCATCGGAGCCTCGGTGATCCTCAAGGGTACGACCCTGGGCGTGAGCACCGATGTGGACGGCCGCTTCACGCTGCGCATTCCCGAAGGAACGGCCCATCCGGTGCTGCTCTTCGACTATCTGGGCTACGAGTCGCAGGAGGTGTCCGTCGACGGGCGGACGCAGTTCGACATCACGTTGCAGGAGTCGGCCGTGGCCGTGGAGAACGTCGTCGTGACGGCCCTCGGTATCAAGCGCCAGGAGAAAGCCCTCTCCTACAACGTGCAGCAGGTCAAGGCCGAAGAGATCATGACCGTGCAGGATGCGAACTTCATGAACTCGCTCAACGGCAAGGTAGCCGGTGTGCAGATCAACTCCTCGGCAGCCGGCGTGGGTGGTGCGGTGCGCGTGGTGATGCGCGGTGCGAAATCCATCTACAAGGACAACAACGCCCTCTATGTGATCGACGGTGTGCCGATGACCAACGTCTCGTTCGGCTCCTCGGACGACGGCCTGCAGGGCAACTACCTCGGTTCGGACGGCGTGGCCGACATCAACCCCGCCGACATCGAGTCGATTTCGGTGCTGACGGGCCCTTCGGCCGCTGCCCTCTACGGTTCGGATGCCGCCAACGGCGTGGTGCTGATCAACACCAAGAAGGGGGAGGCGGGCAAGACGCAGGTGAGCGTCTCGAACAGCACCACCTTCTCGATGCCGTTCGTCATGCCGCGCTTCCAGAACCGCTACGGCAACGAGGTGGGATCCTATCAGAGCTGGGGCGCTGCGACGTCGCGGCGGTTCGACCCCTCGAGCTTCTTCAATACGGGTTCGAACGTCAGCAATTCGTTTTCGTTCTCCACCGGCACGAAGCGTCACCAGGCCTATTTCTCGGCCGCGACGACCAATGCCCGGAACATCCTGCCCAACAGCGGTTACAACCGTTACAACTTCACGATGCGGGACGTGAGCTCGTTTCTCAACGACCGGATGACGCTCGACCTGAGTGCCAGCTATATCCTGCAGAACAACAAGAACATGATCGCCTCGGGACAGTACTTCAACCCGCTGCCGGCGCTCTACCTCTTCCCGCGCGGCGAGGATTTCGACAACGTGCGCATGTACCAGATCTGGGACGAGTCGCGCAACCTCTACGTCCCGAACTGGACCTACGGTTCGGGCGACATGTCGTTCCAGAACCCCTACTGGATCATGCACAAGATGATCAACGAGTCGAAGAAGCGCCGCTACATGCTCTCGGCCAGTCTGAAGTACGACATCACGAAGTGGCTCAACGTGACGGGCCGCGTGAAGGTCGACAACTCGGACATGGACATCACCAACAAGCGCTACGCCGGTACGGATACGAACTTCGCCGGTGAGAAGGGTCTCTACAACATCACCAAGCGCAACGACCGTCAGATCTATGCCGACGTCATCGCCAACATCGACCACTACTTCTCCGACGACTGGCACCTGACGGCCAACGTCGGCGCCTCGATCAAGGACGTGCAGATGGATCTGATGGGCTGGGGCGGCGACCTGCGCAAGATCCCCAACTTCTTCTCGATCACCAACATCTCGACCACCTCCTACCGTGAGCGTGAGGACGGATCGCGGGTTCAGTCGCAGAGCATCTTCGCCAACGTCGAGGTGGGGTGGAAGAACATGCTCTACCTGACCGTCACGGGCCGCAACGACTGGGAGTCGGCGCTGGCCTTCTCGAAATACAGTTCGTTCTTCTATCCGTCGGTGGGTCTGTCGGGCGTGATCTCCGAGATGGTCGATCTTCCCGACTGGTTCTCGTTCCTGAAGGTGCGCGCCTCCTATTCGGCCGTCGGCTCCTCGTACGCCGCCTACCTGACGAGCCCCTACTACGAGTACCGCGCCCAGAACCACGAGTGGGACTCGAACCACCGCTTCCCGAACGACAACCTCAAACCCGAAAAGACCAAATCGTGGGAGGTGGGTCTGAATGCCCGCTTCTTCGGCGGCAAGCTGAACCTCGATGCCACGTGGTACCGTTCGGACACCTACAACCAGACCTTCGAGTCGACCCCTTCGTCGACGTCGGGCTATTCGTCGGTGCTGGTGCAGGCCGGTCAGGTCCGCAATACGGGTCTGGAACTCCTGCTCGGCTATCACAACACCTGGAAGGATTTCTCGTGGGATACGAGCCTCACCTACACGACCAACCGCAACCGGATCATCCGTCTGGCCGACGGCGTGATCAGCCCCGTCGACGGCAAGCCGATCGAGATGCCCTATCTGGAGAAGGCAACCCTCGGCAACACGGGTTCGCCGCAGGTGATCCTCTACGAGGGCGGAACGATGGGTGACCTCTACATCAACCGCGAACTGCGCACCGACGGCAACGGCAACATCTATGTCGATCCGTCGACCAATCAGGTCGAACTGACGACCACCGAACGCCGCAAGGTCGCCTCGCTGCTCCCGAAGGGCAACCTGGGCTGGAGCAACAGCTTCTCCTACAAGGGCGTAACGCTGTCGGCCATGATTGCGGCCCGGCTGGGCGGATCGGTCGTCTCGAATACGGAGGCCTTCCTCGACTACTACGGCGTTTCGGAGCGTTCGGCCGCGGCGCGTGACGCCGGCGGCGTGCGGATCAACAACGGACTGGTCGATGCCAGGAACTACTACCAGACGATCGGTGCCGGTACGGGCGCCGGAGCCTACTACATCTATTCGGCCACGAACGTCCGTCTGCAGGAGCTCTCGCTGAGCTACTCGCTGCCGCGCAAGTGGTTCCGCAACAAGATGGGGATGACCGTCTCGCTCGTGGGCCGCAACCTGTGGATGATCTACAACAAGGCGCCGTTCGATCCCGAACTGACCACCTCGACCTCCGACAACTTCCTGCAGGGCGTGGACTACTTCATGCTGCCCAGCCTGCGCAACATCGGATTCTCCGTGAAATTCCAATTCTAAAACTGCCGACCAATCATGAAACAGCATACAATCAAACGTTTGTTCGGACGCGGGGTGCTCGGCGTGGCTCTGCTGGCCGCCGCAGCCTGCACCGGTAACTTCGAAGAGTACAATACCAAACCCTACCGCCCGACGGACGAGGATCTCGTCGGCGACAACGTGGGTATCGGCATCCTCTTCCCCTCGATGATGGAGTGGATGACCCACTACCAGGTCAATGCCTCGCAGTATCAGGATGTCCTGATCGGCGACGAACTGGGCGGCTACTGCTCGGCCGTGAAACCCTACCAGGGTCAGAACATCTCGACCTACAACCCTTCGGATTCGTTCAACGATCCGCTCTTCAACAACACCTTCTCGAACTTCTACGGCAACTACTTCCAGGTGCTGTCGAGCACCGGGGGCGAAGGGGCCGTCTATCAGCTGGCCCAGATCATCCGCGTGGCCTCGATGCTCCGCGTGACCGACGCCTACGGCCCGATTCCCTACTCGAAGATGCAGAACGGAACCTTCTCGGTGCCCTATGACAGCCAGCGCGACGTCTATCTGGCGATGATCGACGATCTGGATGCCGCCATGGAGGAGCTCTACACCTTCGTCTCGGCCGGCAATACGACGCTGCTCGCGGATTTCGACATCAGCAACTACGCCGGTGATGTCCGTTTGTGGATCCGCTTTGCCAATACGCTCAAACTGCGCATGGCCATCCGCATGAGCGGTGTGGAGAGCTCGGCACGCACGATCGCCGAAGAGGCCGTGGCCGCCCGCGAGACCTACGGTCTGATCGAGACGACGGCCCAGTCGCTCTACTTCGTCTCCACGTCGCGCCGCAACCCCTTCTATACCCAGGCAACCAGCTCCTCGTGGCAGGACCTGCGTTCGAATGCCAACATCACGATGTACATGAACGCCTACTCCGATCCACGGCGCAGCTCCTACTTCTCGACCTCGGGGTATGCCGGCCAGCCCTATGTCGGAGCCCGTTCGGGCATCGACAACGTGAGCGTGACCGACTACACGGCGTTCTCCTATCCGCTCTACGGCGAGACGGATCCCGTTCCGGTGATGTACGCCGCCGAGAGCTGGTTCCTGCGCGCCGAGGGCGCGCTGCTGGGCTGGTCGATGGGCGATACGGCCGAGAATCTCTACAACAGGGGAATCGAGACCTCGTTCGAAGAGGCCGGCTGCTCGTCGTCGCTCAACACCTACATGCAGACGGGTGCCGTCACGCTCTCCTATACCGATCCGCTGGGGCGGAACAATGCGTCCGATTTCGGTACGGCCCCCTCGGTGGCCTGGGCCGACGACGGGCAGGCACTCGAGCGCATCATCATCCAGAAGTGGATCGCCAACCACATGATCGGCCACGAGGCCTGGGCCGATTTCCGTCGGACGGGCTTCCCGAAGATGCTCATGGCGGTCGACAACCTCAGCGCCGGCAGCATGTGGGGAACGGTGGACAGCGACCGCGGCATGCGGCGTCTGCACTACCCGCAGTCGGAGTACGACAACAACCGTGAGAATCTCCAGGGCGGCATTCAGCTGCTGGGCGGCACGGACGAACACTCGACCGATGTCTGGTGGGCAAAGAAAAACTGACCTGAAAAACCTGAAAAACCATGAAAATGAATCGTAAAAACATATTTTCGGCCATGACGGCCATGGCTGTCGTCCTGTTCTGCGCGTGCAGCGAGTGGACGGAACCCGAGGCCCGGGATCTGAAGCAGTCCCTCCCGGACTCCTATTACGCCGATCTGAAGGCTTACAAGGCTTCGGACCATTCGCTCGCCTTCGGCTGGTTCGATGGCTGGAATCCGGTTTCGGCCTCGACGGCCATGAGCCTGATGGGAATTCCCGACAGTGTGGATCTGGTGGCCATCTGGTCGCCCTTCACGCCAAGCGAGGAGCAGAAGGCCGACATGCGGGCCGTTCGCGAGAAGAAGGGTACGCGGGTTGTCGTGACGACCCTGCTCACGGACATCGGTCTGAACGTCACCCCCGAGGAGGTGACCGCCGGAGCGACCACCAACAACGAGATTATCCGTCTGCGGCGCCTCTACTGGGGGTGGACGGACGACGCCTCGGCCGCCGAGATCGAGACCGCCATCCGCAAGTATGCCAATGCCATGGTCGACGCCGTGCTGGCCAGCGGATACGACGGCCTGGACATTGACTTCGAGCCCAGCTATGCCGGACACTCCGGCAACATCGTCAACGATTACGAGCGGATCCCGGAGCAGGGTGAGATCTATGCCGGAACGACTCCCGCCCAGCGCGTAAACTGGTTTGTCGAGGAGTGCAGCCGGCGTCTGGGACCCAAGTCGGGCAGCGACAAACTGCTGATCGTCGACGGTGAGGTGCACTCGATGCCCGTCGAGACGATCGACTGCTTCGACTACTTCATCCTGCAGACCTATAAGCTCTCCAGCCAGACGAATCTCGACGACGCTCTGAGCCGTGTGGTCTCGGCCTTCGACGGGACGCTCTCCGCCGAGCAGATCACCCGGCGGCTGATCGTGACCGAGAATTTCGAATCGGCCTCCATTGCGGCGGCCGGCGGCATCACCTGGACGCTCAGCGACGGTACGAAGGTCAACTCGCTGCAGGGCATGGCCCTCTGGGAGCCCTATACCGGTGTGCGCAAGGGGGGAGTCGGCGCCTACAAGATGCAGAACGACTTCAAGAACGACTGCTACCACTACTACCGTCAGATCATCTCGACGATGAATCCGGCGCAAACCAACCGATAAAAAGCAACGACCTATGAAAATGACATGGATGAATCGTGCCTGCAAGGGGCTGATGGCAGGCTTTCTGATGGCAGCCGTTGCGGGTTGCAACGACGCCGAATTCCAGCCCATCGACAATGCCGCCTACATTGCCGAGGCTTACGGGGCGGCGAGCAAGCTTCTGTCGTTCTCGAACGACGAGGGGGCGCAGACCACGCTGACGGCCCGGCTGGGTGATCGTGCCGCCGCCGATTGCTCGTTCCGCTTCGAGGTGGCTCCCGAGGTGCTGACCCGCTACAACCAGATGAACGGCACCTCCTACGTGCAGCTTCCCGACGGAGCCTACAACCTTCCGGCCGATCCCGTATCGGTGACAGCCGGTGCGGCCTCGGCGGCTCCGCTGCAGGTCGAGATCCTGCCCTATACCCAGGAGATGAAGGATTCGGGTGTGACCTATGCCCTGCCGGTGCGGCTGCTCAGTACCGACGGCAACATGCGACTGCTCAATGACCTTTCGGAGTTCCTGCTTATCTGCAACTGGCAGCGGATCGTGCCGGTTCCGCTCTTCAATACGGAGTTTGTCGAAACCGGCGACCGTTCGAAGAAGAACCGGATCATGTTCGACATGGGTGATGCGGATATCAACTTCACGGCCTATACCTTCGAGTTCATGATGTACATGGAGGACTTCTCCACGACGAGCGACCAGATGCTCGTGGGTCTGGAGGGCTCGTCGCGCTCGCTGACCAACCGCATGTGGGTGCGCTTCGAGAACAACAGTCCGAAGAAGTGGATGCAGATCAACTCGATGGTCAAGCCGGCCATCGATGCCTCGACACCCAATCAGGCCAAGGTCTGGCAGCACGTGGCCATTGTCTTCGACGGCAGCAAGATGCATCTGTATCTCGACGGAACGGAGGTGGCCACGAAGGATGCCCCCAATCCCTCGATCAACTTCCGCTACTTCTCGCTGCTGCCGCAGCCGTCCTCCTTTACGCAGACGATTTCGTTCCGCGAGGTGCGCCTGTGGAACGTGGCCCGTACGGCGGTCCAGCTGGCCAACAACGCCACGAATGTCGATCCGAAGAGCGAGGGGTTGCTCGGCTACTGGAAGATGGACGAGGGCTCGGGCTACACGTTCAACGACGCCACGGGCAACGGCCATCTCGGAACGTGCCAATACTCGACGGCTTCGGGAATCGGCAACGCCGCCTGGCCCGAAACCTTCACCGGCCCGGCCACGGGGCTGAAGTGGGTGGAGAACTCCGAAAAGATGGACGAATAGGAGTCCCTGCGAATCCCGAATGACGAAGGGCGCCGCCGTGCGGTTCGAAGCGCTGCGGCGGTGCCCTTTTTCCGAAAATCATACCGCAACATCACATGAAAACCACTGACCTCTATCTGTTGGGCCTGGGTGGATTGGCGACGCTGTCGCTGGCGGGCTGCACGGACCGCAAACCCGCGGCACGCCCGATGAACATCCTCTACATCATGACCGACGACCATACGGCGCAGATGATGAGCTGCTATGACCGCCGCTACGCCTCGACGCCCAATCTCGACCGCATAGCCCGGGAGGGAGTCCGCTTCACGAACAGCTTCGTGGCCAACTCGCTGAGCGGTCCGAGCCGGGCCTGCATGCTCACGGGCAAACACTCGCACAAGAACGGTTTCTACGACAATACGACGTGCGTCTTCGACGGTTCGCAGCAGACCTTCCCCAAGCTGCTGCAGCAGGCCGGCTACGAGACGGCGATCGTCGGCAAATGGCATCTGGAGAGCCTCCCGACGGGCTTCGACCATTGGGAGATCATCCCCGATCAGGGGGACTACTACAATCCGGACTTCATCCGGCAGACGGGCGACACGGTCCGCAACGAGGGCTACATCACGAACCTCATCACGGACAAGGCGCTGGCGTGGCTCGATGCGGAGCGCGATCCCGAGAAGCCCTTCTGCCTGCTCGTGCACCACAAGGCGCAGCACCGCAACTGGATGGCCGACACGTGCAATCTGACCCTCTACGAGGATCGGACCTTCCCGCTGCCGGAGACCTTCTACGACGATTATGCGGGGCGTCCGGCAGCTGCCGCCCAGGAGATGTCCATCTCGTCGGACCACGACATGGATGTGATCTACGATCTGAAGATGTACCGCACGTCGGATTCGAGCCGGCTGAAGGAGCTCTACGAGGGGATGATCGGCCGCATGAATCCCGATCAGCGGGCGGCCTGGGACCGTTTCTACGATCCGCTCATCGCGGAATTCCATCGCACGAATCCGCAGGGCCGCGAGCGTGCCGAGTGGAAATTCCAGCGCTATGTGCGCGATTACCTGAAGACGCTCAAATCGCTGGACGACAACGTGGGACGGCTGCTCGACTACCTCGACCGCACGGGACTGGCCGGGAATACGCTGGTGGTCTATACCTCGGACCAGGGCTTCTACATCGGCGAGCACGGCTGGTTCGACAAGCGCTTCATGTACGAGGAGTCGATGCATACGCCGCTGGTCATGCGGCTCCCGGGCGGCGTGCAGGGCGACATCGATCAGCTGGTGCAGAACATCGACTATGCTCCGACGTTCCTCGAACTGGCCGGCGCGGAGATTCCCGACGACATCCAGGGCCGCTCGCTGCTACCGCTGCTGCGGGGCGAAAAGTCCGCCGACTGGCGTCCGGCCCTCTATTACCACTTCTACGAGTATCCGGCCGAACACATGGTCAAACGCCACTACGGGGTGCGCGACAACCGCTGGAAGCTCATCCATTTCTACAACGACATCGACCACTGGGAGCTCTACGATCTGAAGACGGATCCTCACGAGCTGCATAACCGCTACGACGATCCGGCGTGTGCCGGCGAGCGGGCCCGGATGATCGACGAACTCCTCCGCCTGCAGCGGCAGTACGACGATACGCTGGCCCTGCGCATGAACGGAGATTTCCAATCCAAAGACTGATTCCATGACGAGACGATTTAGATTCCTACCGTTTTTGTTTGCCGCCGTTCTGTTCCTGGGCGGTTGTGCGACGACACCGGCCGGGGAGCGCCCCACGCTGATTCCCCAGCCGCAGCAGGTGAAGTGGGGACGGGGCGGCTACCGTCTTCCGGACGAGGTGCGCATCGGCATCTCCGATCCGCGGCTGACCCTGCAGGCCGACTACCTGAGGCAGGCGCTGGCCCCCTGTACTTCGGCCTCGCTGTCGGAGACCCCGCAGGGTGATATCTGCCTGCAGCTCGATACCGCATCGCTGGCCGAAGAGGCCTACCGGCTGGCTGTCACGCGGTCGGGCGTGCGGATCACGGGCGGATCGCCGCGCGGCGTGGTCAACGGCATTGCTACGCTGCGGCAGCTGCTGCCCGCGGACGAGAGGACTGAAGCGGTGATTCCGCATGTGGAGGTGGAGGATGCCCCGGCGTTTGCCTGGCGCGGCGTGATGCTCGACGTGAGCCGCCACTTCTTCGACAAGGAGGATATCTGCAGCATGCTGGACCAGATGGCCCGGCTGAAGCTCAACAAGTTCCACTGGCATCTGACCGACGATCAGGGCTGGCGCGTCGAGATCAAGGCCTATCCCGATCTGGCCGGCAAGGGCGGCTGGCGCCGTTTCAACAAGCACGACACGATCTGCATGGGACGTGCCGCACGGGAGGAGAATGCCGATTTCCTGATTCCGGAGAAGTACCTGCGCGTGGAGGGTGCCGATACGCTCTACGGCGGTTACTACACGCAGGAGGATATCCGCGAGGTGGTGGCCTATGCCGCCGAACGGGGTATCGACGTCATTCCGGAGATCGACATGCCGGGCCACTTCCTGCAGGCCATCGAGTACTATCCGGAGATGACCTGCTTCGAGCCCGAGACGTGGAGCGGCGAGGCCTTCTCCTCCCCGTTGTGCCTGGGCAAGGACGAGGCGCTGGCGTTCTGCGAGGAGATCTGGCAGGAGGTGTTCGAGCTCTTCCCCTATGAGTATGTCCATATCGGAGGCGACGAGGTCAACATGAAGAACTGGAACCGTTGCCCGCGCTGCCAGGCGCGCATGCGCCAGGAGGGGTTGGCCGACGGACACGCCCTGCAGGCGTGGTTCACCCGCCGCATGCAGCGCTTCTTCGAGGCCCACGACCGCCGGATGATCGGCTGGGACGAACTCCTGCAGGGCGAGGTCGATCCGGCGACCACGATCATGTGGTGGCGCCCGTGGGTGCCGGAGTCGGTCGACAGGGCCACGCGTCAGGGTTGCGATCTGATTATTTGTCCGCAGACGTGGTTCTACTTCTCGCTCGAGGAGGATGCAGGCTCGTTGAAGCGCACGTGCAATTTCCGGCTGGTTCCCGATTCGCTTCCGCAGGAGCAGAAGGCCCGCATTCTGGGTGTTCAGGGCAACGTCTGGGCCGAGAAGGTGCCTTCGTTGTCGCGGGCGGAGTATCTCTTCTATCCGCGGCTGCTGATCGTGGCCGAGAAGGGGTGGAGCCCCGAGGAGCGGGTCAGCGAGGAGGAGCTGCTGCCGCGTGTGATGCGCTACTGCGCGCGGCTCGATGCCGAAGGGATCAACTACCGCATCCCCTCGCTGGAGAATTTCCACGAATTCTGCGTCTTCACTGACTCGACGCGTTCGACGGTGACCTGCCCGCTGCCGGGCGCCACGCTGCGCTATACGCTCGACGGATCGGTGCCGACCGTCTCTTCGCCGATCTACACCGGCCCGATCACCTTCCATGATGATGCCCTGCTGCAGGTGAGGGCCTTCCATCCCGATGGCCGGACGGGCGACTGGGTGAAGATCCGCTATGAGAAGTGCGGCTTTGCGGCTCCGACCGAGGTGGCCGTGACGGCTCCCGGCCTGCAGGCCGAGTGGTATTTCAAACGCTTCCCGAAGTGCGATGCCATCGGCGGAGCGAAGGCCGACGGGGGATGTGTGGTCGATACGGTGCAGTTCCCGAAGGTGGCGCAGGGGCGCCGTGCCACGGGAATCCTCTTCCGGGGGTATATCCGCGTGCCGGAGAATCGGATCTACACCTTTGCGCTGGCCTCGAACGACGGCAGCCTGTTGCGCATCGACGGCCGCGTGGTGATCGACAACGACGGCGAACATACGCTGATCGAGAAGACGGGACAGGCAGCCCTTTCGGCCGGGCTTCACCCCTTCGAGCTGCGCTATTTCGACTACAACGGCGGGCGTGTGACACTGGCGCTGGTCGATGAGCAGGGCCGGCGTCAGCCCTTCTCGGACGGATGGTTCTGTCACGACGCCGATTGATCCCGCAACGCTGTTTCAATGCAAAGAGGGCGGAGCCTGTAGGCTCCGCCCTCTCTTGTTCATGGGAGTGAGATGTGGCCCCGTTCGCGAGGCCCCCCCCCCGGTTCGACTTTGAACCGGTATGCTCCCCCCCCCCGGTCGGTGCCGCTGCGCTCCGGCTCAGTGTGAAACGCCGACCGGACGGAGCAGGAAGTCGAACTGCAGGTCTGCGTAGGGGATGCGGTATTCGGGCCGGGCCTGCTTGCCCCAGCTGTTGACGCATCCCAGTCCGGACTGAATCAGGTCGAAGCAGACATGCGTGCGGCCGTCGGAGACCAGTTCGGAGGGGTGGCGCCGGTACTCCGGCGTTCCGTTGTCGAGCTGTGGAATGGAGTAGGGGATGGCCGAGGCCGAGAAGTGGCGATCGGAGCAGATTTCCAGGCCGAGGCCCGTCTCGTCGGTCAGCCGCCACCACCTCAGGCCACTGCGCGTGCCGGACTCCTGGGGGCTGGCGTATTTGGCGTGGAACTGGTCGGCAACCCGCTGGTCGTAGCGTCCGACGAAGGCGGCCGAAGCCCGGTCCGCGTAGTTCTCCATCGGACCGCGTCCGTAGTAGGAGAGGGTGTTGAACATCCCCGGCGCCTCGAACATCATGCCGAAGCGCATCAGATCGGCTACTCCCGTACGGGTCGAATCGGCCTTCAGTGTCTCCCGGACGCGGATCGTACCGTCTTCGGCAATCCGGTAGCTGAGTGTCAGCCGTCCACCGACCTGCGGCAGCAGATAGTGTGCCGTGGCCCGTACCTGTTGATTCTCCTTCGTCAGGTCGAACTTTTCGAGTCGGGGTGTGATCTCGGCCCAGATCCGGCTGTCGGGAACCTTCCCGGCCTGACGAACGCCGAGATCATTGTCCGTGGCGGCCCGATAGAAGTTCGGACGCAGCGCTCCGGAGAGCAGCTCTACGCCGCGAAGCCGGTACGAGACCAGACAACCCGTTTCGGGATCGAAACGCAGCGTGAAATCTTCGCCCGTGACGGAGCCCCCGTCGAGGCGGAGCTCCTCGCGGGATGCGCCTGCTTCGAGCGAGGCAAAGCGCCGTGCGGAATCGTCGGCCCGAAGCACCAGCTGATCGGCGGCCACCTCGTAACCGGCCTCGAGCAGATCGGTCGTCTCGCGGAGCTGGTAGCGGACCGTGAGCAGCAGTTCGCCGTCGAGGGCCTCGATGCGTGCCGGATCGTATCCCAGCGTGATCTCTTTCGTCTGCTGGGGAGCAACCTCGATCCGTTCGATCACGCCGCTTGTGACCGGCTTTCCGTTGGCCGACACCTCCCACAGAAGCCGATAGGGCGAGAGATCGGTGAAGAAGTTCTCGTTGTAGAGGGCCACGATGCCCTTTTTCGCATCGCGCAGGGTGGTATGAACGGGCTGGTGGAGGTGCTTGACCTCGTAGGCGTGGGGATGCCACGAGCGGTCGCTGGCCAGAATGCCGTTGCAGCAGAAGGTGCTGTCCGAGGCGTCGCGGTCGTTGTAGTCGCCGCCGTAGCGGAACGTCAGCCGCCCCTCGGGGCTGCGCCAGGCCAGCGCCTGATCGGCGAAGTCCCAGATGAAACCGCCCTGATAGCGCGGCTCGCGGCGGATCATCTCCCAATACTCCTTCAATCCGCCCAGCGAGTTGCCCATGGCGTGGGCGTATTCGCACTGGATGAGTGGTTTGTCGGGATTCCGGTCCAGATAGCGCTGGCAGGTGTTATAGTCCCAATACATCGGGCAGGTGATGTCGGTGTTGTAGTCGCCGTGGTAGGAGGCCTGCTCGTACTGGACCGGACGCGAGGGGTCGAACGCCTTGATCCAGTCGTAGCACCGTTCGAAGTTGGGGCCGTTGCCGGCTTCGTTGCCCGTGCTCCAGATGATGATCGACGGGTGGTTGAAATCCCGGTGTACCATGCGCTGGTTCCGGTCGAGGTGAGCCTGGGCAAAGTCGGGATTCCCGGCCAGATTCTTCGACTTGTCGTGGTAGAAGTAGCCGTGCGACTCGATGTTGGCCTCGTCGACGACGTAGAGCCCGTAGCGGTCGCAGAGATCGTACCAGATGGGGGCGTCGGGGTAGTGACACGTGCGGACGGCATTGATGTTGAGGCGTTTCATCTCGCGGATGTCGCGGATCATCTCCTCGCGGGTCACGTAATAACCCGTGTTGGGCTCCATTTCGTGGCGGTTGACCCCCTTGATGAGGATCGGCTGCCCGTTGACGAGCAGCTGCCCGCCGCGGATCTCGACCTTGCGGAATCCGACCGGGAAGGCGGCCGCCTCGATCACTGATCCGTCGCGGGTGAGGGCCTCGGCCGTAAGCGTGTAGAGGGCGGGACTCTCGGCGCTCCATTTCCTGGGGTTGCTGACTTCGAACGACGTTTCGATCCGGTTCTGCCGCGGAGTGACGGTTCGCCGGAGGAGTTCCGCCCCCGCATCGTCGCGCAGGACGAGCCGTACGGCTCCGATCCCCGGCGTGGTGGCGATCCGGATCTGCAGCTCTCCGTCGCGGTAGTCCGACGTGAGGTCGGGCGTGATCCGCACGTCGGCCAGACGTCGCTTGTCCCGTGCATAGAGGTAGCAGTCGCGGCCGATGCCGGTCATGCGCCAGAAATCCTGATCCTCGAGGTAGGAGCCGTCGCACCAGCGGTTGATGCGCATCACGATGAGATTCTCCTGCCCGGGTTTCGTGTAGCGGGTGATCTCCCATTCGGCTTCGAGTTTGCTGTCCTCGCTGTATCCGACCTCGTGTCCGTTGACCCAGAGGGTGAGGTTCGAGGTGGCCGACCCGATGTGGATGAAGAGCTCCTTGCCCTTCCACTCCTCGGGAAGGGTGACCGTACGGCGGTAGATACCCGTGTAGTTCTGTTCGTAGGGAACCAGCGGAGCCTTCACCGGGAAGAACTTGTGCCAGGGATAGGGTTTGTTCGTGTAGACCGGATCGCCGTATCCGTTCATCTCCCAAAGCCCCGGAACGGGCATCTCGCCCCACGACGAGTCGTCGAATCCGGGACGGAAGAATCCTTCGGGTTCGGCGCCGGGGCGGTCAACACACAGGAAGGTCCATACACCGTTGAGCGAACGGTAGAGGGGTGAACGTTCGGGTGTGTTTTCGGGCGAGGCCTCCCCGGCGGTCGGGTAGACAATGAAGCTCGTGCGCATGGGGGCCCGGTTGACTCCGAAGCAGGTCGGGTCGAGCCATCGCTCTGCGGGAGCCTTTGCCGAGACGCTCGATGCGGCAAAAAGCAGGATGAACAACAGTTTTTTCATTTCGGTTGGTTTTGGAAAAAAAGGATCGGAGGCAAAAATAGTAAAAAATCGAAAGATTCCAAGCTTTTGCAACGAAACTTCTTCCTCGCTCCCGTCATCGGAGACTGTTTCGGGCGACCATCTCGGCTTTCCGTGTATGAATTGGCTGCTTTCACCTCTTGCAGGCCCCGGTGGCAGATCCGGAAAATAAAAAAGCGGCCAACCTTGGTTGACCGCTTCTCAATGGTCCGTCGATCGGACCGCTATTGCGTGTACGCTATTTGTTCAGGCTCTTCAGACACTCCGAAACGTTCTTCTCGATCCGCTGCAGGATGGTCTGCGTATCGGCCGCCTCGGCCTTGATGAACTTTTCGCCGGTGATCTGTTCGTAGAGTTCGACATAGCGGTTGGTGATGCCGGCGACGATCTCGGGGGTCATCTCGGGCACCTTCTGCCCCGGCTGTCCCTGGAATCCGTTTGCCATGAGCCATTCGCGGACGAACTCCTTCGAGAGCTGGCGCTGCCGTTCCCCCCGTGCCAGCCGCTCCTCGTACCCCTCGGCATAGAAGTAGCGCGACGAGTCGGGCGTGTGGATCTCGTCCATGAGGTAGATGACACCGTCCTTCTTTCCGAACTCATATTTCGTATCGACAAGGATCAGCCCCATTTTTGCGGCGATTTCGCACCCGCGGCGGTAGATGGCGCGCGTGTACTTTTCGAGCTGTTCGTACTCCTCGCGGCTGACGAGTCCCGAGGCGATGATCTGCTCTTTCGAGATATCCTCGTCGTGACCTTCGGCGGCCTTCGACGTGGGGGTGATGATCGGTTCGGGGAACTTCTGGTTCTCGACCATGCCGTCGGGCATCTCCACGCCGCAGATGGTGCGTTTACCGGCCTTGTATTCACGCCAAGCGTGGCCCGAGAGGTATCCGCGGATGACCATCTCGACCTTGAAGGGTTCGCACTTGCGGCCGACGGTGACCATCGGATCCGGTACGGCGAGTTTCCAGTTGGGGAGGATGTCGGCCGTGGCGTCGAGGAATTTGGCGGCGATCTGGTTCAGGACCTGACCCTTGTAGGGGATTCCTTCGGGCAGGACCACGTCAAAGGCGGAGATCCGGTCGGTCACCACCATGACCAGATATTCATCGTTGATGTCGTATACGTCGCGGACTTTTCCCGTATACTTGCTTTTCTGGCCTTCGAAGGTGAAATCGGTACGAGTGATTGCGTTCATGGTGTTTGCAGGTTTATCTGCGTGCAAAGATACGTTTTTTGCGTGAAAATTGGATTCCTCGGCGGTGGAAAGTTTCCGTCCTGATAGGCCGTATCGGCATAAAAGAAACTTTCCGATGCAGAAAATCGTTGTAATTCGTTAATTTTCTGTTAGTTACGACGTTAGTCGATGCCACAAAAAGACACACTGTAAAGAGGCGGCAAAACCTTGTTTGACGCTTCATTTCTTGTGTCCGATATTCTCGGAAAAATGTAAAACTCGGGTTTGGAGTCCGATTTTGGGCGGTTCTTTTCCCTCACTGGAGCGGGTCGCCGGAGGGGTGTGACTCCATGAGCAAAGGTAGTAATTTTTGCGCGAACTCCAAGCCTTAGCGGAGGATTTTTTTGTCGGTGGGGATGTGATCCGGCGGTAAGAAAAAAAGCCCGGCACGTCGGAACGTGTCGGGCTGAAAATGAGGCGATGTGCCTTATTTCGTCTCGGGGAAGTTGTCGTTGGTCAGCAGCTTGCCCTGGTATTCGCCGGTCAGCGTCTTCAGAAAGGCTACCATCCGGTCGACCTCCTGCTGCGTCAGCTCCTCGCCGACCTCGTAGCGGGCCATCGCTACGACGGCATCCTCCAGCGTTGCCTGCGTGGCATCGTGGTAGTAGGGGGCCGTCAGAGCGATGTTGCGCAGTCCGGGCACCTTGAAGCGGTGGCGGTCACGCTCCTCCTTGGTCTCCTTGTAGCGGCCGTTATCCTCGATGGTGAGCTCCGTACCGCGGTCTGCAAAGTAGTCGCGCTTGATGCCCATCAGCTCGTACGACTGTCCGCCCAGGTTCTCGCCGACGTGGCACGTAGCGCAGTCGTACTTCTTGAAGAGCTCGTATCCGGCAATCTCGTCGGCGTTCATGGCCGTCTTGTCGCCCTTGAGGTACTTGTCGAAGCGCGAGTTGGGCGTCAGCAGCGTCTTCTCAAACTCCTGGATGGCGTTGGTGATGTTGGCCTGGTTGATGCCGTCGGGATAGACCTCCGTGAACTCCTTGCTGAATGCGGCGTCAGCCTTCAGCTTCTCGCAGATCTCGTCGAACGACTTGCAGGCCATCTCCACCGGGTTGACCGGAGGTCCGGCAGCCTGATCGGCCAGCGTGGCGGCACGTCCGTCCCAGAACTGCACGAAGTTGTAGTAGGCGTTGAAGACCGTCGGGGCGTTCACGCCGCCCAGCTGTCCGCCAACACCCTCGGAGAAGGCCTTGTTGTCGACACCTCCCGTATTCAGACCGTGGCACGAGGCGCACGAAATGGTGTTGTCGGCCGACAGACGGGTATCGTTGTAGAGCTTGTTACCCAGCATCACCTTGCGGATGTCCACCGGAACCGAGTCCTGAATCGGGCGGATCGTCTCGTTCGCCCACTCCTGGTCGGCCAGCGGATTGGGGTAGAAGGCCTCACGCTGCGACTTGGCCCATGCGAGCGCCATCTGCGTCTCCTTGTTCGTCAGCGACGCACCCCAGTGTATCAAGTAGTACTTGGCCAGCGGCATCGTTCCGTCGGCAATCACCTTCTCGACCTTCGCCAGGTCCACTTCGTTGATCTTCTCTCCGTTCTTCAGCGCCTCCATCATCGGAGCCATATCGAACGAACGGTAGCCCAGCCGCACATCCTCCTGCACCAGTTTGCCCGCTACCGGGAAGTTGGCATAGAAAGGCAGCTTCGGATCGGCCGAGTGGCAGGAAATACATCCGCTGCTCGCCACGATCTGCTCCATTTGCGCATTGCTTTCGAGGTCGGCCGACGGTGCCTTGTTCACCAGTCGGTAGACGACGCAAAGCACGATTATCACTACCAGCACGGATAGAATAATCTTTGAGCCTTTTTTCATAACAAATGAATTAAAATTAAACAGTTTATATAACTAAGAACGTGAATACATGTGAACACTCTGCCGGGCCGCCGGGAGGTAGTTGACCCCGTACCAGCACATCTGCAGCGCCAGAAACGAGACAATCAGAATCCAGTAGAGCGGCCGCGAGGCGTTTTTGCGGAACAGTCGCAGGTGGACATACAGCAGGTAACCCGCCCATGTCGCAGCGGCCCAGGTCTCCTTCGGGTCCCAGCTCCAGTAGTGGCCCCAAGCCGCTTTGGCCCAGATCGACCCGGTGAGCATGCCGACGGTCAGAAAGGCCAGTCCGGTGTAGACCAGCTTGTCGGTCGCCTCGAGGTAGTCGGTCCGGTGCTTGATGAGCCCCATGCAGGCGAGGATAAAGGCGCACCCCAGCACCGAGTAGGAGAACATGTAGACCGTGACATGCGGGATGAACCACGGGCTCTGCAGGGCAGGCATCAGCGTCTGGTCATGGATTTCGGGTTTCAGGATGTTGATGAGGGCGAAGACCGTCGCCACCACCGTCGAGAAGCTGAGGATCCACGGGTAGCGCCACCGCAGGTAGGTCAGCAGTCCGGATACGCTCATGAAGAAGGAGTACCACAGCCGGGTCTCCCCCATGGTGCGCAGCGGCGGACGCTGCATGTAGAGCCAGAACCCCGCAATGAATGCCGCAAAGACCAGCGTGCCCACGCCGGTCAGCAGAATGGCCCAGCGGCGCCGTTCCCTGCTGAACAACGCCACCCCTGCGCCGGCTGCCCACAGCACGATGGAGACCAGCGCAAACCATTCGAAATTATCCCACGTGAACATCATACTCGCACACTTTTACAATACGTCTTTCGTCACCGCGATGTTTCACAAAGTTCCTTGTTTTGTCTGTTCGGGCCGGCCAGAAACAGCAGGCAGCCTCCGCACAGCATCATGACCACGCCCAGCCACATGACGTACTTCAGTGGCTCCCGTACGATCTGCACCACGCAGTAGCGCGGCTGCTCCGACTGCACGTCGTACGAGGTCAGGTAGTAGTCCTCCGCCCAGTTGGCCGCATAGGGGTGGTTGACCTCCAACCGGGCCGGTTTCCCGTCGATCGAGATCTCGGCAAAAAAGTGGCGCGGGGTGCCGTTGGCGTAGTGCTCCACCGTAAAGTCGTTCAGTTGCAATTCCTTTGGCAGGTAGACTTTCGCCCCCTCTTCGCTGACGGCCTCGTTGTTGGGCCGGTCGCGGAAGACCGGGATGCGCAGCGTCTGCTCCTCGGCGCTTCCCACTACGCCGGCAAAGAGTGCCAGCCACAGCCCGGCATGGTTCAGGACAAAGCGCCAGCGGTTGCGCCCCGGGCGGAAGCCCCGCCGCAGGGTAATCATCCCCAGATGGGTCAGCAGGGCGAAGAGCCCCACCACGAAGATCCAGGAGGTGGTGAAGTGGTAGCACCCCAGCCGGGCGAACAGCCCCGAACGTTCGGCAGCTTCCGCGGCCGAGAGCTGCGGGAAGAGCCCGATGACCAGACTGCCGGCTATGAGCCAGCCCAGCGTCCAGTAGGTGCATTGCGGCGAGAGCCACATCTGAACGAACCTTGAAGCGCGGTTTTCCTTGTAGGCATACACCATTCCTGCAATCCAGAGCAGGGCTATGAGAGCATCCAGCGGGAAGGCGAAGAAGGCAAACGGGAAATTGCCGAACGCGCATTGAATCACCACCGAAAGCAGCAACAGCAGGATGAACAGATGTTTAGCCTCGAATTTCATATGTCGGTCATCTATCTAATCGGCGCAAATATATAAAAATATCGTTTACCCGGTTACTCCAAACAGTGCGTTTCGGGAGATAAACGGGCTGTCGATTGGTGGAATTTGTCCGTGCAGGCGGCAACAATCGTTGAGGCAGTTGGCAAACTTCGAAATCGGGAGACGGTCTGCTGGTGCGCTTAATCCGCAGGGCGGCCGTGGAGGTCATCTCGCCACGGTGGAGGATATCATCGAACGGGTCCAGTCCCGCAACAAGGAGGTGACCGTTTCGACCATCTATCGGATTTTGGACAGCTTCCGTTCGGCAAACATTTTGTCGTTCATCTATCACCCCGACACCGGGAAGTGCTACTACGACATCACGGTGGCGGAGCACCATCACCTCTTCGACGGCAAGTCGATCGAGGACTATGCGGATCCGGAGCTTTCGCAGCTGATCCGCGAATACCTCGAACAGGTAACACTGAAAAAGAATGTCTAACTTAAAACCGCAATTTGTTATGAGAAGTATCACAACATTCGATCTGCAGTATGCACACCGTTTCTACGGTTTTCAAGGAGAGGCTCAGTATCTCCACGGTCACACGGGACAGTTGACCATCGAGGTGGAGGATAGCATCGAGGCGGGTGTGAACATGGTTTACCCCTGCAACGAGATTCAGAAGGTAGCGTGGAACATGCTCCGGAATTTCGACCATGCGCTGGTTCTGCGCGAGGATGATCCGCTGCTGCCGGCCGTTCTGGACGTCTACGAGAAGCAGGGCATCCGCAACGGACACCCGCAGAACAAGATGAAGGGCCCGGCCTTCAAGACGGAGCTGGCCACGGCCTATCCCGATTACCGTCTGGTGGTCACGAAAGAGACGCTGACGGTTGAGGGGATGATCAAGATTGTCTACGACCTGCTGAAGGATAAGCTCAACATCGCCAAGATCTCCTTCACGAGTGGTGTGAATGCGGCCTCGGCGGAGTTCGTGACCAAGAATGACATCGACCGCTGCCCGCTGTGCGGTGTTGCACTCAACGAGGAGGGTGTATGTCCGAAGTGCGGGTACCGCAAGAAGAAGTAACCGTCACACTTTGTGGATAGGGTAGTCGGGTTCCGAGAATCGGGGCCCGATTTTTTTATTCTGTTGATACCTTCCGGCCGGTTGTAGTGTTTCATGGTGAGTATTGCTTAAATGGAAGATATTGATTATATTTGTAAGGAATACTATTTTATTTATTTTGTGGTATAAATAGCATTTATGAATAATATGATAGCGTTTGATATCTTAAATCCAGGTGAGGTGGCCATGAGGATTGCGGCGAGAGTCAAAGCTCGGAGATTGGAGCTGGATTTGACGCAGGAGGGTTTGGCTGTGAGAGCAGGAATCAAGTTCGCAACCTATCGCAAATTTGAGCAGACGGGTGAGATCTCATTGAAGGGGCTGCTCCAGATAGGCTTTGCCTTGAATGCTCTTTCGGAGTTCGATGCTCTTTTTGCGCAGAGGCAATATCAATCGCTCGATGATGTCTTGAATGAACAAAGTGTCACGCGTAAACGGGGTCGGAAAAATGAATAGCATCAAACAAATCGAAGTTCTTCTTGCGGATCGGTTAGTAGGTCGTCTGGCTCTGACCAAGGAGGGGTTGTGTGCTTTTGAATATGCTCCCGATTGGCTAGGTTCGGGTTTCTCCATTTCTCCCTTTGAGTTGCCTTTGCGAAGTGGCGTCTTTATCGCCAAACCGCGTCCGTTTGAGGGAGGATTCGGTGTCTTCGATGATTGCCTGCCCGATGGATGGGGCCTTCTTATCTTGGACCGATACCTGCAGCAAAAGGGGGTTAATCCTCGCGAGCTTTCTCTGCTGGATCGCCTCGCATTGGTCGGGTCGTCGGGACGTGGAGCCCTGGAGTTTCGTCCGGATCATAGTGTCGTGACGCGACAGGATTATGCCGATTTCGAGAAATTGGCATTGGAAGCAGAGCGGATATTGGACAGCGACGAATATAGAGGGGAAGGCATCGAGGAGTTTCAAGACCGTGGTGGCTCTCCGGGGGGCGCACGTCCCAAGATCTTCGCCCGTTATGAAGGCAAAGAGTGGCTGGTCAAGTTTCGAGCCAAGAGGGATCCGCAGAGTATCGGTGTGGATGAATACCGCTATTCGCTGCTAGCTAAAGAGTGTGGAATCGAAATGCCTGATACGCGGCTTTTCGAAGGCAAGTACTTCGGCGTGGAGCGTTTTGACCGAACGCCTCAAGGCAAGTTGCATGTTGTAAGCGTGGCCGGTCTTATCGGTGCTGATTATCGATTGCCCAGTATCGACTACAAGCATATTTTTCAGGTGTGCGCCATGTTGACGCATAGTGTAGCCGAATTGTGGAAAGTCTATCGACTGATGGTGTTCAATTATCTCATCGGCAACAAGGATGACCACGCTAAGAACTTCGCTTTTATTCATCGGGATGGCGATTGGCACTTTGCTCCGGCCTATGACCTGTTGCCCAGCGATGGCATTAACGGTTTTCGCACGACTTCAATCAATGACAGTATAGAACCGACGAAAGACGATCTTTTGGTAGTGGCAGCAAAGGCTGGGTTGAATGAGAAAGAGGCTATTATTGGTTTAGGAGAGATGAGACGGATTCTACCTTGCAAATAATTTAGGCCATATGATTTTGCCATTATTGATAAAGAAATTAGAGAGCTTGATCTAAATTGTTGATATGGAGAAAGGTATGGTTTTGGAAACACGAATACACAATACCCTCGAGTCTGGAATTTGAATAATATTATAACAATCTGAATAAATTTATCATGTTGTATTTTGATGAATCCGGGTATACGGGGCCCGATTTAACCAATGTCAGTCAACCGTACTTTGCATTGGCATCTGTTAGGATGGCGGATGATGAAATTGCGCGTCTGAAGAAGGATATAGGTTATTGCGAATGGGGAAAGGAGCTTCATTTCAAAAGTATGTATACTAATCCTCAAGGTAGGCAGATGTTGGATAAAATATTTAATCATCCTCTTCTGGATTCAAATCATGTGCTTCTATCATTTGCATATAAACGATACTGCATTTATGCCCAGATTGTTGATATGCTAGTTGAGACTAGGTATTATAATGAGGGCATTAACTTATATGAAGGAGCTGTAAATTTGGTATTAGCAAATGGCTTGTATTATTATGCTATTCAGCATCCCAATAAGGATTTAGTGGCAGAATTCGAAAATAATTTTGTTACAATGGTTAGAACTCCATCTGTTGTATCCATTGCGGATTTCTATAGGACCACAGATAAATTAAGAAGGGATACTGCAACAGAGTTTGTCTTTTTTAAGATGCTGTCAGAAATATCTTGCACTATGCCATATATTAAAGAGGCTTTGTCTGTCAGTAAATTCCATATAGACCTAACAATACCGTTGTTTTCTGTTTCAGTTCAAGAATGGTATAAAAGAACTGGGGAGAAAGAGAATATCAGTTTTGATTCCTCTGAACCTTTCTTTGTAAACAAGAAGTTTATGGAATATTTAAGAGATATGGATGTGCCTGAGACGGCAGTGGGATATGGCAAAAGTAAGCACGTTTATCCATTGCCCGTCGGTAAGATGGAAATAGTTAGGTCGCATGAGGTTTTCGGCATACAGTTGGCAGACTTATTTGCAAGTGCTTTGGTTTTTGCCCTTACTCCACGTGATGATAAGTTCCAACTTTACCAAAATAAAATAAGGTTATTACCTATATTCCAGAAAGTTGAACTGAATGTCGCACCATCTTCAGAGGATTTAATTGAAGAAAGAATGAAAGAAACGGCAGAAATTGATCCGATAACATTTTTATGCAAGTATGGTGATAATGCAAAAATATAGATTAAGAGATTGCATCAAATATAAAGACCATACTGGAATTTGCAATGCAATTAGAAGTATCTTTTGAAAAATGCTTTAACAGGTTCAAATTAGAGAGTTTTATGCTTATGAGAATAAGGATGAAATGAATATACTAGATATAAAATCTCGAAAGATTGCTAAGAAACAATAATCTTATTGATTGATAAGTCTGAACTCTTGTATCTATGGGAGCGCTCTTGAATCAATAATATTGATAAAATTAGCGAAGCTGTTTTGGATCTTTAAAATCTCAAAACAGCCTCGAGAAAGTACCTGATATGAGAGAATTGATTGTCTATATTGTTTTTTGAATCAAAGGGATGATTACATCTTCTCCATTATCATGCATCTCAATGATCGGCAGGAAATATTTTGCATATGGAGTGTTTTCCGTTTTTGCACATAATGCACCTCTCGATGTGCTTATTGCTATCCTAACAAGGGCTCCCATGAAATCTTTGGGGAGAGTAGCATCTTTGGTGCCATTATCAGTGAGGGCATTCCAGCACGATTCTTCAATGATATAGTGGCATAATACCTCAACGATAAGGAATGGCTTATCATTCTCAAGAAACTGGATATTAGCTCCTACAGCAAGACTTCGCTCCTGATAATTCGTACGAATAGGAATGCTCAGGTTTAACTGAATTTTATCAGTTGTTGGTTCAAAGAGCGTTGCGAATTGCTCTATTGAGACTCCTCTGAGTATATATTGAATTGTATTCATAATTTACAGTCAGTTTGTTCTAACCCTTCTTAGAGAGTTTGAAGTGTAATCGAAGCGATTGTTGCTAATGCTGTTGATAGAAGTTATCGTTTGGCAGCAATAAATGGTAACCTGAGGCGTAGCAGGTTCGTCTTCGGGGAGTGTAATTAATTTAATTCCGAGGATTCGGCCATATCTTAATGCCGTAGTGATTTTGAGATCAAGATCTTGCCCATGAAGAAGTTTATTGATGTACTGAGGAGAGACATTCAATTTTTTTGCGAGGTCTTTCTGATTCATCTTATTATCCTTCATGTAGCGGATAATTCTGAGGATGATTCTCCTGCATGCAAGGAGCTCTTCCTCGTTCTCAATTTCAATTTTTGATCTTGAGATCCAAGTTTTTGTTGGCTTAACACGTGCACGCATAATCTATTGATTTTATTATTATTGATAACTATTATTTTATTGTTTATAGAGCCTGAGATACAAAGGTATTTTTAGTGTTTATGCCGTTATTGTTGATATATTGCAAGGTATATTCCAGTTTGTTCAGCTCTATTTCTGTATTATCCGCCTTTTTCATATCCTTATGAACTTTGATTGTAGCTCCGGTTATAAGATAACACTTCTTTTCTTCAACTTCAATAGCATAAAATCGGAATGGGTAGTGGCCAATGATCGTTCCTTGTTTTAATTTTACTCTTATACTCGCATATAGTCTCTTTTCTTCTTCGGAAGCTTCTAGAGGTTCAATCAATTTGTAGAATGTGCTGTTTCCCATGGCTTCAATAATTGTTTTTCTAATCGTATTTAGAGACTTGTTAACCTCGGCCATAAAAGTGTGCTCGGGAATATTTCGCCAATATTCAGTTTGAAAATAAGTCTTAAACTGATTGTAGAAGTCACTTAGGTATTGAGGAGATGACCATAATTCAAATGCTTTTTCAAATTGATTGTAGCTATAGAATGAGTCATCTAATTCAGGCGAATTACTTTTTACTCCAAATGAAAGTAGTTCATTATCATCGAAGAATACCGCTGCAATTATACATTCTGCATCAAATGCGTCAGTTTTATTTTCCGGGTATATGATGTCAAACTCCATAATCAACCTCTGGGTTTATGGCGCAAAGATAATAATGTTTTTCGAAAAATCAACCGATAAGTTTATTATTTCCGAGGGAAAGTTACTTGCGAGAATCCCTTATATGCCAATTTTTAGAGGTTTACGGTTTGACGGATAAGTTAAGTATTGGTTATAAGTACTTTTTCTATTAAATAGATAAGCTAGTTACATGCCTAAGAATGTACAAGTCTATCTTTTGTCTGCGTTAATTTATCCAAGAGATATGCAGCAATCTTATTGCTAGGAAAATTCATAAAAACTTGCTTATAACGACTAAAAAGACTATATTTAAACAATAATCTATGGTTAACATTCTACAATAAAATAAAAACAGAATAATGTGTAAAACAAGTTCTGACCTTGCCTACATCAGCTCTCATTCTTGTACCTTTTGCTAACTACGAAAATATCTATTTGGCATTAGAATCCTTGAAATAAACCATATGCATCTATTAAAATCATCATATTATGGGATGTAATATTATTGAACAAGTTTCAGTGCGGAAACTGTTGGATGGGAGATTTTTCTTCATTCCATCCTATCAAAGAGGATACAGATGGACGAAAAAACAAATTTATGATCTCTGTAATGACTTATTGGAATACATTCTCAAGCAAAATAAAAGTTCATTTTACAGTCTTCAACCTCTAATTGTTCGTAAGGGGAAATACAAGATAGATGATAAAGATGTTGATGCATACGAGGTGATTGACGGACAACAACGTCTGACGACAATTTTCATTCTTTATCGTTTCCTGGTTAAAGGGTTGAACTATAACAGTATGGATGATGCTAAAAAAGATAATGGAGGGCTCGAACTATATCATATCTTTTATCAAACTCGTCCTGAAGATTATGCGCCTTTGGAAAATTCAGGATTTCGCCCGTTTAAAAGAGAAGAGATAAAGGATATTGATATTGCTCATGTATCAAATGCCTATATATATTTGAATAATTGGTTATATAATACACCTGAAAAAGATAGGGATTGTGCCTCTGCAACGTTTGCTTTGTTTTCCAAGGATGAGTTTAGTCCCAAAAGAGTCAAGGATTTGTTATTCAATTTTTTGAATAACAATAGTATGGGTAGTCCGCAATTTATTTGGTACGAACTTGACGGAGAAAAGGATGCAATCAAAGAATTTCTCAGTGAGAATAAAGGAAAAATACCGTTGACCGATACGGAAAAAATCAAGGCCCTCTTTCTGCAAAGAAGAAATTTTGAGAATAAAATAAAGGATCTAAAGCAGTTAAGTATTGCCAAAGATTGGGAATTAATTGAAAATACACTTCATCGAAATGATTTTTGGTCTTTTGTCAGCAATGATATACAACAGGAGGATGGGCGAATCAATATAATCTTCAAATATCTTTTTGACAAAGATCCTCAGAATACAATTCGTCCGGATGAAGATGATTACCTCTTTCGCTACTATTATCAGAAATTCGCCCTGATAAGGAAGAATGGAACTATAAATCAAGTGTCAACTGGAATAGATCGATTGTGGAATGATGTCATGGATTGCTTCCGCATGCTGCAAAACTGGTTCTATAATCCTAAGGTTTATAATCTTGTAGGTTTGCTGATTAAGCACGGATGTTCAATCAGAGATATCTCTAATCTTTATGATCAACCATCAGTTGTAAAGCATGATGATTTTATTAGAGAACTTAACAGGAAGATCCGAAAAGAGATTGTTGATAAAATCCCTATCGGAAAAGAACAAGCTGATCTTGGAATAGGGAAAGATGAAGAATATATTAACCTATTCTTTAACAATTCCGCAGATAAAGCCAAAATGTATGATCTTTTCCGATTCCTTAATGTCAGGGAAACCAACAAAACAATTGATAATGCATTTGCTGATATTAGTAAAAACGATAGCGAAAAAAGAAAGACGGATCTTAAGCGAAATGTCAGAGATGTTTTGAGCCACATCTATAGATTCCCGTACGAGGCATTGGACGCCTTTGGTTGGGATATAGAGCATGTTGATTCGGCTACAACAAATAATCTTACCGATCAAAAAGAACAAGAAGCTTGGTTGAAAGAAGCTGAAATAGCCCTGAATACACTCTTGACTAATGATGAAAATTATCAGGAGTTAAAGAAAGAGCTGTTAGATTCAGCAAATACAGATACAAGTAGTACTTTGGTTAATATGATTCATAGGGTGCGTACTCTTATTGGAGAAGATGAATCAGATGTGCGTAAAAACTGGATTGGAAATCTTACATTGCTTGATTCTGGAACAAATCGCTCATATCAGAATAAGATTTTCGCATGGAAGGCTGATATTATAAAAAAGAGGGTACACGACGGTATATTTGTTCCGATATGTACCCAAAATATATTTAGTAAGAGTTACAACGGTTGTTCAAACGATCGCTGGAAATGGAGCATAGATGATAAAAAAGCGTATCATGCTTACATGTTGAAGGAGATTCAGGATTTTAAAGCGAATTTTTCTGATACTTCAGTCTTCAATATGGAAATCAGATAAAATAGACGTGCAATGAGAACAACTCAATTACATACATTTGAAGAGGTTTTAACTGAAGGGATACATGTGGATAACGAGAGTGAGCCTATCAAGGTCTCTTGTATTTTTATCCCCAAGATTCAACGATCCTATGCCCAAGGACGGTCACGGGAGAACGAAATAAGGTCGGATTTTCTCAAGGAAATTTTCACCTCATTAACCGATAATAATGAAAATACGACACCTCTTGAACTTGGTTTCCTTTTTGGTTCGAAACAACCCCTTGTTAATGGCAGTGGTGAAGGATTAGAATTGCTTGACGGACAGCAACGTGCAACTACTCTATTTTTGCTTTATTGGTATATTTATCAGCAAGAAGCTTCTGAAGTTCCGAAGTATCTCAGCCGTTTTACCTATGAAACCAGAGATACGTCCACCCAGTTTCTGTTAAAAATTACCTCTACAAAATTCGATCTGAAAACGGAAAAACCTTCGGAAGTCCTGAAAGCCAACAAATGGTTCACGGATGATTTCAATTGTGACGCTACTGTTTGCGCCATGTTGAATATGCTTGACGATATTGATACCTTATACAAAGGACACAAACTGGGAAATATACATGAAAGACTGAATAGAATCCAGTTTTATGTGCTGCTTTTAGACCAGTTTGATATGACTGACGAACTTTACATCAAAATGAATTCCAGAGGACTCCGATTGACTCCTTTTGAGAATTTCAAGGCTTCCATCGTCAAATATATGAAATCAACCTGTCCGGCTGGTGTTTATGGTATGGATCTACCAGTGCAGGGGAAAATGCCGTTTTGGCTTGAGTTTATATCCAATATCGATGCTCAATGGATAGATATTTTCTGGCAGAATCCATTAAAAATATCTGAGTTGGATGAAATAAAAAATATCATTACTATAAACGATAAAGAAATAGGAGATCGATATTTCCGATTCTTCAATCGATACTTTTTTACCAAAGCAACTCTTCTTGAAGGAAACAATACTACGATAGCATCGTTACAATCGTTCTTTTATAACGATGTTGAACAAAATACTGTTGAGAGGAAATTAGAGGGATGGGAAAACTATGAAAATTTATTCCAGATGATTTCCCAACAGCAAAGGGAGGAGGTTTTTCCCGTATTTGGTCCGATAAAGCGTGTCCTCAATGTCTTTCTTTCCCATTACGAGACAATTTGTAATGTCATAAGAAAAGCTCCCTATGGGGGAGTATTCGATTTCGATGTCCGGAATAAAGAAAACTATCTGTTATCTCATAGAGTTGTATTTGCCTTTATAACCGAATTTATTGAGGCCATTCCGCAAAATAAGAATTTCGACGATGGTATTGTGAGGGAAAATTTCAAGAAAATGTTGAGAGTTGTTCTCAATATTATCGAAAATACGGCGATAGAAAATATCATTACGTTGACTGGTGTTATTAAAACTGTACATGAAATAATTCACCTTCCGGATGCGATTGGCAAAGATTTTTATCAAAGTCTGGCCTCTGCTGATCTTCAAAGTAAGAACCGTCAGTTGATAGAGGAGCAAGAGAAGGTTCAAGAGATGTTTGATTCCCAAGGAAACTATGATCAATCTTGGGAGCAGGCATTTATTGAAGCTGAAAGCCACCCATTCTTCAAAGGATCCGTACGATTCTTTTTCACGCCAAAGCATGGAACGAGTAGGAATTTTCAAGATAGATACCAGATAGTCAAGGATCTTTTTGACAAGAATGGTATCGCTCTATCCTATCGAAAGAATAAACGGCATATTCTTATTCGGGCTTTGCTCAGTTGTCTGAACCAATGGAACCCCTCCGGAATGCAGGATAGATATTTTACAGAAAATGCCGAGACAGAAAAGTATCTTAAGAATATTCTCACGGGCTCTCCTGCCATACGAAAAATGTTCTGTCATTATTTTGATACTCCCAATAATAAATCGATTGACCAATATCTTGAAGATGTTGTCAAACAAGCTTCCTGTCTCTCGAATGAAACGAATGAATCATTCAAGATGCTCTACAATCGTCTCATCACAGATTCGAGGGCTGAATATATTTATGATTGGATTAGTAATCGAGAATCAGAGCGGAAATCTTGTTTCAGAATTCAGAATAACAGGAGTTATATTGTTGCCATTCCTGGTAAGTGGTATGATCGTATTGTTTTGGATACGGAGCGACATATAATTATTCCAGAGTTGATTAGTTTGTTGGAGTTCAAATATTCTGATACGAATCAAGCTGCATCTATGGAGGGACCTATGAAGGACTCTTGGGGATGGCAGATACGGATAGAAAAAGAAATATTGTCGGGATCAGAGCGTTATATTTTGGAATTGAATTTTGATGAATGGAAACATGTTAATTTTTTTATCTACGGAAATATTCAACGTTTATCTCCCTTTTCCAAAGTATGGAGTAGGGTTGATGGGGGTGTAAAAGTAGATTCTCTTCCGTATCAATTTTACAAAGACAAGCAACCTATTCTTGATAAAATACGAGAGATAGAAATCGGTATTAAATCTGGGATATGAAATAAATCGATATATCATTTAAAAAAATGGGACAATAATTTATTGTCTCATTTTTGTTTATATTAAAAGACATGTATTGTAGATAATTATATGATATCACCATCTCAATATTCCTTTCTTGAACGGAAACAACTGTATTATTAACTTATTCTTGCACTAATGATTTAATTTTTTCTTAGTTGAATTACATTCATAATATTCGTTCTACCTTTATGTGATTTTATCCAGTGGTATAGATTTGTATAATGCACAAACTAATTTTCTGGGTGGATAGATGCTGTTAAAGGAGTAACATGCTATTTTTGTCGCCCTTTTATGGTTTGATTATTCTGAAATATGTAAGTGCAGGTAGGGAATTCTATTTCACAGGCGCCTTGTCCTTTTCGGAATTGGATCACAGAAAAAGATTCCATAAGAAGTAAGTAGGGATAGTGGATTTTCGTGCGATTCCTAAGTGCCAGAGGAGAAAGTCCCTCCGGCTCTTATGATTCGGATATGAAAGGCATTGGGGGCAATAGAATGGAGCATTGGCTATTTTGAAATATGAGAGCAGTCATATTAATAGCTGTTCTGGAGGAATGCCCTGCTGTTTCTGTAAGATTCATGACCAAGAACGACATCGACCGCTGCCCGCTGTGCGGCGTTGCACTCAACGAGGAGGGTGTATGTCCGAAGTGCGGTATCGCAAGAAGAAGTAGCCGTCACACTCTGTGGATAGGGTAGTCGGGTTCCGAAAATCGGAACCCGACTTTTTTATTCTATTGGGAACCTCTAAATGATATATTTTGCGCAATATAGATTGTTGTTCGAATAAAAAATAGTAAATTGCATTAGAGCAACAATATGGGACGGGGTGTGTATGATCAAGGCCTCTTCTTGGGCGATAAGGCGATCATTGGGATGGTCTTTGAAAAATCGGGTTTTTCAGAGATCTATTCGCCGGTCAAATACGCAATAGTGAAAGTAAATATGTCAATCTCAGAGTTGTAGATATGGATGTCCTGACGCATTTTAGGAGCATAGAGGAGTTGACCAAAACGCTCTCACGTGAGCAAGGGCTGCTCAGTGAGATGTTTGAGAAACGGAAACTCATGAGGTTTCCGGTCGCACTTGCTATTGACCTTGTCGGAGGGAATGAAGCCAGGCTGCGGAAGTTGATTGACTATGGCGTGCTGGTGGAAGCTGGCAACATGGTAGAGATTGAGAGTGACTACCTGAACTTTTTCGAGGAGGTACTGAATGTCAACGAGGAGATCAGCGTGCTGAGTGTACAGGAGTGTATCAATACGTTGAAGGAGAATATCGGCTATTTTCTGCAGGAGACCAATCCCAGCCGTAAAGCGGGGTATCAGGATAATGTCCGGCAGCTTCTCAAGAAGACCGGCTTCAGAACCTTGAAAAATGTGGTGGATTTGAAGCGTAATATGGATCATGCCTATAAGCAGGAGCCAAATTATGTCATCAAAAAGAAGAAACTGCAGAATCTGGACGAGAAGGGTCATAGCATTCGCGCCATGATACGCGAGTGTGAAAAGCTGATGGATAATGAGCATGCTTTTTTCATCATGGCCAATGACCCGCACATGGCCAAGACCTGTAGCGATGTGAAGCATGATTTTGTTGAGGCCTACCATGCACTGATGGAGATTGACCGGCAGATCATCTCTTACATCAATCAGATAGACCAGCAGAATGAACTCTACAGAAAGATCCGGAAGCTGAAATATTTGCAAGATCAGCTGCTTATCAAGAGTGAAACGAACCTTTCGAAGGTGCTGGAAGAGCGGAATCCGGTTTGGATGGAGTCCCGTCAATACAGCCGGATCCGCCTCTCCCTAGAGATGTTGCGAGGAAACGATCAGATTATCAAACTGCTGAAGCGCGTCGCCGAGCGTAATGGAATCCAGAAAACGGCAAGAACCGCGGCCGAGCCTTTGACGGATGATGATTTGCAGGACCATGTCCAACTGTTGAAAGAGGTGAATCTTGCCGAAATATGGAATGCGTTCCTGGCATCAAGCTATAATCTGTTCGATTTCATCTTGAGATACGACTATAAGGTAAAACATAATATTGAGGAGTATGCCGCAATCTTCTGTCAGCTGGTTATTCTGCATCCTGATGAATGCCGGATGACCGGAGAATATGCCATCTACCAAAACATTGAATATCCGATCATTTATGCGAAATAATACCCAAAGAATATACGAGCGTTTAAGCCGGGGTGAATTCCTCTCGGTCGACAGCATCGACGCCTCTACCCGCCATCTGTATGAGGATATAGAGGAGAACCTGGAGGATTACACGGATTATTTTCGGGAGATTGGGCTGCAACTCGAAGCGGAGAATGGTTACTTCTATTTTTCCCGAATAGGAGAGAGCAAACAGTCCATTGAGCAGAAGTTGGACAGCTTTTCCAAATGGCTGGACTATCTGGACTTTCTGAAGTGTTATAACCAGTCCTTTACGGCCGGGTATCAGTTCCGTAAGAGCCATTTGATGGAGCAGATCAGCCTGGATATCGAAATGAAGGAGAAGGCGAACCATCTCTTCAAGAAATACGGCGCTGGGTCTCTTGTCGAGATTGTGAACAAACTGCTTCAGGAGATGCAGAGTATGGGCTTTGCGGAGTGTGTCAATGAGCTTGATGAGACCTATAAGGTCACTTCGGCATTCCGCTATGTAGAGGAGTTGGTGGACATCATTCAAATTGCAAACGAAGATGAAGTACCTGAATAAAGTCATTTTTATAAATAGCGCGAATATCCCCTATGCCGAGATCGCTGTAGACGGGAATGTGCACTTTACGGGAACGCAGGGTGTGGGTAAAAGCACCGTGTTGAGAGCGCTCTTGTTTTTCTACAATGCCGACAAGCACCGTTTGGGCATTCAGCAGGGACAGAAACCGTTTGATGAATTCTATTTCCGCCAGTCGAACTCGTATATACTTTATGAAGTGATGCGTGAGAATGGCGCATATACGATCCTTGTCGGTCGCTACCAGGGGCGTGCTTCGTGGCGGTTTATTGATGCACCGTATAAGCAGGAATGGCTGATTACCGAGGACAAGCAGGTGTTGAGTGACTGGATCCGGATTCGGGAACGCATCGACAAGAATGTGGCTGTCTCCGCAAGAATCGAATCCGGTGCCATGTTCAAGGATATTATCTTCGGCAATACTCGCGATTCCAAATACGCACGTTATGCTCTGGTGCAGAGCTCGCATTATCAGAATATTCCACGAAGCATCCAGAATGTTTTTCTGAATACGAAGCTGGATGCCGACTTTGTGAAGAACACCTTGATACAATCCATGACAGAGGAGGATCTGCCGATTGACTTGCAGACCTACAGAAGACTTGTTACGGATTTCGAACGGGAGTATGATGAGATCGACTGCTGGTTCCGTCAGTCCCGTGATGGTAGTTTCCCCGTGCGTCAGCAAGCGATGAAGATTGCAGACCAGGGGCGCAAGATTATCGCGCTCGATCAGCAATTGCTGGACGTGTGGCATATGCTGAATGAAGCGGTAGCATATAGCGAACAACAGATTCCGCTTCTGGAAGAAAAAGCAAAGGAGGTAAAGAGCAGCATTGAGAAAGAACGGACCCGGGAGCGGGAATTGACGGCAGACTACGACAAAGAGAAAGCCCAGCTCAATCAGGATCTTGGTGCCAAAAAGGGTAAATTGGCAGATATAGCGAAGGCGAGAAAAGAGTTTGATGCACTGGGTATTGGCCCGATCCTCGCTCTTGCCGACCGGGAGGCCGCTATCCGGCAGGAGACGACGGATAAACAGACGCTGTTGGATGGTTTATTGAGAACCCATGCATCGATAGAGGAGAAATACAAGGTATTAAAAGGAAATCTGGAGAATGCCCGACAAGCATTTGAGAACTCCCAGAAAGAGGCATATTATAACAAGCAGGCCGAACTTCAGCAGCAGCGCGCTAAGCTGGATGAGGACCGCACCCAAAAACGGAACCGGGTCATGGAGGTTTTCAACAGCTGGAGGCATGACTCGGACGAACGGTGGCAAATGTTGCTGGCGGACCAGAATCGGGCAGAAGCTGCGCTGCGGGAGCTCCGTCAGTGGCATCCCATGGCCGATGCAATTAAGCAGGTGGATGAACAACTCCTGCAATTGAATCTGAAGGAGAGCGAGAATTCCGCCCAGCAGCGTGCGGTGAAAAGTCAGATTGAGCAGCTTGCCGCCGAGTACAAAATGCAAGAAGCGGACGTAAAGCAGACCTTTCAACGTGAGCGGGAACATCTTGAGGCGGATCGTTCCAAAATCCGTAAACAAGTCGCAAGGATTGATGGCTTGCTTGCTCACCTGGACGGCTCTCTTTACAAGTGGCTTTGTGAAAATACGGAAGGCTGGGAGAATACGATTGGTAAAGTCGTTGATGAGGAGCGGGTTTTATACGCAGAGGGGCTTGAGCCTCGGCTGTCCGGTGCCAGCGATGGGCTGTTCGGCATTCAGTTAAACCTGGATAATATCGACTCGGTCCATCGTACTCCCGACGAGTACAAGGTGGAGAAGAAGCGGTTGGAAGAACAGGTGCAGCAGTTAGAGCGTCAGTTGTCACAGTTGCTTGCTACTCATGAGGATGAAATAGGAAAACTCCGTAAAAAATATGCCGCGTTGATTAAACCTCTTCGCCAGTGTGCAGCCTCATTGAAGACGGAGGAGGAACAGATCCCCGGCAAACGTCAGGAATTGCAAATCCAGCGGCATAAACTGAAGATGGAGGAGCAGGAAGAGATTGATCGGGAGACCAAAGTCCGTCAACGTGCTTGCAATGAAGCAGTTTTGAAGGTACAATCGGAGAAAGAGGCCCGTGAGAAGAATGAGCTGAAGAACAAGAAAGATTTGAAGGATCTTGATTCGGCATTCGACAAGGCTTCCAAAGCTCTTGATACGGAGTTACGTGCCTTCAAAGCGTCACAAAACGAGGAGACCGCCGCGCGTAATCAGGAGTTTGCCGATCAGAAGACGCAACTTGACAAACAGCAGAACGAGGAGCTTGCCGGGAAAGGCGTTGACACGCATCTGCTTGAGCAATATCGTAAGGAGCTGGACGAATTGCAGGGACTGTTAAGAAGGATTGATAAAGAACGACCGATTGTTATCAAATATCGGGATGCCGAAAAAAATCTCTTTGCCGTGGAACCGGAAATCAAAGAGAGCATGAAAGCTATTGAGCGGCAGCTCTCCTCGATCCGGCAGCACTATGATGACAAACGGGAGCGTATTTTGAGGCGGTGCGCGGAGCTGGACGAGAGTCAGAAAAAACTCCTAAAGGAGCTGGAGCATAGGCGTGAGGGGCTGGAGCGTTATCATCAGATGCGCAATAACGAGCATCTGGTGCCTGACGCATATCTCACGGATGACAGGAAGATGAAGACGCAGCAGGATTGTCAGCAGCTCTTGAGCCAATTGCGGGGAGTTGTCAATCAAAAACGGGAATCAATCGAGAAGTTGAAATCCGTCGTTGTCAGCTTCAATCGGAACTTCAAGCCTCAGAATGCCTTCCACTTCAACACAATGCCGGTGACCGATGCTGATTACATGCAAATTGCGGTTGATCTGCAGGACTTCATGGACAATAACAAAATCGAGGAGTTCCGCCGACGGACGAGCGAGCATTACAAAGACATCATGGGGCGTATTTCGGCCGAGATTGGGTCCCTCATGAAGCGAAGAGCGGATGTGGATGGTGTGATACAGGATATCAACCGGGATTTCGTGGAGAAGAATTTTGCCGGAGTCATCAAGAGCATTGAGCTCCGGGCTGATGCATCGAGCGACAAGCTTATGCAGTTGCTGATCTCTATTCACGATTATACGACGGAGAATGCGCTCACCATCGGCGAGCTGAATCTTTTCTCTGACAATAACCAGGATGAAGTGAACCGTAAGGTCGTCGATTATCTGAAGAGACTGTCGCATCAGTTGCAGAACGAGCCCAATCGTGCGACGGTATCCTTGGGAGATGCTTTCCGGTTGCAGTTCCGTGTCAAAGAGAATGACAACGACACGGGCTGGGTGGAACGTATCAATAACGTGGGATCGGATGGTACGGATATTCTTGTGAAGGCGATGGTCAATATCATGCTTATCAATGTCTTTAAGAAAAAGGCGGCCAAAAAGAGTGGCGATTTCATCGTCCACTGCATGATGGATGAGATCGGGCGTCTGCATCCCAACAATATAAAGGGGATTCTGCAGTTCGCCAACTCTCGCAATATCTATCTTATCAATAGTTCGCCTACGTCGTATAATCCTTACGACTATCGCTATACATACCTCCTCAGTAAGCATGGCGTGAAGACGAGGGTCGAGAAGTTGTTGCAACGAATCAATTAGTCGGATGATATGGCGATAAATGCATCTATACAAGCATTGTTGGCCGGTGAACAAGTTGCAGGTTCGAAGCTAAACAGCCGGCTGCTTGACGAACTGCTGGCGGAAGGTCTGCTATTGGTCCAGCCACGCGGTTCAAGAAAATCGTATCGGGCTCGTGATCCGGAGGCCCTTAAACGGTTTCTCATAGACCGGGATGAACGCTATCGAATCCTCGAAGTGGATCAACCGAATTCCCGAGCTTCGATGGCCGCGGAAACCGGAAACTCCAAACTCGTTATGGTTCGTTCCTGCCCGGGGTTCCCGGTGAACAGCTATGAACCGATTGCGTATCTTCTTGACGGAAAGCCATTTGTGGTAAATCCGCAGGAGGGAAGCTTCCTCTTTGTCTCCGATTGGGAGCGATTTGCAATTCCGGAGGATGTGGTGGTGATTGGTGTCGAGAATATGGAGAACTTCCGGATGATTCGTCAGCAACGAGTATTCTTTGAACAATATCTTCGGGCGCACGATCTCTCAACCCGCGTGCTCTTTGTCTCCCGATATCCGCAATCCACGGATCTAAGGAGATGGCTATGCACCATCCCGAATCATTATCTGCATTTTGGCGATTTTGATCTGGCAGGGATAAATATATTCCTGGTTGATTTTCAGCAGTATTTGGGGAAAGAGCGTTCTTCGTATTTGATCCCGGACGATGTGGAGTCGCGCCTGAAATCGGGCTCCAGGAAAAGATACGATGAACAGTATAGCCGATTTATGAGTATTAAATCCGAGGTACCTGAATTGCAACACTTGATAGATTTAATCCATCGAGAGCGGAAGGCCTACGACCAAGAGGGGTACATCTGTGAGAATTAACCCTCTTAATCTCTGACAATAGGTCTTTTGTTTGAAGATTGACTTCAAATCGAAAAACGTCCCGTCGCTCAGTGCTATTCCTCGTGTTCGCAACGGGCTCGGAGGTCGCTCAATAGCTCGCCTTTATAGGTGAAATACTTTGCTCCTTGATATGCCCCCGAAGCATTGCGACGCTCCTCGGGCATAAAGGTTCCCACGAAGGGCGAGAGTTTGTAGAGGCGTCCTTTGTATTCGATGTGATCGTCGTCCGCGACTGTTACTTCAATTCCAGTCGGCACGAAAACCAGGGTTGCTCCAATCGGAATATGAACCATGCTGAACTTGAAGCGAGCTCGTTTCTTCCCGTTCTCGGTGGGCTCCTCCGGCTCCGCTTTCTTATTCCTAAGATGAACTTCATCAATCTCGGCATCGTCGAGCGTGGTCGATATGTCGCGCAGGATGTCCAACGCTTTAGCAGGAGGTACGTTGAAGAATTCCCGATTCTGGCGAATCCGCAAATCGGTCAGTCGGTCGATGGTCTTGTGAATCAACTTCTCGACCTCCTCGTATTTCGAGGTTTTGAGTGTTGCATAAATCTCGAACGGCATAGGCACGGCCGTGTTGTCCAACTCTTTCGAACGAACATCTACCGGGCGGGAACTCTTGCCGATTTTCACCCAATCCTCCTTAAAGCTCGGATTGGTCAGAATGTATACGTATCCTGCTTCTTTTTTCATTGGGAGCGTGTTAATATACAAAGATAGTAATTTCGACTGGATTGGACGGATTTTTAACCATAAATTCCTCCAGCCGCTATCTCTGTAAGAGCTCGGTTAATTGCGTGTGGATCTTGGTCTCTTCGTCGGTGCCCGTGGTTGAGAGGCGCAGCAGCGGCAGGCTGTAGCGGTCGAGGATGCAATCCTTCATCCGGTCGCGTTCGGATTGACGGGTTCCTTGTTTGTGGAATTGGTAGCCATCGGTCTCAATAGCCAGGACGGGGCGTTTGCTCACCCGGTTGTAGATCAGGAAGTCGAGGTGCGTGGCGCCGTTCGAGGCATAGCGGCGCTCCTCGTCGTCGAGAAGCGTCCAGTCGCGGATCAGCTGTCGCAGTGGTTGGTGGCAGAGGACGCCCAGATGCCGGAATGCCGGGTCGGCCTCCAACACCCGCTCCAGCAGGGCATAGGTCAGATTCTCGGAGTCGAACTCCGAGATCCGGCGGTGCCGCTTGAGGAACTCCCGCCGAGCTTCGGCGTAGGGTTCGTAGAGCAGGTCGAATACCGAATGGATGGCGCTCTCCGTGATCTTGCCGCCGTTATAGTCGATGTAGGCCAGCAGGTCGGCGATGTTGTGGCTGTCGGGCTGTTCGTTGCTCGAGGTGACGAGCGTGAATTGCCGTTTGGCCCGCGATACGGCGACGTTCAACAGATTGGGATCGTCCGTGAAGGCGGTAATCTGATCGTCGACGGTCGACAGGATGATGGCCTCCTTTTCCCGTCCCTGGAATTTGTGGACCGTGGCCACGTCAATGCCTCCGCCCAGCTCACGATGGAGCGCATTGACCTGCTCGTTGTAGGGGGAGATAATGCCGATTTCGGCCTGCTCGCAGGGAAGTGACGGCAGCACCTCGCGCCGGATCGTCTCGATCTCGCGGGGATTGAACGCTCCCCGCGCGTGATGCCCCGGGACGGTCCGCCACGCCGTGATGACGTCGGGTTCGCCGCGATCCTCGGTCATGATCAGTAGGCGCCCGTCGTAGAAGCGCTGATTGCAGAAGTTGATGATCTTCGGATGGCAGCGGTAGTGTTCGCGCAGCAGCGTCTGAGGCGCTTCGGGAAAGACCCGGCAGACGGACTCCAGAAAACTCAGCGCGGCGCAGTCGTAGTGGGGATCGATCGCGTGTTTGGCGGCGATGGCCTGCATGCGGAGCCGGTCGGCATCCGTGATGACATTGGGCAGCTGCATCGAGTCGCCGACAATCACCGCATTGCGGGCGCACATCAACGCCAGCGCCCCTGTTTCGGATGACACCTGCGAGGCTTCGTCCATGATCACGTAGTCGAACAGCGTCTCCGCCCGGAAATTCGACTGCGAGGAGAAGGTCGTGCTCAACACGACAGGGTACTCCTTGAGCAGCTCGGGGGTGATGTGCTGGAAGATCGGTCGCTTGTGTCCCTTGCCATAGCGAGCGGCCAGTCGGCTGCGCAGGTAACGCATTGAGTCGTCGCTCAGCCGGGCCACCATCGCCGGAGCGTCCGACGTGGCAAGTTGCTTTTCAATCCGGTCGATCTCTGCCGTGAGTTCCTCCTGTCGGACCTGGTAATAACTGCGCTGGAGGAGGGGGATCAACCGCTGGAGATCCTGCCGCTCCGGGTGGCGGGGAAATCCGTCGAAGAGGCGGCGGATCCGGCGTTTGAGCAAAAACCATCGGACCGCGTCGCGCCATCGGTCGAAGAGTCCGTTCGGCTGCCATTCGACGGCGGCCTGCAATTCGTTCCATAGTATCAGCAGCCGGGCCGACGGCATCTGCCGGCGAAGTGTGACGGAGAAGTCGACCGTTGTCTCCTGCTCGAAATGGAGCTGTTCGGTTTGGAGTCCCGACAACTCTTGTCGGGCGCGAGCCAGCCGTTCCTGCCGTTCGAAAATCGTCTGCAATTCGGCCTCGGACTGGATGGTGCGGAGGAACTCCGGAGAGTCGGTTTCGGCCGAATACCACGAGTCGATCTCGGTCGGGATGGACTTCTCGATGGCCTGTGTTTCGACGAAGGCTGTCTTTCGCTCACGGCTGCCCAGCAGGGCGGTGAGAAATCCCAGCCCCTGCTTCTCCAGCTTCTCGACCACATTTTCGATGGCCGAATTGTTGTTCGAGACGACCAGCCCGGTCTTCTCCTGCACCACAAGGTTGGCCACGATGTTGAGGATCGTCTGCGTCTTGCCGGTTCCCGGAGGGCCCTGGATGATGCTGATCTGATTCCCGAAGGCTGCCTGGATGGCTCTCTGCTGGCTGGCGTTGCACCCAAAGGGGTAGATGAGCGGCGGCACCGGGAATTGTCGGAGCGAGTCCTTGCCGGGATTCAGGTAGAGGGCCGCCGCCGAACGGTCGGAGACGAAGTCGATCTTCTGATACTGCAACAGCAGCAGTTTCTGCCCGTCGTCGGTCTTCAGAGGGTTGAGTTCCGCCACATCGCGCAGATAGGCGAAGCGATCTTGTGCGGGCGGCTCCTCCAGGCACGACCGAACGAGTTCGACCTCCGATCCCTTGTAGTGGGCTCCGGTGCCATTGGCGTATTCCACATACCAGAATCGCCGCGAGCCTTGTTGGAAAGCGGCGATGTGGGAGAGAGGCTCTATCCGGCGGCCTTGGTGGAGCAGATGGCAATGCTGCGGATCGAATACCACGGGATCCTTCAGCCATAGCACTTTGCTCGGGACATAGGAGTAGGTCTTCGGGAAATGGCAGAAAATGACATGGCAGCGGTTGGGCATTGAGGTGAACCAACAGCGTTCGACGGAGTCGGTTTTATCCTCTCCGTCGATGATAATCCGATTTTCCCGAGGATCGTACATCCTGAATAGCGGTAGATCTCGCTATTTTAGTTTCTTGCCGCAGGAGAAGGCCTTGTCGACCGTAGCCCCTAATTCGATATATTCGAGATGAATGGGGTCGAAGCTGATCGGGCGCAACTTGCGCAGGTCGATTTGTCCGTCGGTCAGAATGCTTTCGTCGGCTGAGATGTTGACGATACGTCCTGTCAGATGGCAGCTTGCGGGGTCATAGGAGAGTAGTTCGCACTCGAGTGTCATGGGCAGTTCGTCGATCATCGGGGCATTGACGTGTGCCGAAGGAGTAGCATGAAATCCAGCCCGGGCAAATTTGTCGGGGACTTTATTCCCGGAGACGATACCCGCATAGTCGCAGGCTGTCACTTGATCGACCGTAGCCATGCTGACAGTGAAGGCACGTGTCGCAAGGATATTTTTCGTGGTTTTATGCCCGGCGGAGAGACAGATTCCGATTGTCTCATCGGTAAACATGCCACCCCAGGCGGCATTCATGACATTGGGCACACCTTGCTCGTCGTAGGCTGCCACGATCAGCACGGGCATCGGGTAGAGCCAACTCTTCGATCCAAAGTTTTTCTTCATATTGCTTTGTGAAATTAGTCCGTAAATTTTACGAAAATTACAAGAATTTAACGACTCGACAAAATTCGAATCTTGATTTGATACGGATGTTACGAAGTTATTTCCCTAGAAACAAGCGACTCATGGATATTGTTGGCAGATATATTAAAAAATGGTTGAAGCTATTTTGTTAAGGTTGTCTCATTTGTTTTCGATGCACTATCAAATGCCTATTGACTATCAATAGTTTACGTCTTAAAAGATAGGAATCTTAAAAATTTACTTGTTTTTCGCAAAAAATCGAAGATTTAACGTTTTTTTCATCGGTGCCCTCCGAACAGAGGGAAAAGAGGCAAAAACAGCCCTTTCGGGCCCCGACCGACCCCGTCTGCAAAGACAAGGCATGTCGGGGTTTATTTCGCCTAAGCAAATGTCTTCCTTTGTTTTTATTTTTATATATTTATTACTTTTCTATGATTCTAAATCTAGAATTGAAAGGGCTTTTGAAATGCCACTTAAAAGAGCTGATGGGGTTTTACCCCATATGTTAATTTGTCCATCTTCCGGAATCACTCCGAAGCTGAGCCCTTCTTTTTCCAATAGCTCGTTACAAAATCTGACAAACTCTTTTTGTCGTTCTACTTGAGAACTTGACAAGCGAACAACATTTTGATTTACAGATCGTCCACCGTAAAATAAATTATCTAAAAGGATAAGTAAATCTGGCTCACATCCTTTTAGAAATGAAAAGGTTTTAGATGGTTTTTGTATTGCAGTAAGTAAATCATTAAATTTAAGAGTTCTTATAGACTCATTAGCTGCTTCTTCATTTAGTATAGAGATAAAATTATTAACTTTGGGACGGTATCGGTTAAAAATATTAAGGTATTGTTCTAGCTCATCGTACGTTGCGGCTTCCGACATTTGATTGGACAAATCATGATTGAGTTGTCTTAAAGAATCGCATAATTCATCCATCCGTTCTCCAAAATTGATAAAATCAAAATGATGTTCTTGATCCTTATTCGCAGTCAAGTCTTTTTGAATAGGATAACGCATAACCATTGAATCAGGATCAAAATCATTAATTGTATGAATGTAATGATCTATCGCTTTAAGGTCTACTGAACTCCCTACATGCTTTTTCCCTCTATTTAGCGATGGCCGTAATTGAGCCCAGAGATTCTGCAAATTGTGACCCAAGTTTAGATAACTACTTCTGGCTTCATTTGTCTGTTCTCCGTAATTGAAGAATGATAGTTTTAAATATGTTTCTACAGAATGTCTGTAATTAAAGAATAATGGATATATAAGAGTATCTATTACGGCAAAATCATAACATTTATCTTTCATATGTTCAAGTAGAATTTTTGCGCCTTCCCAATATCCATCTGATATAGTGGAAAAAGAGAATGCTCCACTTCCCTCCCATCCGAAGTGTGAGAATGGCTTTCTTTCATGGATCTCTTTGTCGTTGAGTTCTCGCATGATTACATCTGTCTCTTTCATTGTTTAGTAGAATAAGTTGTTTAATAATTGGTTGTGTAAAATAAATCAGTTTTTGTAATCGGCACAATGTTTTTTTGTGACGTATATGTGAATAAATGTAGTGATAATATTGTTTGTTATAATGCCAATTTTCAGGGCAATATGTGAGTTTATATGTTTTTTGTTCTTAATACGGTTTATTAGGAATATATTTATCATATTTTACAGCCAAAAGAGAAAAACAGTTGAACCCATTTTTCATGGCGCAGCCATCTCTTTTCTTCTCTTATTTTGACTTTACTTTAATGAACGTATATTAAATACGGGGATAAAGTAAAGTTACGACAACCCGTCGAACCATACCATCAGAAGAAAACCATATTCGGTCGGATCTCCTCGATCATCTTTTGCGGCACTTCGCACTCACGGGCGATCTCCGGCCACATGGATGCCGCCTGGCAAACTTCGTCGATGATCCTTGCGGCATTCTTGATGTTGTTCTTGGCTGCACATTCGAGCAGGTCGTCTTTGGTGATGCCGCTGAATTTGCCGTTTATCGACATCTGGTGGACCGAGGTCCACTGGCCGTCGGGATTGTAGGCGTAGCCCATGTCGTAGGCCGGAGAAAGGCGCCATCTCCCGCCTCTGTCCATCAGGAACGAGATGTTCTTCGTGTGGTCGTCCTGGTTGCGCACCACGACATTGAACACCATTCTGCGGAACATCTCCTGTGCCTCCTTGTAGGTGAGCCGCAGACCGCGCATCACAGCGAACGCCTGTTCGTAGGAGTAGGCCCTGAGGAGTCGGTAATCGAAGTGCGCGATACCGCAGAGTGTCTGCATGTGCACCTTTGCACCGTTTATCCGGTCGAACCGTTTCGTCAGGAAATGCGCTCTCCCATTCTCTTCAATCAGCGAGCATTCTGTCATTTCGATGCCGCATTCCCTCACAAGACGCGAGAAGGAGTACTCCAGTCGGCCGAAGTTTTCAGTCTCTCTGAATCCGGCAGTGGCGGATACGCCGTCCAGCTTGATGAGGTAGTAGTCGAATCCGGCGGGAGCCTCTACCTGTCCCGAACGGATCTCTCCGGTGGCTTTGTTAAAGGCAATGATTGCCTTGGCCCGTTGTCCACCGACTGAAGTGCCGAGGCGCAGAATCTCCGCAATGGCCGCCTTCTTGTCGGAGCTGATGTTCACATTGAAACTTGATTTGTCGGCAAGGGCTTCTCTGGCTACATCCACCAGAGAATCGACCTCTATCCGGATATCCGTATCGACTGCGTCGATGGCCGGCTCGAATTCAAGGGCCCCCATGCAGCGTTTGCCCAGAAAACAAAGCGTCTCAATCGCATTGCCGCTGGTTCGGCCCGTCAAGGCCAGCCATTTCTCAAAAAGGGCACGGCCGTATGTATCCGGCAGGGAGTCCGCCAGCATCCCGGGCAGGCCTTTGAAGGTCGTTTTGTCGAGCTCCCCGAAACTGTATACACGGCCTTCCCTTACGGGCATCATCAGTGGCGAAGGCTCTATGCCCTGTCGCACAAAGTCCGGATCGTATTCGAACTGTGCGACTCCATATCTTTGATCCCAGCGCACCGAACCTATGGGCTGGCCGTATAGATTGACACGAGCTACGTCTACCATTCCGATTCCTCCTTATTCTCTTTTGTGTAACCTTTGGATGCCCGCTTGCGCTTTGGCTTGTTTGCTTTGCTGGCCAACTCGTAGTATTCGTTCGGGCTCAACTGCTCTTCCTCGACGAGCGGAATGAGGATGTCGAGCTTGCCAAGGGTGCGCAGGACGCGGATCAGCGACTCGAAGTTCTTCACCTCCCCGTCCTCCATGCGTTTTATGGTGGAGATGGAGACACCGCTCTTGTTCGCCAGTTCGGCTTGCGACATATTCTGCTTCAGGCGTACCGTTTTTATTTTGGCGGCAATCCTGTTGCAAAGCTCGGTGTCTGTCAGTATGTATATATTGTCCAACATCTCAAATTTGGTATCTGTTGTAGCAAATATAATAATAAAAGTTCATAAATGAGACTTTATTAGGAGTAATTTAGGTGGAGGTCAATTTATATGCCGAGAAACTTGTTGGTGTATTTGGCTCGGAAAAATATTTTGCAGCAAAGGAAAAATGGCTGGGGCCATTTTCATGGCGCAGCCATTTCTTGTCTTCCCGTTATTAAACTTTCTGCCAAATATTTTCGAGGGTGTCATTTAATTCTTTCTCTGGAGTGAAGTCGGACAGAATCCTTTTTTTATATCCAGATGATTTAAAATATTTGACGGTACCTTTTCTTAATTTTTTACACTTATCCCATTCATTGAACAAACGTAATTTTGCTGTATATGGTTCTATTTTATCCCAAAGATTAGATGGAAATTTGTCTGTTGCAAGAGCTCTATGTAATGGATAAAATGATCGTTTTATAAATTGCAAGCCATTCTCGTCAGCCCAATTATGTCCAAGAATAAATAAGAACGTAAAGTAAGAGAGTGTTTCGTATTGTTTACACTGATATAAAGTACGCCATACGTAGCTTCCTGAATTCTGAACTAAACGATCTGTGGGAATAATATAGCTGACCAAAAAATGAGCAACAGGCAGAGTAAGAGTCTCTTGATTTTTCAACCATATCAATACTTCTGAGGCTTTTTCTGTGCAATATTGTTCTATTAAAGGTTTTAGATGATATGACACGGAATGATTGAGATACTCCATTACTTCAAATGTAATGTTTGGAACTTTACTTACAAAGCAATTCATTAGGTTCTTATCAATCTCATGATTCCGATATAGAACTATTGTGAATAATCTTCCCCACGCATCAAAATTCATAAAGCTGTGTTTTCTAAACACATCATAGACCACAATAAAATGTTCTTCAGGCAAATCTATCCAGAAACTATATTGCAATATATTTGGGTTGGTCATTACCAATGACATAAATACAGCCCAATAATTAAATGCGAGATAGTTATAATCTTCTGGATGTAAGTACGTATCAGAATTTTTTATGATATATTCACCAACGGCATTTATATTGTCGGCATCTAATAAAGATGACAGAAATTTTGCATACTCATCGAGCCCCTGATTTGTCTTGAAGGATATAATTCTTTGATTATAATCGATATTTTCAAAATTTAGAAAATTATCAGTCGCTATTGTGGCTAAATCTTTCAAGACAATAGACTCTGGAGAAAAAAGGTTGGAAATATTTTTTTTGCAAAAAGTTAATTTCACATTTTCACCCTCAGATGTTGAGGGAAAAGTGTTAACCATTAATTTTAATATGGTAGAAAATGATGGAGTATTCCCAACCTGAGCTATAGCATCATCTAGATATTTAAGTAGTAACCCTATTACGCACAATTTTGAATAGCTATTCTCGATATCATGGGAAAAGAGTCTTAATACCTCGCTCGTGTCGGAATCTTTTTGGGCCATTGTCTTACATATAGACTTAATCCCATCACAAACATTGTCAAAGGCCATCGCAGATTCCTTGACTACAGAGGCGAGACTTGTTTTCCCATATGTAGCAAATTGCAGATTGTATGTAGTATTACTATATTTTCGACCATAAGCTGAACCAGAGCACATGAATATGTTCTTTAAGAATCCTAGAGGAAGATATTGCAACAGAAGCAATATTAGGTTTTGATAATAAGCAGATTCTTGCTCTACACGGTAAAGCATTATGGTATTCATATTTTGCTTCACTAGGTTATCATATAACCATATCAATACCTCTTTCTGAAATATGTTGTCTATATTCTGATGAGAATCTCGAGTGTAATTTATAGCTTCAGAATAAGATGTGTAATTTCCCTTTGCTGGCCTTTTAAACAAACTGGTCAATAATCTAAAATCAAACTTTTCGTCAAGGTTCGTCAAGTCAAGAATCAATGAATGAGTCCACACACACCCTGGTCGTTCCATATCATCGGCATACCAACTTTTAGCAACCACATAATGTTTGCCGTCTGATAAAGGATACGTGGTAATGTATGAATTATCCTTGTTGTCTGAATATTCAGACCAATCACTAAGCATTTTCATCTTATCATCGTCTTGTGCAGACAATGGATAAGACGATGCCAATCTATTATGTCCTTGGTTATACCCGTGAAGAGCTTGATGTATAATCATATTAGTCCGAAATTAGAAAGTTGAGAGGCAAGGTCAAATCGTAAGATTGCTTACCTTCATAATCAACTATAAACGCTCGTGTGCCTTTTTCTGTTTTTTCTATCAAACTATTTTTATTCTCTTTATTATATTCATCTCCCTGTGCGCTTACGCCAAAAATATATGTATTAGGGAAATAATGAGTAACGAAGTTATACAAAAAAGGGGCTCGAGATTTCAACATATCAATTGGAGTTCGGTAATAGTCCTGATATCTATCCCATGATGATAGACCTATAGCCAATCTCTTCCACGGGAAAAGAAGATGTAATTCTTTTAATAACAATACATTTTGAACGGTAGATGATATGTCTTTCAACTCAAATGCTGGCGGTTCAGCGTTCTTGTCTGCTGGTTGCTTATCTCCTCCTAGTTGCTCTTTTAAGACATCGTTGTCCCATTCGTTGATGAATAGCAGTAGAGCATCGGGTTTGTCAGACCAACTTGCAATTACGTCTGAATTCATATTAACTATAGACTCATAATCTTCTCCCGCGATATCAGGTAATGATATGGAAAACGATTTGTTATCACTAGGTCTTACCAATTTTAGATCTATATTATTGGCAAATCCTCTGGTTGTACGTTCTATTTTTTCGAGATTAAGCCAAGGGTCAATCAGTTTATTAAGATATGATAAATCGTCGGGATTCTCATCCAGCATTAGTACTTGGTTAATTACGGGATTCAGCAGTATATAAGCCAAAGCACCAATGTATGTAGATTTACCTGCAGCAGGCAGGCCTGCAATTAAACATTTTGCCATATTAGTGTTACTTTAAAATTGATTTTACCCAATCTAATTTGGAGAAATCAGTCTCTTCTGGATGCGCCTTTCTTGTATTTTCAACAATATCAAGCAATAGGACCTCGATGGTTTTACTATCAACTTGGTTTGAAATAACTTCCATGTTTTTTTCTACAGGTAACTGCAGAACGGCATTTATAGAGTTTAGAAAACGCTCTTTTTCTTGCTGATATTTTTCTTCGTTGCCCTCTGTTAAGTCCACCTTATTGAATAAGAATTGAATTTTAACGCCATTCTTGAAAGAGGACATTTCATGCATATTTTGTATTAGTTGAGAATACTGGTTTTGCATACCTAAACGACCGTCGTTTACAAGTTTTTCACAATCAACGAAGAATAGAATGCGATCTGCATTTTTAAGCAAAGTATCTTTGTCTAAATTCGCTTTCTTATTTCTATAATCATCATAATCTTCACCAGAGTGATCAGAAATAACAACCACCTTATCGCCATATTTAGGATGGGAAAGACGAAAGGTAAGTAAATGGGGTTCGCCACGTATAGTACGTTTTGTATGAGGCGTTATATCATCATATTGTAGGGATATCCTGCGAAGGTAAACTCTACGCTCAAATCCAGTCAGTGTATCCGAATCATAAAATGTGTATTCTCCTATTTTCCCTTCTGACAGGAGGCGATGATAACAAGATGCAATAAAAGAAGTTTTACCATAGCCAACGAACCCTACCAGAATTGTAATCTCGGGCTTAGTCGTAGACATCAGGCAATTAATCTTTTCATCATTTTCCAGAGCCTCACCGATGAATTTCCCAGTATTGGGCAAGTTTGTGTTATCAGGGGTGGTTGTGTTTGCAGATTGAACCGCTCCTTTAATCAGGTCTATCTTTTCGTTCATGGCAATATTAATTTCGTATGGCAATAATTTTTTCTGTTAGGAGCTCATAGTACAAATAAACTGCAAATTCCTCGATAGTAAGCATTACGTTTCCGGAGTCCACCTGATTTTTCCCTTTTATCATCGATAAAATCACGGATGTTTCACTACAATTAGCATTAAACTCACATTTAGACTGTACTAATTCCTCTATAATGTTAGATAGCTTTTTACGTGTCTTTTTTGTATTATTAAGTAATAGCCTAATAACCTTCTTTAAATCAATATTGTAAAAGCAATATGCCAAATGGTCAAACATTTTGCTTAACCCAATATAGACTTTTACAAAAGGACTCTCTATATCCTGAATCTCATCGGATGTCAGCCAATGCTCAATTCTGTATAATTCTGCTTCCTTGAGAATCAAACGAAGTGCATCAGCATCCTCTTCAGATATCTCTAGTGGAAAGTCTTCTGCCGGTATGGTTGTCCGGATATCTGTTTGTATATCTTCTGGTACAGTATCCACATCTTTTAGATATTCTGAGATGTGATATTCGTATACCTCAAGTAAGCTATCTGCATTAGGTATAGGGCGCTTCAAAGCCTTGGTTACAAGCATGTAGTTCATTAACTTACTTGCGCAAATGGCTTTATTTAGCTCATCTTCATTTTCTAATATGGTTTCTATTACTATATATTGAGCTAGTCGCACAAGTACATCATTAGTAGGAATTTCATGAAATTCCTGCTCCCGCATGGCTTCTTCAATATGTTTTTTAAATTCGTTGGGAATAATACCTGTCACAAATCCCACAACCAACTCATCTACACGTTCAAGTTCGTTTTCTATCTTGTATGTGTGACAAGCCGTGTCAAGGGTACTAATAAGTGTATCACTATATGGTATTGCCGTTGCACCATCAAGTATTTGATTCAAGTCTATATTCATATTACTCCTGATTTATTGCATCCCATAATTCTGCAAAACGTTGTTCGGACTGAATCGTATTTAAAAAATCAACACAGTTCCTATTGTGAGATTTATTCTCGTCATAAGAATAACGCATGCGTCGCATAATAGACCTTGGGTTAGTTAATTGTAAAAATTTGTATTTTACTGTTCTATCTGTTACTCCTTCTGGCAGTGCTTTTGGTTGAATTTGATGTGGATTTTCTTTAATCCAACGATTTTTATGCTTTTTGAGAGGCAAGACAAAGTTTCTTGATTCTTCGCCATTTTCTACAAACTCGTTGCTGTCATTATCATATTGTTCTACTTTCAGTTGAATATTCAGCTCATCTTCACCATTCTTACTTGTCACTTCTAACTCAAGTATGTTGTAAACAGAAAAATAACCTTCCGATTTATCTTCTTGGTCTTCCTGTGGTTGCAGTGCGCCTGAGTGGATATGAACTGCCTCATTAACATAGGAAGCTGGTTGGTGTAAATGCCCAAAAATCTGAATCTGAAATTGTTTATTAAAGCTGGCTGCAATATTTTCTTCATTAACAAGCCGAGAACTGGGATGATGCATCATTGCTATATTTATGCAGCCATCTTTATTCGCCTTAGTGTTATAACTTAATTTGGGCAGAAATAATTTATGTCCCTTTTCAAAATCATTCACATCGTCCCAGTCACAACACAAGGCGGTATTCATCGCATATAACATTACTGGGTAACTCCCTATGGTCCCCAATTGCGTCATCATATATGCTTTATCCTTCTCGTTGTCATATTGGGCGTTTTCTGCCTCGTCTAAACATTTAGTCATTAGAGGTTCACAACTTACCATTCTTACGGCAAAATCTTGATAGTCCTTAAATGGTTGATATAGAATCCTGAAATGAGTAAAATTGTTGTGCAGTAGTTCAGTAAATAATTTATCATATTCTGCCTTCTCATTAGAAAGACCTGCATGAATTAAATGTCTTATTTCTGCCTTGGGAGTATTAAAATTTTTATCGTGATTCCCTGGAACAATATATATTTCCTCTGGTTGACAACCCACAATATCGCATATATGTTCAAAAAATACATGGGCTTTATCATACTCCTCTTTAATACCCTTGTAAGCGATATCTCCACAAACTAGTATATGATCAATCTTGCCATACGCTTTTCTATAGTCTGAAAGATCTTTCTCAAGAGCACCCCTAAGGGTAGCATGTGGATCCATCTCTTCGTAAAGAGAAAGGAAATGTATGTCGGATAGTAGTAATAGTCGAAGCATATTGCTTATTTTTTATTTGGTGATCTTAGTCGCAAACATTCAATTCATTTTAATTATACTTTAATTTACGAAAATACAACATTTATTTGAGAGACTGAAAAAACACAGGTTTTCTTAAATCGATTTCAAATAATTTTTTTGTAATGAGTTAACTTTTTCAGAAAGATCAAATGGGAATAAAGTTGTTTTATTAGATTAAGAGATAAATATTTTCTAAATTTGATAGAAGAACTGTTTGAAATATATCGCTATGATTGAAGAGGTGCGTTATAACAACAAAATACTTTCTCCACAAGAACGAGCGGAGTTTTGTAAAATGGCAGATGCAACTATTAAAGATTTCTCTGATTCTATCCAAGGTTTACAAGAATGTATGAAGGAGATAAAGTCTTGTGAGGAATCTGAGTTTAATAAGGTTTTCCGTATTATTATTGAAGTGGGAAGATTTATTGGATATTCTTTTTGCGATTGTGTCGTATTGACCAAATATTTCATAATAACAGCAAATCCATACGAAAAAAGTTTTTTTAGAGGTAAGTTACAAGTTCAACTTAATGAGAGTTTCAAGAAGTTGTATGGTTTTAAAGAGAAAGATCAAAGAGAATCATATAGTGCAAGACTTGCTGAAGTTATGCCAATGTTTCCTGGCTTCCGGGCAGAGTATTTTGAGATTATGTCAGATTTGAAATTGATCGCGATGTGTGATTCATGGTGGAAGGATGTGCGAAATATAGAAGTTCATATTGATGTAAATGAACTGTATAAGTATAGGAATGAAATTGTAAATGAAAGTAAAGTTGCAATGGAAGCCTATCGGTTAATAGATTTTTTTAATCGTTTGAATAGTCTTATGGCTCGAATGAATCGAGCCTGCATAAATTTTATGATACGGCATTTAAAAGTGGAATGATATATTTACTATCTTTTAGAGGTGTGAAATAAAGAATATCCTTTGGCCTTGATTCGGTGTCGTCGCGAGTTCATTTTGTTTTGAATGTTCTTGGGATGACAGTTGTTACCTTGGATACCAATGCTAGAAATACTGGACGGAGGTGTGTGACTAGTTGTCGGCCGACAGTCGCAGAAAAGTGTAAATGCATATCGATTTGCACTTGCACTTTTGCACTATGGGCAGCGCCAGTTGGCTTTGTTGTTGGGGATTGGTACGATAATGTGTCTCAATGACAACCTCTTAATATACTGTTCCTTCATAAAAGAAATTTGCTGGTCCTCAAGAAAATCCGTAACTTTGCTTCTCTAATTGAATAAAAACATAAAGCTTACAATGCTGCAAAGAAGAATGAACAACAGAAACACCGTATTGGATCGAGGCATAAAATGCCTTGAGAGATTGTTGTGTGTCCATACTTCGGGCATTGGAGCATTCTATACTTTTGGAGACATTTTCCGACGAGCGTCTGATAAACCATCGGGGATACGATGATGTGCTGGTATCCCGCTGAAGCGATAAATGAAAACCGTCGGAGAGTCCTCACCAAACTTTTCGACGGTTTTTGTTTTTGGATGTTTCAATCAAGAAAAGGAGAATGGTAAATGATGATACAATATATGAGCGATCTTGATTTAGGTGTGATATGTCATCGAGAACGAATACCTGATGAACGGGTTTGATCCGGGAAAGTTTATTGAGATTTAATGAGCTTAAAGAGATGAACAAAAGAATGAGCATTGATAGAAAGCTCCTTGCCAATTTGGCGAAGAAGGTTGGCCTGAATACTTCTCACTTGGATATGTTGGGCGACAGGCAGCATTGGGAGATTGTCGTTGGCGGCGGTTTGCTGGAACGGTTGGTTGATATACAGCGCCAATTCAAACGGCTGGCCGTGATGGGTGACGATGAGTATCGGGGTTTCTATATCGAGGTGCCGCGGCCTACGCCGGAAGAGTGGGGCGATGCCGAGGAGTTGATTGCTTCGGGGGAATATGACAGCCGGGAGGCGTTCTTGGCGGATTGGCTTGCATTCAACCCGATGGAGACACGGTGGTTCCATGTCGCCTCGACCCGATACGGGGATTCCCGGTCGCTTCGTGTTACGGACCGGAAACGTACCATGTTCATCATCACGAACTGTCCTGCTTGTGCTGATGGGGCCCCGATGATGCGTGGTTCGGGGATATTCTCACACGTCTCTTCGACTATCTGCAACGGCTGATTGATGTTGTTGTTGCGGATCTCGACAGATTCAATGACTATGTGGCGCACAACCTTCCGTACCAGCAACGTACAGGACGGATCGCACAAAAGGAACTTAATCGTATAGTACCGAATTGCAAAATTGAGGTGGAAGATAAGGAGACGGCCATCAAGGCTTTGGAAGATTCGATGCACGAGCGTTCCATGCCTCTCTTGGAGACCATGACTATCCGGCTGTATTGCACCTATTACCGCATTGCTAACGAGGCGTATGAGGCTTACTATCGGAAACGGGGCGCCAGCGGACGTGTTTATGAAGATCCGCAGGATGTCCCGGAAGAGCTGCGGGATGTAGCTTACTACAAGCGGATGAAGTTTGTGGATGTGGAGACCCTGTACGACATTGACAGTACGGAGGATTTCATACGGTTTGCAACGGACCACTATGGAGAACTGGGACTTTCGCGTCTGAATATCTTTGCCTCAAACAAGCGTCAGCAAGGCTGGATGATTGTTGTCTCCAACAGTTATTCGGCGAATGTCGGACTAGCTATCGAGGTGGCTACCGCCCTGTATAAGGCCGGAGTGCCGCTATTGATATACGATGCAGAGCGGCTTCTGCGAATCCTGCGGGAGGAGGATTGGGTGCGGCTGATTCCCAGCTCATTTCACAACTATATGGGCTATCAGGAAGAGGGCACTGTATACGAATTGCCGTGGAAATACGAATGTTCGGACGATTCTAATTCGGTTCTGACCAAGGAGCAATATCAGGCAATTATCTCACTTGCAGAATGGCATCCGGAGGAGCAGGTTAAACCTATCGCTTAGTGGATTCGTGGTAATTGTTAGCTTGGCTTATCTCTATGCGGGGGCGTATAGGAGAAAGCCAAGTTCTTTATTTGTTTTGATAGGGTTGATAGAATGATGTAGAGATGGTATTCCTATGATCTCGAATATTGTATCACTAAATTATGATATGGCGATTTTTCAAAAGATAAAAATTGGCGACTGAAAATATTCCGTTATCTTTGTAGATAAGGCAATTAAATCTTTTGTATGCAAATCCCGCATTCCGACATATTGACAACCAGATATTTGAACCGAGTTTTTGACAAGACCGTGGCAACCTACAAATATTATTGGTTCCTTGGCATACTCGACTTGTTTGTGAAGCAGGGAAAAACAAGGATGAATGTCTGGGAGATTATGATTACAATGGTGGCAAATGCCTGGTATCCGGTGAATTATTTTCGTCTTTCGTTTGGGAAGTCGGAATCTCTATATGAGGCGATCTTGGTTTTGCAAAAAGAGTATAATATTCCCATCAATATCAGTGTCCGTGATCTGACGGATTTGTTGAAAGAGCTGATTCAACGACCTGATGTCCGAAAGCGGTTAAACTTTTTGCAAATGAACGTTCCGTTTCGTTTTTTGCGTCCGTGGATTGATACGTCTGATGACCGTCAAATCGTTATTCGATCCCAAACGTTCGAGAACGGATGCCTCTATAAACTGGAGAAAGAGCATGGAACGTTATGGATCGAACTGAATCCAGTATGGCAGGACTATTTGAGCGAAAATTACGATATTTTGTGCGCTTTTGCATATTGGGGATTAACTGGCTTTTTACAGGTGAGAAACCCGAATGTCCCGAATATCCCCAATAAGTTGGTCAAAAGGGAAGAGCGTAACTCATTATTAGCTCAGCATAGATTTTGGAATACGGCCATGAGCAATGGGTTGGAAGTCAGATGCTTGTATACAGGGACTCTGTTGGACGAACACACATATGAGTTGGATCATTTTATTCCATGGAGTTTCGTTTCTCATGATTTGCTTTGGAATCTCATCCCTGCCGATTCAAGTATTAATAGCTCTAAAAGTAATCGTTTGCCCGATTTGGATTTATATCTCCCGAAATTGGCTGAAGCTCATCAAGAAGCTTTACGTATCAATCTGAAAATAGGGAAACAGAGCAAATTATTGGAAGATTATCTTTCTATGGGGCATACTCCTCAAGAAATTGTCAATATGGATCGGGAGCATCTGATGGATTGTTTCTTCCAGACATTTACTCCAATGCACCAGATTGCGTTGAATATGGGATTTGAAACTTGGAAATATTGAGATATTATGGAGATTTGTGATTTAGCTAAGGCCCTAGATGCCTTTTATGAAATAGGCAAGGAGCGTAAAGAGTGTAATGCGTTGGTTCAATGTTTTGGTATCAAGTATGCTGATATAATTGAAGCGCAGCATATCAGCCCTAATGATATTGTTGAAAAATCACAATTAAAGGGAACAGCTTATGCAACAGAGTTGCGAAAGGGAATAAAATTGGCTAAATATGTACGTTTAGATGATAGCGGTCTATAAGAGTGTTCAATAAGGACGGACCAACAGTCAATTTATGGAGCCTGTAAAGATAAATCATCCCTATCTTACGGCAATCAAGAGGTCGCGGTTGTCGGCTCCGGCTCGTTATCTACTTCAGCATGATTTGCTGAAGGGTCGGATTCTCGATTTTGGATGTGGCCTCGGTTTCGATACGGATGAACTAAGACGGCAGGGACATGATATTACGGGGTATGATTGCTATTATCGTCCGGAGTACCCCGAAGGGGAATTCGATACGATTATGTGCATTTATGTCTTGAACGTGCTGGAACCTTATGCACAGGCCGAGGTTATGATGGATATAGACCATTTGTTAGCTCCGCACGGGACAGTCTATTTTGCCGTTCGTCGAGACTTGACAAAAGAAGGGTTCCGTATGCATCCCATCTATCGAAAATACACTTACCAATGTAACGTCCAATTACCTTATCCAAGTCTGGTTTACAATTCAGGCTTCGAGTTGTATCAGTATCAGCGATGAAATAGATCACTTATTGTAGCCTCATGAATTGTGCCTGTTATAAATGTAGATTCAAGCTTAATCTGTCTCTGTATCCGTTTGCGTAGACGAATTCTTTGGTTTTGGATGTAAAATGGGGATTATAGGCATGTATGATTCGATGGTGATTTGGACATAGAATAACAATGTTGCTAAAATTTATTATTGAGAGAGGTGCTAAAAGGATCTATGTGATGTGCATCAATCACATGGTATTGTCCTCCATAGGGTAATGTAATGAGTTGGCCACATATCTGACAGCGATACCCATACAGCTTCTTGAGATTCAGGCAGACATTTTTATCTATTCTTCTGATTCTTGCTAAATGTGGCCTCTCGATAATTTGGGCTGTTTCGTCATTCAATAATAAACTTTCAAGCAGCGACTCTTCGATGGGATGAGCTATAAGCTCTTGTTTAGCTTGGTTTATTTCATGAGCGGGGATCGAAACTGCCTCCCAGATGTCTTTATTCGCAGTCGCATAGAACACAATAGAACTTCGTAGTTCGTCTGGAATTCGAATGTTGTGTGTCTTGCCCCCTTGTTGAGTAAGTTCTTTTTTTAGAGCCAGCTGCTGTTCAAGGTATTGTGTTAACTCCGGAAAAGCAAGACGCATCGCCTTGGCAAAAGGGTGGTTGGGACTATACCTCACCTGATACATCTCAGGATGGTTGGGATATCGTTCTCTATTGAAATTTTGATTGATAACATCTATATCTGTGAAGAGCTGATTATCCCACATTATAGATATTTTTCGAGTCTCACCAATAGCCAGTTTTCCGAAAAGCTCAATAAACTGGTTGAGTAATGCCGTTCGGATGGTAAAGCCTTGATACAAAAAGCTTTTGTCTATATCTTTTAGATCAGTTCCATAAGATCGATGAAAAAGTGTGGCGATGTATTTTATATTTCCTCCAGCCCTATTGACTTGAGGTATTTGTAGGTGCCGTCATAGAATTCTGGGAGTCGGGTTGCATCCTCAGGGAATCCATCGACGGTCTTGTTGGGATTGCCTTCTGGAACGCAAATGACCATGCCGATACGGGCGCGTGTTAGGAGGACACGGTAGGCATTCAACATGTATTTTCTTCGTTCGAGGCTGCTTTCGGTTTGCCCTGATTCTTCGCGCCAGGCAGTTCGGCCGTTGAAATTGAAGTATCGCCAGCTTCCGTTTTCGCAGCGCAGGTCGGCATCCCAAAGAACGCAGGTATAATCCAGTTCGAGCCCTTGTACCTGGATCTCGGTTGCCGCATCCTCGAGGTAGTTGGAAGAGCGGATGTCAGTCTTATCCTCCAGGAACCAGTGGACAGCATTTTCATCGCCTTGACCCAGAACATCGACGGCCAACGGCTTAAAACGTGCGGCAGTCTTGCTGACGAGAACTCCGGAGCGTTGTGAGCCTCGGGTGTTCTTGCGTAGCCAGGTCCTTGCCTTGGTCATATCTCGGGTCAGAACAATCGGATAGTGCGCTTTGATTGTGTCGTACAGCGCAGCGGCATCCGGGTTGAAGGAGAGTAAGGCGTGCACAAAGGCGGAGAGGTTCTCGGCTCTAAACGAACGCAGGCTAACCCCCAGATGGAGTTCCGGCGAGAAGGTCACTTTGTCATTACCGGCCAGTAGTTCATTGACCCGCCCTTCTGCATATTCCGCCTCGGTTAGCTTGTCGGAGATGTAGATCCTCCAGTGTGTGAATTTCTCGTTGAGGGCTTTGATCCATTCCGAAATGCCGGCCTCCCCGGTGTTGATCTCCTGCCCGCCACCGACCAAGCATACAATCGTTGCCCAATCCTCCCGTTGATCCAGCGACCAAATGAGAAAGGCCGCCTCGGAGTAGGGAAAATTCTGGATCTTGAGTTTGTTGCCGTAGGTTCCTCCGCGTTTGAGGTAATCTGCGAGCCGCTTGTGGGTCCATGAACGCTGCGCTTCGTCAAAAATGGCGACATGTTCCACCTCGCCATAGCCGGCTTTGGCAAGCTTGATCGCTTTCTTGGGATCAATCTCAAGGACGCCATTCTCAATCGGAGTTTTTAGCTTGGCCAGCATGTTGTCCCGATAGCGGTGGATAATCTGGATGAATTTTCCAACCTCCCTTCGCGAATCCGACCGGTTCTTTTTCTCGCCCCGAGCTTGGCACTTCTTTTGGTTGTCGATGGCCAGAGCCTCGGTCAGCACCGCGACTAACGGCCCGTTGCCCGAAAGATAGACGGCCCCTTCGTCTTCGCTCAATTTCTCGCCATTCTGGTAGGATTGTTTGACGGCAACATCCAGCCCGACCAACGTCTTCCCGGCTCCCGGTACGCCCGTAACAAAACAGATGCTTTTTTCGCCCTTCTCTCGACTGGTCTTGATCACATCGAGGATATATGCAATCGTGCGATCTGTCGATACCTTGTCCGCTTCGTGGCGGGTAATGTCCTCTACCGAATGGTTCTCGTAGAGCCTTTTGGCAGCCTCGATGATAGTCGGAGTGAGTGAGTAGGGGCTGATGATCCAGTCGGCTCCCAGACTTGGATCTGGCGCTGTGGCTCCAGCATGTGCCAGAACATCCGCAATGAGTTGTTGAAGTCCGTTGGCTCCCGTCACCAAAGGGTTGTATATGGAATCATCATATACCGATGGCCGAAACTCGTTTGAACCGCTTTGGAGTCGAGTCGGTATGAGAATCGGGACAATGGTTCTGTTTTGACTCAGCAGATGGAAATTCTTCAGGTCGAGGGCATAATCCAGGACCTGTTCGATATTCAACTGAAGCATCTCCCGTTCTCCGACCTTGAACTCGAGGCAGAAGATAAGCCCACGAAGCAGCAGAACGACATCAATTCGCTTTCCGAGTCGTGGAATGTCGTATTCGAAAATGATCTGTCCATCTTCATCCTTCCACGGTAGCAGGACCTCTTGCATGATGTGGATCTCGTCGGTCCAGGCTTCATTGGTTGTGGTCATAGCAACTCCGTGATAGTTATTCACGAAAGTTCCCAACAGAGCTTCAGGAGACTGCTGTAAAAATTCGTGTATCGTGGCGAGATATAGACAACGAGTCATAAGCAAAGCGAATAGATTGTGGGGCGTGTTTCCCGAATATCGATGAATACAAAATTAAGATAAATCTAACAAAATCAGCCATCCTGGATATATAAATAAAGTTTCAATGGATGGGAAAAGAGTGTTTCTCGGATTTGCCCCGCTTTTGTAGCCCTCTACATGTGCTCGTTTCGCATTAATTTGCGTAATTTTGTATGTTGGAACAGACTGCTGCATAAGATCATGGAGATTCATAATTTATTAGATGCCAAATCGAGGTTGGAGCTACGCGAGTGGCTTCAGGAGAACCACGACAAGGAGATGGAATGCTGGGTGGTGGTCAAGCGGGGTCGTCCTGTTGATGACGATACCTTCTGGTATGTCGATGCTGTGGAGGAGGCTTTGTGTTTGGTTGGATTGACAGCACAACCAAAAAGATCTCCGAGGAGGTGACGGCTCAAAAACTTTGTCCTCGGAAACCTCGCAGCAATTGGTCGGAACTGAACAAGGAACGATGCCGTCGCATGGAACGGCTGGGTTTAATGACCGATGCGGGGCGGGCCGTCTTGCCGGATATGAGCGAAACCGGATTTTCCATTGATCCCGATATTTTGCAAGAGTTGCAGTCTGACCCTGTTCTCTGGGAAAACTTCTGCCGCCTGCCGGACCTTTACAAGCGGGTGCGGATTGATACGATTCAGATCAAAAAGAACCTGCCCGAACTTTTTCGGAAGCGTCTCGACAAATTTCTTGAAAACACACGCAAAGGCATTCTCTTCGGCGAGTGGAACGACAACGGGCGGTTGTGAGTTTAGCTCCTGTTCATCCGGCAGCAAGGTAAGGGCCCGGAGCGAAATGCCAACCTCAGGCCCCAATGGGGTTTCCGCAGTGAAAGGCCTCTTTCGGTGGAGCCCTTTCCTTGCGGAAAAGGTTGTCGTATTCGCTCCGGCCCGCTTTTGAAGATGCTACCGATGGAAAGGAGAAAAACCATGCTTCGGCTGGGTGTTGAGGTCCCCGTTTCCCGGCCCATCTTTCATCCAAAGGTCTCGATCCCCGCTGCCGCCTAAGATTAATTTGTTGCCCATTTTTCTCGCGTTTGAGCCGCGATGAGGTTCGACGATATAAGTTATGCTCTGCGGTGGTTTTTGAGGTGTGCGGCCTGTTTCTGCGGCTTCTATCGTGTATTTATCGAGCTTCTGCCATTGGCGCGGCGCCCAACCCTCCCCGATGCAAGAATGAGGACAATGGCCGAAGCCTTGTTGTCGCTCCAGCCCTATGTACCCAGCTGTTATCCGCAAATCAATATGTGCAAAACAATAAAACAGAGAGCCTGCAAAACAGTACGTCAGTAAAACAACAAAACAGTGTGTCAACACAACAGCGAAACAGCAAAACCGTGACTTCAGTCAGTACTTCAGTCAGTCAGACTTCAGTCAGTACTTCAGTCAGTACTGACGTCAATCAGTCAGTCGGCCTTTTTGAAGAAGACGCCCTGCAGGCCTTCCTTTTTTGATCGGTTTTGTTCCCGATGTCGGCTTCGGGAACGGGCAGTTCGCCTCTTCAGATTGGCCGGCGAACAAGTGGGAACGGGACGTGATATTCGACCCGTTTTTTGGGGGGCAGAAACATTATATGTTTTGCCCCCGGCAAGCTGTGTTTTCCGTTACGCGAAATAGATTTCGTAACAGAAAACAGCTTGCCCGCAAGGGGGTGGAAAACTCCTCCGAAGTCGTCGTTTTTTACAGGGCACCCCATGTGCCGAGACCGGATTTTAACCGCCGAAGGGTTTCCGGCACCCTTCGTTCAAAAATGGGGACCTTGGAAGGCATAATTGCATCCTACGGGCAAAAGAAAAGGAGCAGACTTTCAAAGGCTGCTCCGACAAATGGGGATATTATGTTTCGATTCTCGGATGAAAATCACACCGGTTTTCTGACTGTAATCACGAGATATGACGAACATTCAATGGCTTGTTCCATCTCAAATCGAGGCCGTAACACGACCCTTTCTTCATACACATAAGCAAGTAAAACAATGGAATTAGCCGTCCCAATGGCCTTCTCACACGCTCAATTCCATAGAAATTCTGTCAATTATTACCATGATTTGCGGCGGTTAAGGACCATTCTTTTGTGCACAAAATGCGCTGGAAAACCTGCTTATGGGCACACCCAAATATGACCAAACCATTGCTGTCAGTGGAGGAAAAGTAGGTTGCACTCCATTTATCGAGTTTATTTTTTGAGTAATTGCAAAGACATAGACTACCCAGAAAGAAACTTTTCCTCTCGGGCATGTCTTCAACACTCAATTCGTAAACATTCCTGCCCCAACTACCTGCTATATTCTGTCCGTGGCAGTGGTTGGCGTCGGTGTGGCAGTGGTTGGCGTCGCGTACCCTTATACAACCAATGATTCCTCTCGGTAACTTTGCCTTGTGAAACATGACCGGACCGAATCCTTCCCCCTCCGCACAGACAGAAGGGCAAAAACAGATCATTGTAGCCTGCTGGATATCGGTCTACATTAAACACAGAGGAGCTTCGTCTCCTCCATGCAAAATTGAATGCTATGGAAGACCTTATTTCTCGCAGCAAACAAGGAAAACCGGGTAGGCCTCCCAAAGCCGATCCGGCAAAAAAATGCGTCATGGTCCGATTTACGGACGAAGAATACGCCCGTTTCCTGACCATGTTCGAAAAATCCGGTATGCATTCAATGGCTCGTTTCATCAAAGGACAGGTCTTTGACAAAACATTTCGCGTCATCCAAATGGATCGAGGTGTGACTGAGATTGCAACCATTCTATCCTCCCACAATGCTCTATACCGTAAAATCGGAGTCAATTACAATCAGGTTGTA